>JBBAVM010000001.1:0-41644 GCA_040397685.1 Pirellulales bacterium
GATGTCGCTGTTCAGCCCGGCGATTGAGAGCCTGCGTGACTTGCAGCGGGCCTGCGCCCTCGCTTCGACGGAAGCCCGAAGCGCAAGCGAGGGAGAAACGCATTCCCTCGCTCGCGCTTCGGGCTTCTTTCATGGGAAGGCTCGGGGCTGCCCATGCCCTCGAGCCGGGCTATGGAAGCGAGCGCAGGCGAGGATGGCGAAGCGAAGCGGACATGCAGAGAGCCGAAGCCTGGAGGGCTGAGGCGAACGTCCGGCGAGGGGGTCTGGGCCGTCACGAGCCGGCTTTGGCGCAACGATGTCATTCAGCTGTGCATGCGTGGCACAGGGTCGCCGATCTCGATGATCTCGGCTTCCCGGGCCGAGAGTTCATGCAGTCTCTCGCGCACCGTGTGCTCAGGCTGGAAGTCGTAGGCGAGGCGGACGTAGGTCGAGTGGTGCCGGGCCTCCGATTCGAAGAGGCTCCGGTAGAAGTCGCGCAGTTCCACGTCGGCCACGTGCTCCGCGAGCAGCGAAAACCGCTCACAGCTGCGGGCCTCGATGAGGCCCGCGACGAGCAGCCGGTCCACGGCCCGGGCTGGTTCGTCCTTACGGATCAGCTCGTGAAGCCGCGGTCCGTAGCGGCTTGGCGACAGTTTTTTGAACGGAATGCCGCGCCGCTCGAGCAGGTCGAGAACGAGGCGGAAGTGCTCGAGCTCCTCGTTCACGATCTCGGTCATCGCCCGGGCGAGGGCCACATGATCAACGTAGGAAAAGAGGAGGTTCATCGCCACGCCCGCGGCCTTCTTCTCGCAGTGGGCGTGATCGATGAGCACGTCGTCGAGGCCGGCATCGACCTGGGTGAGCCATCGGGCGGTGGAGGCGGATTGCAGGCTCAACATGGCTGGTCGTTGTGCGGGGGTGGTGCCGCGGGCATCATACCCGGCATGATCGCGATCCCGCCCTCCGACAAGCCTGCCGCCCGCAAGCCGGACCGCAACGTGCTCGGCGGCCCGCTCGTCGCCTGCTCCCGCGAGCCGCTCACCGGCTTCTTCCGCGACGGCTGCTGCCGCACGGGACCGGCCGACGAGGGCGTGCATACCGTGTGCGCCGTGATGACGGCCGACTTCCTCGAGTTCACCGTCGCAGCCGGCAACGACCTCGTGACGCCGCGGCCACAGTGGGATTTCCCCGGACTCGTCGCCGGAGACCGCTGGTGTCTGTGCGCCGCGCGGTGGCTGGAGGCCGCGCGGGCGGGCCGTGCTCCACCGGTGATCCTCGAGGCGACGCACGAGAAGTCGCTCGATGTCGTACCGTTTGAACTGCTCCGGAAGCACGCCGCGCCAGGGGCATGAACGCCATTCTGCCCATCGCGATCGGGCTCGTGGCGCTGCTCTACGCGTCGGTCGGCCATGCCGGGGCGACGGGCTACATCGCCGTGATGACGCTGTTCGGCCTCGCGCCCGAGGTCGTCCGCCCGACGGCGCTCATCCTCAACGTGCTCGTGGCGACGATCGCCACGGTGCAGTTCGTCCGCGCCGGCCACTTCCGGTGGAACCTCCTCCGGCCGCTCGCCATGGCGAGCGTGCCGTGTGCGCTCGTGGGTGGCATGCTCCGGCTTCCGACCGGCGCTTTCGAGAAGCTCGTGGGGATCGTGCTCGCGGTGTCGGCGATCAAACTCCTGCGCGACGCCTGGCCGGCGACGACTCCCGAGCCGCTGGCGGCTGACGCATCGAGCCCATCGACCACGCCCCTCCTCGCGGCGCTCGGCGGCGGCATCGGCCTGCTCTCCGGGCTTACGGGTGTCGGGGGCGGGGTGTTTCTCACGCCGGTGCTCCTGGCTCTGGGTGCGGCACCGGTCAAACAGATCGCCGCCGTCACGGCCCCCTTCATCCTCGTCAACTCGCTGGCCGGCCTGGCCGGCGAGGTCATCGCCGGCCGGGCCCTGCCGACAGTCAGCCTGCCCGTGATCGTCGCCGCCGTGCTCGGCGGCGCGATCGGCTCCCACCTCGGTGCGTTTCAGCTTCCCGTCCGTGCTCTGCAGCTCCTGATGGCCGCTGTCCTTGCGATCGCGAGCGTGAAGCTCGTTGGGCTTTATTGAGCGTTGGATGGCGCACCATAGCGGGCAGGCGAGGGGGTCGGCGAACGCTCGAGGAGCATGGGCCGCCCCGGCCCTGCGACGAGACTTTTGCCGCCCCCGAGCCGGAGGCCCAGCTACGACGTGCCGGGCGTCAGTGCGCTGCCGACTTCGAGAACAGGTTGAGCACGACGACGCCGGCCACGATCAGCCCCATGCCCACGACCGCCGCCGCGTCGAGTTTCTGCCCGAGGAAGAGCCAGCCAATCGCGGCGATGAGCGTGACGCCCGCACCGCTCCAGATCGCATAGGCGATCCCGACCGGGATCTTGTCGAGCGTGAGCGAGAGGAAAAAGAACGCGAGTCCGTAGCCCACGACGACCATCAGGCTCGGCAGCGGCTTCGAGAATCCGGCCGAAGCCCGCAGCAAACTCGTCCCCACAACCTCCGCCACGATCGCGATCGCCAGGTAGAGCCAGTGCATCGAGCGGCCTCCGGGGCGCCGGGAACTCCGCAGCCCGGGCCCGAAGCAGGCCCGGCTGGATCGCGTAGAGTGTATCGCGAACCAGCCGCAGGACGGCCCCGTCGGGCCGCTGGCGAGCCGCCCTCAACCGCCACACGTATCTGGAGCGTGACGGGGGACCGGCGCCCTCGCTCGCGCTTCGGGCTTCCGTGGTGCCGAAGGCAGCGACAAGAAAAGCTGCATGACAGGCTGAAGCCTGGCCCACGAATCTACTCACAACATGCCGAGGCCGAGTGTCTCGCGGCAGTACGCAATGCTGCGGGCGAGTTCCGCCTGCTGAAACTCACGCTCGGCGGCGAGTTTCGCGGAGCCCGCCGGCGGCTGGAACGGCGGGATCTCGTGGCCACGCTTCGCGAGCGCGAGAAACGCGGCCAGGTCGGCGGCGCGGGCGTGAGGAAAGGCCTGCCAGAAGACGCGGTCGGTGAGCGGAAACGCCCGCGGGAAGCCCGAGATCGTCTCGATGTGCACCGTGACGCCGGGGCAACGCTGCTCGAAGAAGTCGAAGAAGGCGGCAAGATCGGTGCAGCCCTCGCCCATGGCGGTCCACTGCGTCGTCACGCCCGTCGGCGTCTCCCACACCATCGTGTCGCGCAGGCTCGTCGTGAGCACGTGGGGGGCGAGCCGTTCGAGGGCCGTGACGGGATCCTCGAGAGCCCAGCAGGCGTTGCCCGAATCGAAATTGACGCCCACGAACTCGGGCCCGGCCGCCTCCACGAGCCCGAGCAGCTCCCGCGACTGCATGTCGCCGGCATGATTTTCGACGGCGATCTTCACGTTCGCATCGAGCGCCCGGGAGCGGGCCGCCTTCAGCACCGCCACCGTATCGGCGATCCGGGCCTCGATGCCGCCGGGCGTGAGCCGGTCGGCCTGATTGCCGAGGATCACCCGGAGGGCCGGCGAGCCGAGCGCCTTCGCCATGCGGATGCCAAGCGCGAGGTGCTCCTCCGCCGTGCCCCAGTCGGGCTTGAAGGTCTTCGAGGTGGGGCAGACGCTCCACGAGCCGAGTTCGATGCCCACGCCCTTGTCGGCCGCATAGGCCCGGATCGCGCCGAGGTCCGCGTCGTCGAGCTTTCCCCGAAACGGGCCAAAGTCGGTGATGAAGATCGAATCGCATGCCAGGGCCGCGGCATGATCGACGAGTTGCCGGGCGTCGAGCCCGAGAGCCCGGATCGCGAAATTGTCGAAGCCGAGTCGGATGTCGCGGCGACGCGGTGCGGCCGCGAGCATGGGCAGCAGGCCCGCGGCGGCCATGGTGGCCAGCCAGGCGCGGCGCGAGAGCAGCGGGAGAACGGCTGCGGTCACGTCAGGGCATCCGGTTCTCGAGCCGATACAGCGCCTCGTCGGTCCGCAGATAAAGCGCACGGCCGAGGGCGGCGGGCGTGGCAAAGATCTGGCCGTCGAGCTGGTTCGTCGCGAGCAGTTCGAACGAGCGGCCGGGGCGGATCACGAACGTCGCGCCGTCCCGGTTGCCCACGTAGATCCGGCCATCGGCGAACAGCGGCGACGACGAGAAATTCCCCCCCAGCCGCTCTGACCAGACCACGTCCCCGGTCTTCGTGTCGAGGCAGGTGGCGATGCCCTTGTCGCTCACGACGTAGAGTTCGTCGCCCACGACGAGCGGCGACGGCATGCTCGGGGCGCCGCGAGCCTGGCGCCACACGATCTCGGGCCGGGCCCCGTCGCCACCCGGCCGCACGGCCAGCACCTCCGGCTTCGTGAAACTCGTGCTCAGGAAGACGAGCCCGTGGGCCGCGACCGGCCGTGGCACGACCGAGAAGCCGAGCGCGCCGTAGGACGCCCGCCACAGTTCCCTGCCGGTGGCGGGGTCGTAGCCGTAGACCCAGTCCGCCGCCGGCGAAACGACCACCTCTCCATCCTGGCCGGAGAGGATGAGCGGGGTGCCGTACGCCTTCTTGAGGTCGGGGTTGTCCCGCAACTCGCCCGATCGTGGCGTCTTCCAGGCCACGGCGCCGGTGGCGGTGTCGAGCGCCGCGATGTATTGCACGTCGCTGCCGTCGCACGGGATGACGAGGCGGTCGCGCCATACGACGGGCGTGCTGCCCGGCCCGTTCATGTGGTCGAGCCGCAGGTCGCGGTTCACCCACACGACCTGCGCCGTCGCGGTGTCGAGGCAGGCGGTGCCGTAGTCGCCGAAGTGGCAGTAGAGCCGGCCGGCGGCCAGGACGGGGGAGGGCGAAGCGAACGAGTTGAGCTTGTGGATCGGCTGCGGCTTCTCCACGGTGAACAGCGCGACGTCGTGGACGATCCTGCCCGACTCCCGCGCGACAGCGAGCGCCCGCATCGTCACCGAGCGCGCCACCTCGACGGGCTGGCTGTTCTTCGTGGCCGCGAGCTGCTCCGCTTTCTCGGCCTCGTCCGCCTCCGTCTCAACCGCGGTCGTCAGCCAGACGTGGCGCTCGTCGAGCACGGGCGACGACCAGCCCCGGCCGGGAAGCGGCGTCTTCCAGGCGACGTTCTCCGTTTCGCTCCACGCGACCGGAAGGTCGCGTGCCCCTGCGGCGTGCCCCTGCCCGTCGGGCCCGCGCCACTGCGGCCAGCTGTCGGCGGCGGCGGCGGTCGCCACTCCCATGGCCGCCGCGAGAGCCATCGACACCGTTGTCTGGAAACGCCTCATGTCCGACTCCGAAATGCGGGGCTGGTCTCGCCCCGCCCCAATCATGCATCGGCCGCCCCGGAAGGGGAAACCGGCCCGCCGCCCAGCCGCCGCGAGCGGCCGGATCGCAGAAACCCATAGTTTTCCAGCCGCATCTTGTCCACCAAGGCGTCGATCGTCTCCTCGGGCACGGCGTACAGGCCGAGCACCCTGTCGAAGAGGGTGAGCGCCGTTTCGAACTCCGCGGGAATCACCTCGTCGGCCCCGAGCGCCTGGAGCTCGTCCACTTCCACGAGGTACTCCGTCCGGACGTAGATCCGCACGGCCGGCGCGAGTTCCCGTGCGACCTGGACGCTGCGCCGCGTGCTCGCCGGATCGGAAATCGCGATCACATAGGCCCGGGCCCGCTCCAGCCCCGCATGGGTGAGGACGGGGCCGCGGGTGCAATCCCCGTAGCGGATATCCCGCCCCGCCCGCAGCTCCTCGCGCACGGTCTGCGGGTTGAGCTCGAGAATCACGTGCCGCACGCCGAACTCGCCGAGCGCGGCGGCGAGGTTGCGGCCGTTGAGCCCGAAGCCGGCGATGATCACGTGGTCGGCCAAGTTCGGACCGCCCGTCTCGGCAGGCGGCTCGCGCAGCCATCCGGACAGACGTCCGGCCTGCGCCAGCCGTTCGAGCAGCAGGGGCAGCCCGGCGGCGCAGAACGGCGTGGCTGCCATCGTGAGCACTGCGGCGGCGAGAAATGTCTGGTAGTCGCGGGCATCGAGCAGGCCGGCCTCGGCCCCACGCGACCCAAGCACGAACGAAAACTCCCCCACCTGCGCGATGCCGGCGCCGGCGAGCAGGCTCGTGCGCAGGGGAAAGCCGGCCCACCAGGCGGGCAGGGCGGTGACGAGCGTCTTGCAGACGACGATCGCGACCACCGTCATGGCGACGAGGCCGACGTTGGCGGCGAGAAAACGGATGTCGAGCAGCATGCCGACCGAGACGAAGAACAGGCTGGCGAGCGTGTCACGAAACGGCAGCACTTCCGTGAAGGCCTGGTGCCCGTACTCGCTCTCGGCGAGGCACAGGCCTGCCAGAAATGCACCGAGCGCCAGCGACAGGCCGACCTGGGCGGTGATCGCCGCTGTGCCGAGGCAGACGAGCACGATCGTGATCAGGAACAATTCGCGATTGCGCTGCCGCACGACCTCGTGCAGGACCGCCGGCACGAGCCGCCGTCCGGCGATGAACACCGCGGCCACCACCGCCAACCCGGCCACGACCGCGGCGACGGGATTGGCGAACAAGGGCGGCGCGGGCATCGCCGCGGTGACCGGTATGGGCGCCTTGCCTGCCGCGTCGGCGAGCAGCGGCACCGCGAGCATCGCGGCGACGACGAGCAGGTCCTGGAGGAGCAGGACGGCCACGGCGATGCGCCCGTGAGGCGTGCCGTTCTCACCACGGTCGGCCAGGAGCTTGAGAACGATCGCCGTGCTCGACATCGCCACGAGCAGGCCTGCGAACACCGCCTGCGCGAGCGTGCCCAGATACCACCAGGTGGCGGCCGTCACGATCGCGGTCGTGCCGAGGATCTGGGGCAGGCCGATCCGGGCCATGAGCGGCAGCATGACCATCAGCCGCGACGTGGAGAACTCGAGCCCCACCGTGAACAGGAGCACGATCACGCCGATCTCCGCCAGCAGTTCGACGCTCTCGACGTCGGCCACGAGCGACAGGCCGTAGGGACCCACGAGCACGCCCGACACGAGCAGGCCCACGACGCTCGGCACGCGGGCCCGGCCAAACACGAACACCACCGCGGCGGTGACGGCGAACACGACGAGGAGGTCGGAGAGGAACATCGCCCTGAGGAGCCCGTGGGAAAAGAAACCGGCCGCTGGTCGCCTGGGTGGGCAAAGGTCGTGGAGGGGTTTGTCCACGGACCAGTAGTCTCACCGGCCGCGAGGCGAAAAAACAGGGGCAAACGCGTGCCATTTCGGCCTTGGGGCGGCGTGCGGCGGGCTGGTATCGTGGGCCGCATGCACCGTCCTGTGCCACACATCCTGGGTCTCGTCGCTGCCGCGCTCGCCTGGTCGGCGACCGCCGGCGAGCCGCTCGAGATGCGGGTCGAGAGCGAGATCTTCACCGACCACGGCGCGACGCCCGTCGCGACGAGTCTCACGCTGTTCCGCGACGGGCTCGCCTGGGATTTTCTCGATGGCCCGGGCGGCGATGGTGAGATCGTGCTTCACGATCCGGCCCGGGAACGCGTGGTCGTGATCGATGCCCGGCGCAACATCAAAACCGAGATCGACGCCCTGCGTCTGGAACGCCTGAGCGTGTCACTCGCAGCCTGGGCGCGGCGGTCCGACGACCGGCTCGTGCGCTGGGCGGGTGGCCCCGACTTCGAGCCCGAAGCCGGCGCGGACGAGGGCACGTTCAAGTTGTCGGGGCCGCGCGTACGCTACGAGATCGTCTCCGACGACGCCCCGTCGGACGACGCCGCCGAAACCTATCGCCGGTTCGCCGACACCGCGATCCTGCTCAAGGCCCTGCTTCACCCCGGTGGGTTGCCCCCCTTCCCACGGCTGGCACTCAACAAGCGGATCGCGGCCGCCGGCGGCATACCCGGCTCGGTGACGCTCGAGATCGACGCCCGTGCTGCCCTGCTCGGCGCGCCTCCCCAGGTGCTGCGCTCGGTTCACAAGGTCCATCCTCGCCTGCTGGCATCCGACCGCGACCGGATCGAAGATGCCGAGGCACGGATCGCGCTCGCGGAGGCCGTCGATCTCGCCGCCTACGTCGAGCCCGCGACGACGGCCCCGGTGACGGCGGCGAAGTAGCGCCCAGCGGCGCCACCCGCACAACGTGTCCAGGCGGCGCCGCGCGGGGGAGACCCCAAGAAAGTCTGCCCGACCGGACGATGTTTCCCTTGGGGCACATCTTCCCCAGCCGTGCAGCGCGGCACTCCCTGATCATTCCCATTCATTCCGGAGGCATCCATGCTCGTTCTCTCCCGCAAGCAAAACCAGCGGATCCGCGTCGGCGACTCGGTGGTCGTGACGGTGGTCCGAGTGAGCGGCGACAAGGTCAGGATCGGGATCGAGGCGCCCAACAGCATGCGGGTGTTGCGCGAGGAGCTCGACGAGGACACGACCGGCGACGTCGTGCTCGAGCCGATGGCCGAACTGCCGATTCCGCGCCTCCTGCGGTTCGTCGGGTGACGCAGACCGGCGGATCGCAGGGCGGCTGGCGGTGGAGACGCCTCGTCGGCGGGCTGGCGACGGGGCTCGCCGCGGGCGCCGTGATGGCCGCGATCCTGCTCAAGCACGAGCCGGCCCTGCCTGCTGCCGCGGCGGGGCCCGACACCGACCGGGCCGCGGCCCGGCTCGTCACCAAAGCCGCGGCGCTCGGTGCAGCCCTGCGGCGTGACGGCCCGTGGGGAATGGCCCTGACCGATACTGAGGTCAATGCGTGGCTGGCGACGGATCTGCCGCGGAACCACGCCCGACTGCTCCCGCGCGGACTGTCCGAACCACGGGTGCGATTCCGTCCGCACCGGGTCGAAGTCGCCATCCGCACCGGCTCGGGCCTGTTCTCGACGGTCGTGTGGTGCGATCTGCGGGTGGCGCTTCGCGGGGTCAACCAGCTGGGAATCACGGCCGAGGCGGCGGCCGCTGGGGCGGTACCGCTGCCCGGAGGCCCGGTCCTGGCCGAACTGGGCCGCCGGCTCGCGGCCGCCGGTGCCGTCACAGAACTGCGTCGCCTGGATGGCAGGACGGTGCTCGTCGTCTACATTCCAGCGATCCGGGGCGGTTCCGGGCCCGAGGGGCGGCTGGATTCGCTGCGGATCGACGCCGGTGAATTGGTGGTCGCCGGCACGACCAGCGCGCCGGTTCCTGCCGAAACCCCCTGACGACGGAGAGACCACGTGGCACATGTGCGGTTCCTGGGTGCGGCCGGGATGGTGTCGGGGTCGCGACATCTCCTCGAATCGGACCGGCAGCGGGTCCTCGTCGATTGCGGACTGTTCCAGGGGGAGAAACAACTGCGGGAGCGGAACTGGGCGCGGTTTCCGGTACCGGCGGAGTCCCTCGACGCCGTCGTACTGACCCACGGCCACATCGACCACTCGGGCTGGTTGCCGAGGCTCGTTCGGGAAGGCTTCAAAGGGCCGATCTTCATGACGCCCGCCACGGCCGATCTGCTCGGCCTGCTCCTCTACGACTCCGCGAAGTGCCAGGAGGAGGACGCCCTCTACGCCAACCGCAAGGGCTACTCGAGGCATGCCCCGGCGCTCCCGCTCTACGACGAGCGCGACGTCGATCGCACGCTGCGGCTCGTGAAGGCCGTGCCCCGCGCGGAGTGGTTCCATCCGGCCTCGGCGATCCGCTGCCGCTACCACGACGCCGGTCACATGCTCGGCAGTTCGTTTGTGGAGACCGAGGTTGATGGGCGGCGGATCGTGTTCTCGGGCGACATCGGCCGCTACGACGCTCCGCTCTACCGGGATCCTGCTCCGCCCCCGGCCTGCGACTACCTGGTGTGCGAAAGCACCTACGGCGACCGCGACCACCCGCCCGTGCGCCCGCTCGACGACTTGGAGGCGGCGACGAAGGAGGCCCTCGCCCGGGGCGGCATGATGTTGGTGGCCTCGTTCGCGATCGGCCGCTGCCAGCAGCTCGTCTACTTGCTGCGCACGCTGATGGCGGCCGGAAGGATCCCGGAGGTTCCCGTATGGATCGACTCACCGATGGCGGTCGATGCCATGGAGGTGTTTCGGCGGCATGTCGCCGAGCACGACTTCTCCGAGGCCACGATGGCGGGCGTCGCCGAGTCGCTCGCCTCGCCTTTCGTACGCATGGCGAAGACCGCCAACGAGTCGAAGGCGATCAACACCCACCACGGCCCCGGCATCGTGATCGCCTCGAGCGGGATGATGAATGGCGGCCGGATCCTCCACCACCTCGCCCAGCGGCTCCCCGACCCGAAAACCACCGTGCTCGTGGCGGGCTTCCAGGCGGCCGGCACCCGCGGCCGCAGCCTGATCGACGGCGCCGAGTGGCTGCGGATCCACGGCCGCGACATCCCGGTGCGGGCCGCCATCCGCCGCGTGGACGCCCTCTCCGGCCACGCCGACCGGCACGAACTCGGCCGCTGGCTCACCGGCCTGCCTGCGCCGAAACGCACGTTCCTCGTCCATGGAGAGCCCCCGGCCGCCCGGGCGCTGGCCGAATTCCTCCGGGCCACGTTCGGCTGGGAGGCGACGATTCCGGCCATCGGCGACGGTTTCGCACTCTCCTGAGAGGCTGCATCACTTCGAGGGATCGTCATGAAGAAGAAATCGAAGCCCGCCCCGCCCCAGACCTGCAGCATCATTCCCGACCGGCTGCTCGGCGACGACATGGCGCTCGCGGCGGCGAACATGGAGGCCATCCTCCGCTCGCCGAGCAACACGCTCGCGCAGGATGACCGCTCGCTTCTCGACAAGGTCGAAATGCGCGGCGTGCGGATGCTCCTGGAGCTCAACAAGCCGGAACTGGCGCTCCAGGCCGACGCCATCTCCTCGACGGTGATCGTGTTCGGCGGGACGCAGATCGTCGAGCGGCATGCCGCCGAAAAACGGCTGGCCGAGGCCCGCCGCGCCCTCGAAGCGGCCCCGGACGACCGGCGCCTCCAGCGCGAGGTCTCGCGCAGCGAGCGGCTCCTCGGACGCAGCCGCTACTATGACGAGGCCCGTGAGTTCGCCCGGCTCGTGTCGATCGACAACCAGTGCGACGACCGTCGCGACTTCGTCGTCGTGACCGGCGGCGGGCCGGGCATCATGGAGGCGGCGAATCGTGGCGCCTTCGACGTCGGCTGCAAGTCGATCGGTCTCAACATCAAGCTGCCCGCCGAGCAGCAGCCGAATCCGTACATCACTCCTGAACTCTGCTTCCAGTTCAAGTATTTCGCGCTGCGGAAGTTCCACTTCATCCTCCGGGCGGCCGCGGTCGTGCTCTTTCCCGGTGGCTTCGGCACGCTCGACGAGATGTTCGAGACGCTCACGCTCCGCCAGACACATCGCATGCAGCCGGTGCCGATCATCCTCTACGGCCGCGAGTACTGGGCGAAGATCATCGATTTTCAGCGGCTGGCCGACGACGGCGTGATCGCCGACGGGCACCTCGACCTGTTCAGCTGGGCGGAGACGCCCGAGGACGCCTGGCGGCAGATCGTCGAGTTCCACGACCGCCACCCGCCCGCGTAGGACAGGCTTCAGCCTGTCATGCTGTCTTCAAGGGCCGGCTCGGCATCGTGCCGCCCTGCCCTTGGCGGGCCGCCGCCCGCTGGTGCTGACCCGGCCCTCCAGGCCTGGCGATCAACACGTCATGCCGGCACGACGGCCGGCAGGTCGATCGTGAACGTGCTGCCGACGCCCGGCGTGCTCTCCACCGACACCGCGCCGCCGTGGGCCTGCACGATGTGCTTCACGATCGACAGGCCAAGCCCCGTGCCGCCGAGCTGTCGGCTACGGGCCCGGTCCACGCGGTAGAACCGTTCAAACAGCCGCGGCAGGTGCTCGGCCTCGATCCCGCAGCCCTCGTCCTGAACGCTGACACGCACCCGCCGCCCGTCGGTGCCATCGGGCTCCTCCACCGCGATCACTCGGATCGTGTCGCCGGCATCGCTGTATTTCACCGCATTGTCCACGAGATTGATCACCGCCTGCTCGAGCAGCGCGGGGTTCAGTTCGGCCTCGACCGCGCCGTCGCAGGTGACTTCGATCACCACGGAGCGGTCCCGGGCCCGCGGCTGGCAGTCGGCGACCGCGGCGGTGAGGACCGCCAGCACATGCACCCGCTCGAGCGGCAGGCTGCCGGTGCCCTCGCTCTGCTCGATCCGGGAGAGCGCGAGCAGATCCTCGATGATCGCCTCGAGTCTTTCGACCTGACGGGCCACGATCGCGAGAAATCGCCGGTTGTCGGCCGGGTCGTCGGCCGCCCCGTCGAGCAAGGTCTCGACGAACCCCTTGATCGAGGCGATCGGCGTCTTGAGCTCGTGCGAGACGTTGGCCACGAAGTCGCGGCGCACGTTCTCCAGCCGCTGGATGTCGGTGACGTCGTTGAGCACGATCACCGCCCCGCCGTCACCGGAGACGTCGCGGAGGGCGGTGCCCCGCAGGCGGATCGTGCGGTCGCGCGCCCCGCGGATCACGAGATCGTCCTCGACGGGTTCGCGGCAGTCGATCGCCAGCAGCGCGAACCGGCGCAGGTCGGGGTTGCGCACCACTTCCTGGAGCGGGCGGCCCAGCGCCTTGACGGGATCGAGCCCCAGGAGCTCGGCGGCTCCGTGGTTGATGCTCACGATCCGCTGCCGCGCGTCGATCGCCAGCACGCCCTCGATCATGCTGCCCAGCACCGCCTCCTGCTGTGTGCCCTGACGGCCGATCGTGAGCCCGCGCTCGACGAGCTGCTCCCGCAGGCCGGCGATCGCGCAGGCGAGTTCGGCGAGCTCGGCCGCCTCGGGCACCGGCACGGCCGCGTCGAACTGGCCCGCCGCCAGCCGCACCGCCGCCTGCGCGACCTCGTGGACCGGCCGCGCGGCCCGGCGGGCCAGCAAGTAGCCTCCGGCGACCGCCGCGACGGCGGCGAGAAGGTATCCCCCGAGCAGTCGGCGCTGCACGCCCGCGAGTTCGCGATCGGCGACATCCGTGTCGGCCGTCACCCGCACGATGCCCGTGGGCGCTTCCGGCGGGCCGAAGGCCCGCGCGACGGCGTGGACGCGGCGGCCCGATGCCGCATCGTAGCGACTCGCACGGGCGACGCGGCCCATCCGCGCCTCCTCGAGGAGCGGGCCCGCGGCTTCCTGCCAGACCTGGACGGCCTTCGACTCGGATCCGGCTATCGACGGCGCGAGCGGGCTGCCGTCGCACGCCAGCGCTTCGAATCCGACCCGCGCCACCCGGGCGATCTCGGCGGCGGCGGACCGTGTCGCCGCGTCCACGGCCGTTCCTTCGTCTCGGGCGACCAGCGTTGCCAGCCCGGCCGCCGCGTCGGCCATGCGCCGCAGTTGCGATTCATCGGCCAGCCGGGCGAGCTGGACCGACGCCAGCCAGAAGCAGGCACCGAGCACGAGCGTGACGAGCCCGCACCAGCCGGCGAACAACTGCCAGATGAACCGCGTTCGGGGCATGGGCCGCACGGACCTCGGGGGTCACGCCCGGAACCGGTATCCCACGCCTCGGACGGTTTCGATGTACGAACCGAACTCGCCGAGCTTCTTCCGCAGGCCGGCGACCTGCACGTCCACCGAGCGTTCCGTGACAGGATAATCCTCGCCCTTGACCGCGTCGACGATCTGGGTGCGGGTGTAGGCCCAACCCGGCCGTTTCGCCAGAAACTGCAGCAGGGCGAACTCGGTGTAGGTCAGGTCGAGCGCCTGGCCGGCGAGCGTCACTTCGTGCCGGCCGGGATGGATCGACAGTTCATGCACGTCGATCGTGGTCTCGAGCTCGTTCCGTGCTTGACTCTCCCGCCGGCGCAGCAGCGCCTTCACCCGGGCGGAGAGAACCCGCGGGCTGAACGGCTTGGCGATGTAGTCGTCGGCCCCCCGCTCGAGCCCCGCGACCATGTCGCTCTCCTCGCTCTTGGCGGTGAGCATGATGATCGGGATGTCGCGGGTCTTCGAGTCGCCCTTGAGCCGCCGGCAGACCTCGAGGCCGTCAACGGCCGGCAGCATCAGGTCGAGCACGATCAGGTCCGGCGGCTGCTTCCGCGCCGCCTTGAGCGCGTCCTCGCCGGTGCCCACGCAGGTGACGCGGTAGCCCTCGCGCGACAGGTTGTAGCGGACGAGCTCGAGCAGATCCTCCTCGTCGTCCACCACGAGGACGGCGTGTCCGCCGGTCGTCTCCATCGACTTCGGCTTGGGCATGGGGGCTTCCGTGAGCATGGGCGAGCGACCGGTCATTTGCCAGAGTGTAGCTCGACCATCCAACGCGGCGGAAGCGTTAGATTTCGATGAAGCTCACGACAGGAGGAGCTCGATATCGTCGGCGGACAGCGTCGTGAGCAGGCTGTCGTCGGCCCGCACGATCGAGTCGGCCAACTCGCGCTTCCGATCCTGGAGCGCGAGAATTTTCTCCTCGACGGTGTCGCGGGCGATGAGCCGGTAGGCGAACACCCGGCGGGTCTGCCCGATCCGATGGGCGCGATCGACGGCCTGCGCCTCGACCGCCGGGTTCCACCATGGATCGAGAATATAGATGTAGTCGGCGGCGGTGAGATTCAGACCCTGGCCGCCCGCCTTCAGGCTCACGAGGAACAGCGGGCAGTCGGGATCCTCCTGGAACCGCACGACGCGGGCCTGGCGGTCGGTCGTCTTGCCGTCGAGGTACTCGTAGGTGATGCCGCGGGCATCGAGCTGGCGACGCACGATCGCGAGGAAGCTCGTGAACTGGCTGAAGACGAGCACCTTGTGACCTTCGGCGATCACCTCGTCGAGCTGCTCGAGCAGGACCTCGAGTTTCGCACCGGGCTCGTCGATCCGCGCCGGGTCCACCAGCCCCGGGTGGCAGGCGGTCTGCCGCAGCCGCAGGAGCGCCTCGAGCACGGCGATCCGGGAGCGGCCGATCCCCATCCGCCCGATCCGGCCCGCGAGTTCCTGGCGGTAGTGCTCGCGCAGCTCGTCGTAGGCCTTTCGCTGTTCGTCGCCAAGTTCGCAGAAGATCGTCTGCTCGGTCTTCTCCGGAAGATCGGAGAGCACCTGGTCCTTCGTGCGGCGCAGGAGAAACGGCCGCACCGCCCGGGCCACGATCTCGGCCGCTCCCGCGCCGCGGCCGCCGGCGAGAAACTGCCGCAGCCGGGTGGCGCTGCCGAGTTGCCCGGGGTTGAGAAACTCGAAGATGCTCCACAACTCGCCGATATGGTTTTCCACCGGCGTGCCCGTCAGCGCCAGGCGATGCCGCGCCTTGAGCAGGCGGCAGGCCTTCGCGGCCTGGCTCGCCGCGTTCTTGATCGACTGCGCCTCGTCGAGCACGATGTAGTCGTATTCCGCCTCCCGGTGCCGGAGAATGTCGCGCCGCAGCGTGCCGTAGGTGGTGAGAATCACGTCGTGGTCGGCGATGGAGCCCTCGCCCTCGGACCGGCCGCTGCCGGTGTGATTGAGCACCCGCAGCCCCGGGGCGAACTTCCGCGCCTCCTCGACCCAGTTGAAGATCAGGCTCTTGGGCACGATGACGAGCGACGGCCGATGCGGCAGGCCGCCCTCCCGCACGAGCGTCTGCCGACGGACGAGCATGGCGAGCACTTGGATCGTCTTGCCCAGGCCCATGTCGTCGGCGAGACAGCCCCCGAGCCCGGTGCGTTCGAGGAACACCAACCAGCCCAACCCCTCGCGCTGGTAGTGCCGCAGCGTGCCGATGAAGCCGGCAGGTTCCGGCTCGGCCTCGGGCCGCTCGCCCTTGGCCAGCTCGGCGCGGATCATCTCGAAGGCCTCGTCCACGCGCGATCGCGGCTGGCCCGCGAGGAGGGCGTCGAGCAGCGCCACCTGGATGCGGCTGTATCGCAGCCGCCCGTCGTGCTTCTCCGCCAGCGCCATCATCGGCTCGAACTGCGCGGTGAACCCCTCGGGCAGGATGCCCACCGATCCATCGGGAAGCGCGACCGACCGCTCACCGCGGGCGAGCGCCTCGAGGAGCGCCGGCATTTCGGCGACCACGCCGCCGAAATCGACGCTGCCGGACAGCTCGAACCAGTCGATGCCGCTCGTGACATTCCACGACACGCTGCCGGCCGGCCGATACCGCCGCCCGGCCACCTCGACGGCCCAACCCTCGGCGGCGAGCTGCGCGACCGAGGCGTCGAGCCGGGCCCGGGGGATTTCGACGTGGTGCCCGGGCTCCGCGGCGTCGTCGCCACGTCGCGGGGCCACGACGCCATGGCGCGGCAGCATCGCCAGGGCCGCGCGTTCCGCCGCGCGATCGCGTCGCACGAGCACGCGGCGGGCCGGATCGGCCGCCCCACCGGCCGGATCATCGGCCGCGATCTGCGCGACGCCGTAGTCGAACCAGATCCGTCCGGCGAGCTGCACCCGTGGCACCGCCCGCCGCCGGCCAGGCCGCCGCGGGCCCGACTGGGCTTCGTCTTCGTCCACGTCCACCGTCGGCGTGTCGTCGAGCACGAGCTTCGGCCGCGGCGGGCCCGACTCGATGCGCCAGCCCGTCCACGCCGGCAGTTCGATCCGCGGCAGTTCGGCGAGTGTCGCCAGCCGCTCGATGAGCCCGTCGGTCTGATTGCCGGCAAGTTCGATCGGCCCGCGGCGCTCGAACTGCTCCAGCCACCGCACGGGTCCGCCCCAGCCATCGCCACCGATCGACAGCCGGGCCAGCCGATCGGCGAACACGACGAGCCCCGAGCGGAGGATCGCCCGCGGCTCCTTGAGATCCTTCCGCTGACTGCCGCGCACGAGCATGCCCCGCAGCGTCGCCTTCGCAGGCCGCTTCACCGGCCGCGTCTCGCCGCTCAGGTCGTCGAGCGTCTCCGCCTTCGTGCTCACCACATCCTCGGGATCGAGCACGAGCGCGAATTCCCACGCCCGCCCTCCGTCCCAGGTGAGTGGAATCACCGTGTCGGGCGCCCGGCGAGGCTCCGGCTGCACGATGAGCCGCCCGTTCTCGCACAGCATCGCGAGGTGGGCATTCGCCGCCTGCGGACTGACCGCGATCCTGTGGATCGTGCGGTGCTCGAGCGGTTCGACGCCGCCTGTCTCGCCCACGGCGGCCGTGCCCACGAGCTCCGCGAGGATCGCCCGCTCCCGCCCATCGAGCGCGTCGTATTCGACGTCGCCTCCCGGACCGATCACGATCGACTGCGGGCGGCCCGTCGCGTTGCCGGCGACGTCGAGCTGCATTCGGCAGGGCACGAGCACCGCCGCCCGCGCCTCGGTCGAGGCGGTGACGTCGAGCAGGAACACGACCGCACCGGCCGCGCGTCGCCCATCGACGAGCTCGAGCGCCTCCGCCCGCACCGCCGGCTCCACGAGCCGCCGCCGCTCCTCGAGGTCGGTCGCCCAGGCGGGCTGCCGAGCGGAGCCGCGCCGCGCCACAGCCGTGGCGGTCGGGGCATGTGCCCGGAGCAGGCCACGCACGCGTGGTTCATCGCCCGCATCATCGGCATCGTCCGCCGCTGGCGGCCCACCGATCGGCGCGGTGTCGCCCTCCTCGGCATCGTCGGCGGGCACGATCTCGAGCGCGACGGGCGTGTGGTCGTGCAGGCTCGAGAACAGGCCCCGGCGATCGACCTCGAGGAGCGTGGCGGCGAGCGCCGCGCACGGCCTGCCGGCACGCCCCCGTGGGCTCGTGCTCCGGCTCTCGAGCGTCATGCCGCCGCGGCGGCCGGCGGAGAGTTCGAGCAGCACCTCGTGCGTCTCGCCCTGCTCGTCGGTGACGCTCGCCCGCACCTGCCCGACCCGGGGGCACGTGATTCGCACGGCGGCCACGGCCCGGCCGGCCGTGATCACACCCTGGTCGAACTGATGAAACAGCCGCTTCTCGAGACTCGTCATGCGGTGCGAAAACCCTCGGATGGTGGGTTGCGCACGGGCGCTCGACGCCAAGGGCGGCTGCGGCGCGCAACACGCTGTTGTACCCCGCCGGGCTGCACCTTGGCGAGAGGCCGCTACGCGCCTTTGACCGCGGCGATCAGTTCGAGGACGTTCTCGACCGGGGTCTGCGGCAGCACGCCGTGGCCGAGGTTGAAGATGTGGCCGGGGCGGCCCGCCGCCTGGGCGAGGATCTCGTGGGCGCGGCGCTGCACCGTGCCGCGGTCGGAGAGCAGCACCGCCGGATCGAGGTTGCCCTGCACGGCGCGGTCGTGGCCGACCACCCGCCACGCCTCGGCGAGCTCGATGCGCCAATCGATGCCGATCACCGAGCCGCCCGCCTCGCGAAGCAACGGCAGGAGCGCCGGATTGCCCGTGGCGAAGTGGATCACGGGGCCATGGGCGGCGGCGGCGGCGATCGCGGCGCGGCTGTGCGGGAGGACGTAGCGTCGATAGTCGTCCGGCCCGAGGCAGCCGACCCAGCTGTCGAAGAGCTGCACGATCTGCGCACCCGCCGCGAACTGGGCCACGAGGTAGCGGCCCACCGCGCGGGCGAGCCGCCCCATCAGGTCATGCCAGGCGGTCTCGTCGCGGTACATGAGCGACTTCGTGTGCAGCCAGGCCTTGCTGCCGCCCCCCTCGACGCAGTAGCTGGCGAGTGTGAAAGGAGCGCCGGCGAAACCGATCACGGGGATGGAGTCGTCGAGGCCCGCACGGGTCGCCTGCACGACGTCCATCACGAAACCGAGCCGATCGAGGTCGTCGAGCTCACGGAGCCGCGGCACGTCGGCGGCCGAACGGATCGGGTTGTGGATGACCGGCCCTTCGCCGGCCGCGAACTCCAGGTCCATTCCCATCGGCTCGAGGATCGGCAACAGGTCACTGAAGATGATCGCGGCATCGACGCCGAGCCGCGTCACCGTGGCGATCATCACCTCGGCCGAAAGCCGCGGATTCTTGCAGAGGTCGAGGAACCCTACCTTCTCGCGCACCGCCCGGTATTCGGGCAGGTAGCGGCCCGCCTGGCGCATCAGCCAGATCGGCGTCCGCTCCACCGGCTCGCACCGGCAGGCCCGCATCATGAGCGACTGCCGCCGCCGTTCCGCCGGCGTCGCGGCGGATTCGGTCACGAGGCTGGCACGGGCGTCGGGCATTCTCGACAGTATACCCCTGGATGCTGACACTCCCGGATCCCGCGTTGCCGGCTGGCCCCTCCACCGTCGCCGACCGCAACTACAATGGGAATGCGTCAATAGGAAAGCGTCGTGAGCCGGGCCCCGGCACACGCGCATGTGTCATGGGCGACGCGTGCTGCACGATGCCGGACCGAACCAGATGACCGCCTTCCTCTCCGGCATATCCGTCGTCTGCTTCGCGGCGAGTTACCTCGTGGCCCTCGGCTGCGAAGCCTCGCGCCCCCTGTTCCGGTCCGGTGTGCGGGGCGCGGTGCTCGTCGGGTTCGCCGCGGCGGGTTTCTTCGCGCATACGCTGTTCCTCGGCTGGCGGGCCGCGACCGAGCGCGCCGTGCCGCTCTCGAGCGCGTTCGACTGGTATCTCCTCGCCGCCTGGCTGCTCGCGGGCGGCTACCTGTGGCTCATGCTCGCAAACCCGCGGACGCAGGTCGGCCTCTTTCTCCTGCCGGTCGTGCTCGGGCTGATCGGCGCGGCGCAACTGTCGAGCCGTGTGCCCTTTCCCCAGTCCCCTGCGACGCAGGTGTGGGGAGTGATCCACGGCTCGTTCAACCTCGCCGCGAGTGTCGCCGTCGCCGGCGGTGCGGTCGCCGGACTGATGTGGCTGATCCAGGCCGCACGCCTCGCGAGCAAGCGGGCACCCGCGCAGGGGCTCCGGCTGCCGAGCCTCGAACTGCTCGCGACGACCAGCCGACGGGCCGCGCAGGTCGCGGCCTGGACCGCCGCGGCCGGGTTTGCCTCGGGGCTCGTGCTCAACGCCGTGAATCGGCGCCACGGACTGCTCGAGACGGTGCCGTGGAACGACCCGGTCGTGCTGCGCATGGGACTGCTCGTGGCATGGCTCGTCGTCGCCGCCCTCGTCGCGCGGTCTCTTGCCCGCCGGCCCGATGCCGCGCGGACGAACGCCTGGCTGTCGCTCGTGAGCTTTCTCGTGCTCACCGGATCGATTCTCTGGGGCGTGCTCGGCCCCACGCGGCACGGCGTGCCCCCCGGGCCCGCTGCCGCCCACGAGGCCGCACCATGACGCTCGCCTTCGTGGGAGGCACGCATCGCACGGTGCCGCTCGCCCTGCGGGAGCGGCTCGCTTTCTCGGCCGAGCAGGCCGCCGAGGCGCTCGAGCGGTTCCGGACCCGGTTTCCCGGCCGCGAGGCGGTGCTCCTCTCGACCTGCAATCGCGTCGAGCTCTACGCCGCCGGCGAAGAGGCCGCCACGCCCCCGCCGGCCGAACAGCTCGTGTCGTTCCTCGCCGAGTGCCGTGGCATCGACGCGTCCCTGCTCACCCCCGTGCTCGCCCGGGAGAGCGACGAGGCGGTCGTGCGGCACCTGTTCAGCGTGGCCTCGGGGCTCGATAGCATGGTGCTCGGCGAGCCGCAGATCGTGGCGCAGGTCAAGCAGGCCTGGGCCCTGGCGCAACGCACCGAGACCACCGGCCCGCTCACGGGCGGCATGTTCCAGGCGGCACTCCGCACCGCGAAGCGCGTCGCGAGCGAGACGGCCCTCGGCCGGGAGCGGCTCTCGATCCCGAGCGTCGCGGTGGCCGACTTCGCCCGGGGCGTCTTCGAGACGTTCGACGACAAGCGGGTGCTCGTGATCGGTGCCGGCAAGATGGCCCACGAGACGCTCCGCTATCTCCGCGAGGCCGGGGCGAGCGACATCGTCGTCGTCAACCGCACCGCCGACCGAGCCGATCGCCTCGCGGCCCGCCTCGGCGGACGGCCGGGCCGATTCGCCGATCTCGTGGCTGAACTCGCCGCCGCCGACCTCGTCGTGAGCACGACCGGCGCGAGCGAGCCGGTCGTGACAACCGATCTCTTCGCCCGGGCGGAGGCGGGCCGCGAGGGCCGGCCGCTCGTCGTCCTCGATCTCGCCCTGCCACGCGACTTCGACCCTGCGATCGGCTCCCGGCCGGGCGTCTGGCTCTACTCGATCGACGACCTCGGCGCCGCCTGCGACGCCAACCGCAAACGCCGCCAGCGCGAACTGCCCGCCGCCGTCGCGATCGTGGACGAAGAGACCCGCCGCTTCATGGGCGACCTTCACCACCGCACGACCGCCCCGGTGATCGAACGGCTGCGGGCCGGCTGGACGGAGACGGGCGACGCGGAGCTCGAGCGGCTCTTCCGCCGCCTCCCCGGGCTCGACGCCGCCGCCCAGGCCGAGATCCGCCAGGCCTTCGAGCGCTACGCCGCCAAGATGCTCCACTCACCGCTCACGTCGCTCCGCAATGAAAGCCACTCCGGCCCACCCCACGGCCTCCTCGACGCCCTCAAGCGGCTCTTCGATCTCAAGGAGTAGGACAGGCGTCCCGCCTGTCGCTGCGAGTAGGACAGGCTTCAGCCTGTCGCTGCCCCCCATCACCGACGCGCCGGCTCGTGGCTGCCCAGACCCCCTCGCCGGACGTTCACTGCGGGCCTCCAGCCCTCCGCGCCCTCGACTCCACGGAAGCCCGAAGCGCAAGCGAGGGAGAGATCGATTCCCTCGCTTGCGCTTCGGGCTTCCGTTCAGGGGAGGATTGGGCGCGTGAGCAGAAGCGCGACAGGCTGAAGCCTGTCCTACGGGGTGCAGTAGGAGAGCGCGAGGAGGGCGTAGGCGGTGACGAGGTTGGGATCGCCCTCCATCCAGCGGGCGTTCTCGTTCACCCACGAGCCGTCGGGCTTCTGCCGGGCGAGAATCGCGTCGGAGAGTTCAGCCCGCCAGTCGTGCTTCACGCCTTCCGCATCGACGAACGGACTCTCGTCGAGGACGTCGAGCGCCTTGGCGGCCGTGTGGAAGTAGTAGAAGAGGCCGGCGTCCTTGAGGCCCGGATTCTCCGCGAACGTGTAGTGCTTTCGCAGCCAGGCAACCGCGGCCTTGACCCGCGGATCACTCCCGGTGAGTCCGGCGAAGATCATGCTCTTGAGGCCGGCATAGGTCATCGAGCCGTAGCTCCTCAAGCCCCCGTTGGGCAGCGTGCCGGCCTGGCTCTCGCCGCCGTTGGCGGGCGTGTAGTAGAAGCCGCCATCGGGATTCTTGGCGGGGTGAGGCAGCGTGTTGTGCGGCCCCTCGAGGTTTTGCGTCCGCGACACGAACGCGAGGGCGCGCTGGATCGCCGGATCGTTCTGACTCGTGCCCACGCTCCGGAGCGCCTCGATCATGAACGCCGTGTTCGAGAGATCGGGCCGGCCCTTGCTGCCGTAGCCCGCGCCGCCGTAGGCCGGGTCGTCGGCGTTCTTGCCCTCGGCGTCGTCCCACTGGAGACCTTTCACGAACGCCTCGGCCGCCTGCAGTTCCTTGGCGTATCGGCCGCCGTAGTTGCAGGCGGCCAACGCCATGATCGCGATTGATGTCTCGTAGTTGGCGACCTTCGAATCGGGCGTGTGGATGCCGCCGTCGGCGTTCCGGAACTTGAGGAGGTATTCGAGTCCCTTCTTGACGGCCGGGTCGTCGGCCGGCGTGCCGCTCTGGGCGAGCGCCGTCACGGCGAGCGCCGTGACCGCCGGCCCGACCTGCGACGAGAAGCTGCCGTCGTCGGCCTGCCCCTGCTGGATGAGATACCTCGAGCCCTTCTCGATCGCCGCCTTGATCGCGGCAGGATCGGCCGCCGGGGCGGCGACGGAAGCGCAGGCGAGGGCGATCGCCACGACGGAGCACAACGAGCGACGCGACATGTTCATGGGGCACCTCCGGCGGGAAGTATAGGGCAGGGGTCCACGCGACACCGGCACCGATCACGGGAGGGCGGTCGTTTCCCCGCCGGCACGGGTGGCAAGTTCACCGAGGATCCGCACGTCGGTGGACTCCGACACGAACTGCACCGCGCCATCCGTCATGGCGACGTGCGCCCCACCAGGATGCATGCCGTGGAGCAGCCACCCCCATTCGTTGGAGCCGTTCACCCTCATCATTGACTTTGGGATCGCGCCGGATGTCGGCCCAGATGTACACCACCCGGTGGCTCTCTCACCGAATCCGTAGGGGTTGTCATTCGTCGCCCACGCACCCCCCTGGGCTCGGGCACAATTCGCGCCAGCGGCCTGATCGGCGTTCGCCGGATACCGTGTGCCATCGCGCCACACGTCCTCGCGACCGGTGCACTCCCCGAGCAGGATCGTCTTGGATGTGCCATCGGTGATTTTCGCCAACGTGCACTTCGGCCGTACCGCAGACGCACCACATCCGGACCATGTCTCAGTCGGTCCAGGGCCGACGGCGACGGTGCCCGTTGTGGTGGTCAGCGAAGCGTTCGTGTTGAAACTCGTCCCCACGCCTCCCACCAGGAAGTAGTCGCCGCATGCACCGGTCTTCCGCGGTGTGTCGAGTTTGTCCTGGATCCGACTGCCACCCGGGGCCGAGGGGCACTGCAGCACCTTGATGAAGGTGCGGGCCAGCATGCGGTTGCCGGTCACGGGCGCATCAAGCGTTCCCGCGGTGCCGCCGCTCGGGGCGGATCCATCCTCATTTTCCCACCAGTTGAGCGACAGATTGTAGGCCAGCATCAGGCTGCCCTCTTCGATGAACGGCAGCACATCGGGTGCCCAACTCCGATGGGCCATGTTTGGTTCGCAGCCCGAAGCGGAAGGGGAAAGATTTCCGCTGTATAGCCTCTTGAATGGCGGAAGGATCTTCTTCGCGCTTTCATAATTCGCGAACGACAACGCAAGTTGCTTGAGGTTGTTCGAGCACGACGACCGCCGGGCCGACTCACGGGCGCTCTGCACGGCCGGCAGGAGCAGGCCCACGAGCACGCCGATGATCGCGATCACGACCAAGAGCTCCACGAGCGTGAAACCGCGACTGGCTGGGGCGATGGGAGGCTGACGCGGATGCAGAAACGACCGCTGCACGGGTACGACATCTCCGGCGGAGGCATGCGTGGAATGGCGAAGCCGGCATGCAGTGCAAGCGGCGTGCCGCGGGCCATCCCATTCACCGTGAAGCCTGATTCGCGGTCGCCGATTCCCGGCGAGTATCTCACCGATCCGGCCGAGCCATCTCGCGTCGGGGGGATTTTCACCGCGCGGTGAAAAAATCGCCGCGGGAGCGGCTCAGACTGGGGCCGTGGGCAGGGTTCGCGGATGGGCGGGAATCCGGCTGGGCGGCGGGTCGCGGCCCTCGTCGAGGCTCCACTGCTCCCGCTCCTGCTCGGAGGCGTAGTACGTGAGCCATACGGTCATGTCCTCGGCGTCGCTGGCGCTGCAATCCCAGTGGAAGTAGTTGTCGGGCAGATCCACCCGCTTCACGGCGGCCGGGAGGATGTCACGGCGAATGAGGGCGTAGAGTTCCCGGTCGGAAAGATGATCGGTGTGGTCGAGGACGACCCGCTTCGCGAACAGCCGCTCGATCACCTCCCAGAGCCGCCCGTGCACCTGCTCGTCGTCGAGCGTGCAGGCCGGCTGCATCGCCAGCGGCGGGTCGAACCAGCGGGCGATCGCCACCAGGGGAGCCTGCTCCCAGGCGAGCATCGACTCCAGAAACCGGTTCTCCACCTCCGTGGGCAGAAGCCGGAAGTCGATCTCGAACACGGCCTCGTCGAGGTAGGGCTCGATCGCGTCGCGGAGTTCCGCGTTGCGGATCAGGCAGTCGACTTCCTCGGGATCGGGGTGCTGGGCGAGGGGCATGCCGGCGGTTTCCTGCAGGGTGGGGCGGCCAGCAGCGTCGGCCCGCGCCGACGACTTCCGCCTTCAAGCACCGACGATACCCAGCCTGGACCTCGGTTCAATGATTTTTCACGCTGGTTTCAGCCATTTTTCGGGCCCCGTCCCGGCACGACCCCTACGACGTGACGAATCTCCGCCGCCGGCCAAACCCACCCGGATTACCCCGCCGAGCCCACCCGTGGCGGAATCCCTGTGAACACAAGCAACCCGGCTTCGGGGTTGCCCCGTACCATCTCGCCGGACGGAAGCCCAAACGGAAGCCCGAAGCGCAAGCGAGGGACTCGCTCTCTCCCTCGCTTGCGCTTCGGGCTTCCGTAGAGGGGAGGCGAGGGGTTGCCCCTACCATTGAGCCGGCGTAGCTGACTAGCGCAGCCAGGATGGCGGAGCGCAGGCAGGTCCGAGCGAACGGAGCCCACGGGCACCGATCCGCCGTAGGCGGATTGGTCGGGGCGCAGTGAGCGTCCGGCGAGATGGTACGGGGCAATCCTGAGCCGGGTTGGGCAAGTTGAAGCATGACAGGCTGAAGCCTGTCCCACGACACGGGGCCGCAACTGCCGTGCCGAACAGGATTGCCTGGAGGCCCGCAGCGAACGTCCGGCGAGGGGGTCTGGGCAGCCACGAGCCGGCGCGTCAGTAAGGGGGCAGCGACAGGCTGAAGCCTGTCCTACGCGAGGACGCCCTTCACGACGTGGCCGTGCACGTCGGTGAGGCGGAACTGTCGGCCTTGATAGCGGAAGGTGAGCTTCGTGTGGTCGATGCCCACGAGATGCATGATCGTGGCCTGCATGTCGTGGATGTGCACGGGGTCGGACGTGATGTTCCACGCATAGTCGTCGGTCGAGCCGTAGACGTGCCCTGTCTTCGCACCGCCGCCGGCGAGCAGGAACGAATAGGCCTTGCCGAAGTGGTCGCGGCCCTTCGGGTTCGCCGGGTCGCCCTGGCCGAAGGGTGTGCGGCCGAATTCTCCCCCCCAGGCCACGAGCGTGTCGCCGAGCAGGCCCCGTTCCTTGAGGTCCTGGATGAGGGCGGCGCTCGGGGCATCGGTGTCCCTGCACTGCTGCTCGAGCTGCGTGAACAGGTTCTGGTGCTGGTCCCAGCCGGCGTGCATGAGCTGCACGAACCGCGTGCCGCGCTCCAGCAGCCGGCGCGCGATCAGGCAGTTGTAGGCGAAGGTGCCCTTCACGTGGACGTCGGGACCGTAGCGGTCGAGCACGTGCTTGGGCTCGTCGGAGAAATCGACGAGTTCGGGCACGCTCGCCTGCATCCGGTAGGCCATCTCGTACTGGGCGATGCGGGTGTCGATCTCCGGATCGCCGTAGTCGGCCAGATGCGCGGCGTTCATCGCGGCGAGGTCGTCGAGGAGCATGCGCCGGGCCTCGCGGCTCACGCCGGCGGGGTTCGTGAGATAGGGCACGGGCTCGCCGGTGTTCCGAAACTTCACTCCCTGGAAGCGGCTTGGCAGGAACCCGCTCCCCCAGTAGTAGTCGAAGAACAACTGGCCGCAGCTTTTTGCCTTGTCGCTCGAGGTCATCACCACGAACGCCGGCAGGTCCTCCGTCTCGCAGCCGAGACCGTAGCTCATCCACGCGCCCATGCTGGGCCGACCGGGCACCTGGCCGCCGGTGAGGAAGAACGTCACGCCGGGGGCATGGTTGACGGCCTCGGTGTGCATGCTCCGCACGAGGCAGAGTTCGTCGGCCACACCGCCCAGGTGCGGCAGCATCTCGCTCATCTCCATGCCGCACGCGCCGTACTTCCGAAAGGGCTTGATCGGCGACACGACCGGCCACTTGGCGTAGCCGCTCGACATCGTGGAGAGCCGGGTCTGGCCGCGGACGGTCGCGGGGATGTCCTCTCCGCCGCGGTTGATAAGGTCGGGCTTGGGGTCGAAGAGATCGACGTGCGATGGCCCGCCCCCCTGCCAGAGCATGACCACCCGCTTCGCCTTCGGCTCGAAGTGCGGCAGCCCGACCAGGCCCGGCTGGCCTTTCCCAGCCGGCGTCGTCGAGGCCGCGGCCGTAGCATCGCGCTGCAGCAGCGACGCAAGCGCGATGGAGCCGATCCCCGCGCCGGCCGAGCCGAAGAGTTGGCGGCGGGTGACGCGCTGGACGTTTTCGAGGTGCAGGTCCGTCATGATTCCCGACAGGCTGAGGCCTGTCCTACTCCCGAGTGAGGGCTTCGTCGAGATTGAAGATCGCGAGGCATACGCTTGCGAGCGCGGCGTGCTCGGCCGCGTCGAGGGCCTCGTCACGCGGGCTCTCGCCGACCCCGAGGAGTTGCTTCGCCGCTTCCAAATCGGCCTTGTAGATCGCCAACTGGCGGGCGTGCATCCGGGCGAGGGCTTCGCGGTCGTAATTCGTGGGCTCGCGGCCGAGGACGCGGCGGAAGGCATGCGCGACCCGTCCAGACGGGTCGCCTGACGCCTTCAGGCTCTTCTCCGCCAGCACGCGGGCAGCCTCGACCCAGGTGGGATCGTTCAGGGTCGTGAGGGCGTGAAGCGGCGTGCTCGTGCGGCTCGCACGCACGGTGCAGGTCTGCCGGTTGGCCGTGTCGAACATGTTTGCCGGGCTCACCGTCCGCCGCCAAAACGTGTACAGGCTGCGGCGATAGAGGTCGGGGCCGTGGGAGGCGGGGTAGGTGAAGTCGCGTTCCTTCGTGATCGCCAGCGCCTCCCAGATCTGGTCGGGCTGGTAGGGATAGACGGGCTGACCCCCGATCCGCAGATCGATGAGGCCAGAGGCAGCGAGCGCCTGGTCGCGGAGCACCATCGCCGGCATCCGGAATCGCGACGCGCGGGCGTGGAGCCTGTTTTCCGGATCCTTCGCCAGATGATCCGCGGCGACCCTGCTCGACTGCCGATAGGTGGCGCTCGTCACGAGCAGCCGGTGCATCTGCTTCTGGCTCCAGCCCCGCTCACGGAACTCCACGGCGAGCCAGTCGAGGAGGTTCATGTGGAGCGGATATTCACTCTGCACGCCCATGTCCTCGGTCGTCTTCACGATGCCCGTCCCGAAGAACTGCTGCCACATCCGATTGACCTGCACCCGCGCGGTGAGCGGATGCTCCGGCAAGAAAAGCCACTGCGCAAGGCCGAGCCTGTTTCGCGGAACGCCTTCGGGCAGCGGCGGCAGGAAGGCGGGCGGGGCGAAGTCGAGCTTCTCTCCTTTCGGGGAGAGGTAATCGCCGCGATCGAGGACCTTCGTGTCCCGCGGCTTCGCATCGCTCATCACCATCGCCCGCGGCACCTTGTCGCCCTTGTAGTCCTCGAACGCCTGGCGGTCCTGCTCGTACTGCGCCACCTCCGGCAGATCCTTCGCGAGCCCCGCCTTCACCTTCGCGTCGAAGTGCTCGCGGAGCTGGCGCTCGATCGACTTCTTCTCATCTTCGGTGCGGTCCTTCTCGGGCTTGCGGAGCAGGGGCGTGAGGCTGCGCGAGAGGCCTTCGCCGTCGGCCGGCTCTCCATCGGAGGAAAGGCCGAGCTTCCACGCCGCGTAGAGCGCGTCGATCACGGGCTTGGCCCGCGCCTCGCCGGCCTTCGCAGCCGCCTCGAGCTCGGCGAGTCGCTTCGCCTGCTCGGGACTGGGCAGTTCCACGACCGGGGGTGCCACGCGGATCCGCGCCGAAAACCGCGTCGGCATCCCCGACTCGGGCACACGGTTGAAGGCGTCGAGCAGCGCGTAGTAATCGCGCTGCGTCATCGGGTCGTACTTGTGGTCGTGGCACTGGGCGCAGGCCATCGTGAGGCCCAGCCAGGTCGTGCTCGTCGTATCCACGCGGTCGAAGAGGTTGTTGAACCGCTGCTCCTCCGCGATCGCCCCGCCCTCGCCATTCAGCAGATGGTTGCGGTTGAAACCGGTCGCGACCTTCTGCTCGCTCGTGGCGTTCGGCAGCAGGTCGCCGGCAAGTTGCTCGATCGAGAAGCGATCGAACGGCATGTCGGCATTGAGTGCCTTCACGACCCAGTCGCGCCAGAACCACTGCCACGTGTCGCCGTCCTGCTGGAAGCCGTTGGAGTCCGCGTAGCGGGCGGCGTCGAGCCAGGCGAGCGCCATCCGCTCGCCGTAGTGCGGGCTGGCGAGCAGCCGATCCACCAACAGTTCGTATGCCTCCGGACGCGGATCGGCGACGAACGCATCGACTTCCTCGGGCGTCGGCGGGAGGCCCGTGAGGTCCGCGTGGAGACGACGGATGAGCACGGCGCGGTCCGCCTCGGGCGAAGGGGCGAGGCCTGCCGCCTCGATCTTCGCGAGCACGAACCGGTCGATGGCGTTTCGCACCCAGTCGGGCCGTTGCACCTCCGGCGGCGCGGGCCGCAGCGGTGGCGTGAAGGCCCAGTGCGGTTCATAGTGGGCCCCTTCCTTGATCCACCGGTCGAGGAGTCGCTTGTGGGCGTCGGACAGCCGGCGGTTGGAGTTCGGGGGCGGCATCAGGACGTCGGGATCGGTCGAGTGAATCCGCTCGAGCAGCGTGCTCGCCCCCGGGTCGCCGGGCACGATCGCGCCGGCTTCGACCGCCGCGGCCCGGTCGTCGAGCCGCAGGTCGGCCTCACGCTTGTTGCCATCCTGGCCGTGGCAGTAGAAGCAGTTTTCGGACAGGATCGGCCGGATGTCGCGGTTGAAGTCGATTTGCGGCTCGGCGGCGACCGCGCCGGCGCATGCAACGATCGCGGCGACCGCTGCGGATGCACGCCGGATATGCCAGGCGGTCGAGCAACCCATGGACCGTTCCAGTCGGGGTCACCCGCGTCGCCGATCCGCGGCCCCACGCGGGCCTGCCGGATCGCGGACCTTGCGGTCGATCAGCGGGAAGATCAACTAACTAACCTCATTATAGCACCGGCAACACTCGCGAAACCCTCGTTTTTTGCAGACAACACCAGCCCCACTCCCGAAAAACTGCGACATCCTCGTCGTCGGCGCGGGTGCCGCAGGCCTCTTCGCGGCCGCCTGGGCAGGCCGCACGGCCCGCGCCGCCGGTAGGCCGCTCTCGATCGTCGCGCTCGACGGCGCCCGGAAACTCGGTGCCAAGATCCTGGTGGCCGGGGGCGGGCGCTGCAACGTCACGCACTGGCGGGTCACGGAGGCCGACTACGCCGGCAGCACGCCGCCGGCCATCCGCAAGGTGCTCGGAAGGTTCACGGTCGATGACACGGTGCGGTTCTTCGCGGAGTGCGGTGTCGAACTCAAGCGGGAGGACACGGGCAAACTTTTTCCGGTCACCGACTCGGCCCGCACGGTGCTCGACGCGCTCGTGCGCGCGGCCACCTCGGCGGGAGCCGTGCTCGTTCATCCGGCCCGCGTGACGGCGGTCACGGCGACGAACGGCGGGTTTCACATCGCGACCGAGGCGGGCCCGATCCAGGCCACGCGGGTCATCCTCTGCACCGGCGGCAAATCGCTCCCGAAGTCGGGGTCGGACGGCGGCGGCTTGGCCATCGCTGCGTCCCTTGGCCATTCGCTCAGTGAACCGATCGTGCCGGCGCTGGTGCCGCTCGTGGTGCCGGGCGACCACTGGATCCGCGAGCTTGCCGGCCTCACGCTTCCCGCGGAGATGGTCCTCGGCACGGCGGGTGGAAAACGGCTCCGGTCGTTCACCGGCAGCACGCTCTGCACGCACACCGGCCTCTCGGGCCCGAGCGTGCTCGACATCAGCCGCCACTGGCTCGTCGAGCACGAGCGTGATCCTGGCGTCCGCTTGGCCGTCAACTGGCTGCCGGGAGAGTCGGCCTCCACCTGCGAGCAGATGCTGCTGGCGGCAGCGGGCCGCGGCGCGGCCGCCGTGCTCCGCGAGCGTTTGCCCGACCGCCTTGTCCGGCGGCTCTGCGACCTCGCCGGTGCGCCACCGACGGGCGACCTGCCCCGCGAGGCCCGCAGACGGCTCGTGCAGTGCGTGACGGCGCTCGAACTCGACGTCGTCGGTGATCGCGGCTTCACGGTCGCCGAGGCGACCGCCGGCGGCGTGCCGCTCGCGGAGGTGCGGCTCGACTCGATGGAGAGCCGGATCCGCCCTGGCCTGTTCTTCGCCGGCGAGGTGCTCGACGTCGATGGCCGAATCGGCGGCTTCAACTTTCAGTGGGCGTGGGCGAGCGGGTTCGTGGCCGGCTCGGCCGCCGCGGCGGTCCGCGGCGAATCCCAGACTTCGTAGCGGTGCGTCGCCCGCCGCAGATCGAGCACCCGCAAGGCTGGCTTGTCCCCGGCGGGCGGCTTTGGACCGCGGGGCAGCAGGCGGTCCACGGCCGCCATCACGCATGCCACGGAGATCGCCTGCATCGACGCCGGCTCCGGCTCCCAGGGCAGACGTGACGTGTCGAGACGACGATGCCGGAGCCAACCACGCAGACGCGCCAGCCGCGAGGGTGCAGCCTTGACCACCTCGCTGCGGGTTCGCCAAGGATGCCAGCGGTTGGGATCGGTCGGACCGGCGAGCACCACGACGGGCACGCCGTTGGCCGCCGCGATGTGGTTGAGGCCGGAGTCCACCCCAAGGCACAAGTCCATGCGGAACAGCAGGCCACCCACATCGCGAAGCGAGAGGGCGGCCGAGTGGTCGTGCACATGCCGACGCGTGGTGGGCGCCACGAGCCCGACCAGTTCCTCGTGCGCCGGGACATCCCGGGGGCCGCCGCAGAAAAACACCTCGCAGCCGCGCTCGGCGACGAGCCAGTCGATGATCTTCGCAAACCGCCCCGCCGGCCAGAGCCGGTGGATGTCGGTCGATTGCGGTGCGATGAACACGCGCGGGCGATCGGGGGCCACTCCGGCCAGCAGGGCGTCGGCCTTCGCGATCGCGCCCTCGGCCGTGCAGCTCTCGTTGCGGCCATCATCGACGGCGATGCCCTCGCACCGCAGAAGGTCGAGGAACAGGTCGGCCTGGTGACGCGACGGCACGACGGAAACCGACCGCGACAGCAGGGCCGCGCCGAACGAACGGAAGCCGATCCGGCACGGGATGCCGGCCAGCCGGACGAGGAGCGTGCTCGAGAGCGACCGCTTGAGAAGGTAGGCGCGATCGTAGCATCGCGCCTGGATCCAGCGGGCGTTCGCGACGACGTTGACGAGCGACCCCTTCACGACCCGACCCACGCGGGGGGGCCGCTTCCACTCGAGCAGTTCGTCCGTGTAGGGACAGTCGGCCAGCAGGGTCGCGGCCCCCGACTCGCAGAGCACGTCGATGACGGCGGCAGGGAACCGGCGGCGGAGGTTGCGCAGAAACGGCACCGCCAGCATCGTGTCGCCGACGAACCGGTTGCGGACGACGAGGATGCGTCGCGGTTCGGCGGCGGTGACGGTGGATGAGCGACGCATGAACAGGGCCACGGGCGGGAGGGTCAGCGGGCGAATCCGACGAAGAAGCTGAACAACTGCTGGTTGTCGTACGGGGCGTATGCGACCGGGACGGCGAAATCGAGGGCGATCGGGGCCGGGCCCATCGCCGGCAACGTGATCCTGAGGCCGAAGCCCGGCGCGACCCGCATCTGCTTGATCGAGACGTTCGACTCGACCGTGCCGAAGTCGGTGAACACGACGCCGCGCAGCGTGTCGTCGGCCGTGATCGGAAACAGATACTCGATCGTGTTGAGCCACTCGAACGGCCCGCCGATGATGGCGGCATTCTGTGCCGAACTCGTCGGTGACTGACCGTTGGCCATCTGCCGCGGGCTCGCCCCGCGGAACGTGAAGCCGCGGATCGTGTTGTAACCACCGGCGAAGAAGTTGTCGTAGGCGGGCGTGTTGGGGCCCGACATCCCGAGCACCGAGCCGATCGAAAGCACGTGCCGCCCGGAGCCGTCGGCCCGTTCGCTCAGGAGGAAATACTGTCGCCCCTCGAGGATGCCGCGCGGATAGACGAACGTTCCGATCACCTGCTCGAACTCGAACGTGGCGAGGTGCCCCTGCGTCGGGAGGAACGGGCTGTCACGCGTGTCGTGGATGAGCCCGCCGGAGAAGCCGTACACCGCGTTCGTGCCGAGCATGTTGTTGATGGCCGGCGTGCGGAGTCGAGGGTTGAAGACATCGACGCTCTCGCCGCGGAAGGCGCAGTTCACCGACAGGTCGGGGGCGAACTGGAACTGGTAGCCGAGGCCGACGCGGCCACCCGTGCGGGCCTCGGCCCAGTCGTAGAAATAGCGCGTGTAGTAGGAGGCACTCGTCGAGAGCCCGATGCGCGTGTCGAAGAGGTAAGGCTCCTGGAACGTCGCCGTGTACCGCTGCAACTGCGTGCCGGGCGCCGCTTCGAGGCGAAACCGTTGGCCAGCTCCGCGGAAGGCCGTGCCGTTGCGGATGTCGTCCCAGCTCTGCGGCAGGCGGAAGAGATCGAAGTTCTGCTCGTCCACCACGATGTTGCCGACGAGACCGGCGTTGGAGTTGACGCCGGCACCGATCATGAGGCGTCCGGTCTGCGTCTCCTCGGCGTCCACGTCCACGACCACGTAGGGCTCGTTGCCGGGAAACACCTGGAGCGGCTGCTCGGCGGCGAAGTTGGGGACCATGCCCGACTGCGGCGCGACGCCGGGCGCGAAGGGCTGGGCCGGGAAGGGCTGTCCCGCGACCGGCGGCGCGAAGGCGGGCTGGAGGCCCCCCGGCGGCACGGACGACGGCAGGCCCGGTGGCGGGCCCGGTTGCTGCTGCGCGACGTAGACCGGCGCTGCCGGAGGCGGGGCCACGGACCGCGAGTAATCGAGGGCCTCGGGGCCCGTGGGGGCGAGCGCCGCACCTCCCCAGGCCTGCGCCGGCGGCTGAGCGAACGGCTGTTGCGGAGCCTGCATGACCGGCTGCGGGCTCTGACCGCGCCACACCGTTCCGGCGACGTTTGCCGCGGGCGGCGGAACGGCGCCGGGGCCGGGAGCTGCGATGTCGCCCTCGAGCACGAGATCGAGCACCGCGTCGCCCTCGTCGTCGGGGCTCTGGCCACGGAACCCCGGCCGCTTGGGATCGCGGGCGATCTGCTCGTTGGACTGCTCGCCGTTCTCCGGCTTGCTGAACACGATCCGCGGGCCCTCGCCCTTGGCCGCATCGGCGAGGAACAGGCTGCTCGCCTTGAGCCGCCGCTCGTCGTCGCGGAGCTTCCGGATGTCGAGGATGTCACCAGGCCGCAGCGACAGGCGGTTGAGCACCGTGCTGTGCTTGGTGTGGGGGTGCTCGCCCCGGATCCGCACGTTGATCTTCCCGACGCGGTACCGCTGGCCCTCGGCGACGTTGTAGACGATGTCGAGTTGCCCGGGCTCCTCGAGAAACCGTGGGTCGGCCCGGATGTCGGCGAAGACGAACCCGCGGCCGCCGTAGATGTCGCGAATCTGCCCGAGATCGAGGTCCATCTTGTTCTGGTTGAAATGCTCGCCGCTCTTGAGCTTCAACTCGCGGGCGAGGAACTCGCTCTTGAACTTGCTGTTCCCGATGAACGAGACGTTTCGCACCGTGTACCGCGGTCCCTCGTTGATCACGAATGTCAGGAGCGTCCAGTCGCGCCCCCCGCCGCGGACCACCTCGAGCTCGCGGCCCACCTTCGCCTGGAAGAACCCGAGGCTGCGGTAGTAGGCGGTCAGCTTCTCGACGTCCTCGTCGATCTTCTGGCGATCGACGTCGCCGCCGAGCAGCCAGAGGATGCCGGGCTTCGAGCCGATCTGCGTCAGCAGACGCGCGTCGCTCGCGATCGTGTTGCCGACGAAACTCGTCCACAACGACTTCCGACTGCGGCCCTCGTCGATCAGGAACACGGCGCCCTTGTCGCCCGGCTTGCCGCCCTCGACCGTCGTGACCCGGGCCGCCTCGAATCCCTTCTCGTGGTAGTAGGATTCGATCCGCCGCCTGGCTTCCTCGACGACGTACGGATCCATCGAGTCGCCGACCTCGATCTCCGCCTTCTTGCGCAGCGTGCGGGTCGTGACCTTCTCGTTGCCGACGTACTTCACGTAGCGGAGCATCGGCCGCTCCACCACCTGGAAGATGACGACGACGCCCTCCTTCACGCGCACGTATTTCGGATGGACGTCCACGAACTTCCGGGACCGGTGCAGGCTCCGGACATCCTCCTCGATCGCCTGCGGGTCGAAGATCTGGCCGGCCCGGGTGACAAGTTTCGGCAGTTTCGACACCTCGGTGGCATGGTTGCCCTCGATCCGCACCTCGACGATCCGGTTGGCCGGATCGACCGGGGGCGCCGCGGGCGGCAGCGGCTGCGGCGCCGAAGCCGGGACCGGGCTGGGCGGCTGCGCGGCGGCGGGCAGCGCGGCGCAGACGGTCGCCAGCGCGAGCAGAAACTGCCGGATCGGGGTGCCGGGGGCGGAAGCAACCGCGCGGAATGTCATCGACGACGCCGTGGAGGTGCGGGAACGGGGCCGGGGAGAAATACTGGCGCACCCCGTTCAACCACAAGGCGAGAACGGGGCCCCCGAGGCTGCTTGACTGCCCCCCTCGATCCTCGATACTTTTCCCCATCCTGCCCGGTTTTCCACGCCGCGGTGCATGGCATCTCCCAAGCAGCCGGCTTTGCCAATGCGCCCCATGGTGATCGACCTGCGGAAGACCGACGATCCGCGCGACGTCGTGCACCGCGCCGTCCAGATGCTCGCCGAGGGCAGGACGGTGGCCCTGCCCACCGAGACCGACTACGTCATCGCCGCGAGTGTGCGCGACGCCGCGGCCGTCGCCCGGCTCGTCGGGCTCGCCACGGAGCGGCCGGGAGAGCCGCGGCTGTCGCTCGCCCTCAAGAGCGTTGACGAGGCCCTCGACTGGGCCCCACGACTGAGCCCGATCGGCCGCCGCCTCGCGCGCCGCTGTTGGCCCGGGCCGGTCACGATTCTGGTGGCCGACGACCATCCCGAGAGCCTCGTGCACCGCCTCGCGCCGCCGGCCCGCGCGGCCATCGTGGGCGGGGGGCGGTTGCGGCTCCGCGTGCCCGGGCATCCGCTGCTGGCCGACTGCATGCGGATGCTCGCAGGCCCCGTCGCCCTGGCGGAGCCGGCGGGGCCCGGCGAACCGGCGCCGGTCACCGCCGACGAAGTGATCGCCCGCGGCGGCGACGCGATGTCGCTCGTCATCGACGACGGCCGATCCCGCTATGCGCAACCGCCCTCGACGATCGAAGTCGATGACGTCGGATTTCGCGTCGTCCACCCCGGCATCGTTTCCGCCGACACGCTGCGACGGCTGTCGAGCCTGATGGTGCTCTTCGTCTGCACCGGCAACACGTGCCGCAGCCCGATGGCCGAGACGATCTTCAAGCAACTCGTCGCCGAACGGCTCGGCTGTCGCCCCGACGAGGTTGACCAGCACGGCGTGATTGTCGCCAGCGCGGGGATCGCCGCCTGGGGAGGCGGTGCCGCCAGCCCCGGCGCCGTCGAGGCGATGCGCGAAGCCGGTGCCGACCTGTCGGGCCATGAAAGCCAGCCCGTCACGGAGGCGCTCGTGCGGCAGGCCGACATCATCTGGACGATGACGGCGGCCCACCGCGCCGCCGTTGTCGCCCAGTTTCCGGAAGCCGGCGGACGCACGGCCGTTCTCTCCCCGGACCGGCTCGACGTCATCGATCCGATCGGCGGCCCGGTCGCGACCTACCGCACATGCGCCGAGCAAATCCGGCAGCACTTGATCGCCCGGCTGGATACAATCCAATTGAACCGCCGGTAGCAGCCGGCTTCGGGCCGGTTCGACATTCCCACGCACGGAGCGATTGATGCGGATTGCCATTGGAAGCGACCATCGCGGTGTGGCCGCACGGCTGCGGATCATCGGGCTGCTCGAGAACATGGGCCACGAGGTGATCGACTGCGGCAGCCACGGCACCGAGGCCGTCGATTACCCGGACATCGCCGCCGACGTCGCGGGCCGGGTCAGCGCCGGCACCGTGGACCGCGGCATCCTGCTCTGCTGCACGGGCGTGGGCATGGCGATCGCCGCCAACAAACTGCACGGCGTCCGCGCCGCCACCTGCCACGACGAGGTCACGGCCGAGATGAGCCGGCGGCACAACGACCTGAACGTCCTCTGCCTCTCGGCCGAGCTCCTCGGACCGGAGTTGCAGGACAAGATGCTCCGCACCTGGCTGGAAACGCCCTTCGAGGGCGGCCGCCACGCCCGCCGCGTCGCCAAGATCACGGCCCTCGAGCCCGACTGCAAGTAAGGCCGGCTGGCACGCGCCGGCTCAACCCCACGGAAGCCCGAAGCGCAAGCGAGGGAATCGCTTTCTCCCTCGCTTGCGCTTCGGGCTTCCGTTCTGGGGAGGCGAGGGGTTGCCCCTACCATTGAGCCGGCTTGGGTGAGTGGAGGCACGACAGGCTGAAGCCTGTCCTACGGCGGCGTCACACCTTGACCCACTGGTGGCTCTTTGCGCTCTGCAAGACCGCATCGCACACCTTCTGCGTCTCGAGGGCGTCGCGGAAGGTCGGGTGGGCCGGCTTCTTCTTGGCGTAGGCCTCGAGGAAGTCGGCCACCTGGTGCACGAACGAGTGCTCGTAGCCGATCGCCAGGCCCGGCACCCACCACTTGTCCATGTAGGGATGGTCGCCGTCGGTCACGTGGACGCTCTTCCAGCCCCGCATCGGGCCCTCGTCCCTGTAGTCGAACACCTGCAGCCGGTGGAGATCGTGGAGGTCCCACTTGAGGCTCATGTTCTCACCGTTGATCTCGAACGTGTAGAGGGCCTTGTGGCCGCGGGCGTAGCGGGTGCTCTCGAAGAGGCCGAGCGAGCCGTTTTGGAAGTGGCAGAGGAACGAGCAGGCGTCATCGATCCCCACCTTCTCCATCTTGCCGGTGAGCTGGTGCTTCCGCTCCTTCACGAACGTCTCGGTCATCGCCGTGACGTCGGTGACGAGGCCGTTGAGCCAGATCGCCGTGTCGATGCAGTGCGCGAGCAGGTCGCCCGTCACGCCGCTGCCGGCAGCGGCCGAATCGAGCCGCCAGAGGGCCGCCCCGCCCTGCGGGAGGTCGGCGTTGATCGTCCAGTCCTGGAGGAACTCGGCCCGGTAGTGGAAGATCCGCCCGAGTTTGCCCGAGTCGATGATCTGCTTGGCGAACGTCACCGCGGGGATGCGGCGGTAGTTGTACCAGACCATGTTCGGCACGCCGGCCTTCTCGACGGCCTGGCACATCTTCTCCCCCTCGGCTACGTCCATCGACAGCGGCTTTTCGCAGAGGATCGCCTTGCCGTGCTTGGCAGCCTCGATCGCGATCTCGGCATGGAGGTTGTTCGGCGTGCAAATGTCGATCGCGTCGATGTCGTCGGCCGCGACGAGCTTCCGCCAGTCGGTCTCCACCCGCTTGTAGCCCCAACGGTCGGCGAAGGCCTTGGCTTTTTCGGCGTCGCGCGCAGCGACGGCCTGGAGCACGGGGAGGTATTCGAGATCGAAGAAGTCCTTGACGCGGTTGTAGCCATTGGAGTGGGCGCGGCCCATGAAGCCGTAGCCGATCATGCCGATGCGGAGTTGCTTAGCCATTGCGTGCATCCCTTCATGTCAGGTCGAAAAGTGGTGAGAAATCGTTTGGAGTGGGCCGCTGCGGGCCGGCAGCTGTTTCGTCGCGTGGGCCGCGGCGGCCCAAAGCTCCTCAAGCAGCCGCCGAGCCCTTCGCTCGTCGATCGATATACCGGCCGATTCACTCGCCTCGCGTTTCGTTGGTCATAGGGCGAAGTGGCGAGCCTCGTCGGCGGCTTTGTTCAACTCCAGCCGTGGGCGTCGCGGACGGCGATCATGGTCTTCAAGATCGTGTTCCAGGTGTTCGGGCTTTCGAGCGTCTTGTTGGGGAACATGCAGCCGTCCCAGCAGATGTGCTTGATGCCCCGCTTGTCGGCGTCTTTCAGCCAGTAGCCGGAGCACTTCACGATGTCGAGTTTGCCCTTCGGATCGTCGGCCGGGCAGTGCTTGCCCGTCTTGTCGTGCGACCCCGCGCCGTGGACTTCGCCATCGTTCTGGGCGACGTGGAAGTCGATCGTCCAGGGACGGAGTTTTTCCACCATCGTCTCGTACGCCGGCCAGAACTCGGCGTCGGTGTAGCCCGGCTTCACGAGGGCGTGCTCCGGCGCGTTGTAGCCGAGCAGGTAGAGGTAGGTGTGGGCCAAGTCGGCCTGGAAGCCGAGCGTCTCCGGCATCCCGACCTCCTCCAGAAGATCGAGCATGTCCTTCCAGGAGTGCATGCCGGCCCAGCAGATCTCGCCTTCGGCCGCCAGCCGCTGGCCGTTGTCCTTGGCGATCTTCGCCGCCTCGCGGAAGGTCTCCGCGATCTTCGCCGTGTTGGCCTTGGGATTCTCCCGCCACTTGTTCACGCCGAACTCGGCCGAGTCGATGCGGATCACGCCGTATTTCCGCACACCATGCTTCTCGAAGACCTTCGCGATCCGGCAGGCCATCTTCACCGCCGAAAGGAACTTTTCCTTGGCGGCCGCGTCGCCCATCGCCGAATCGCCCACCGTGCCCGGCCATACCGGGGCCACGAGCGAGCCGACGGAAAACCCATGCCCGGCGATCAGGTCGGCGATCCGCGTGAGTTCGGCGTCGCTCGCCTCGGGATTTGTGTGGGGCAGAAACAAAAAATAGTCGATGCCGTCGAACTTCTGGCCGTTCACGTTCGCCGCAGCCGTGAGCTCGAGCATCCGCTCGAGCGAGATCGGCGGCTCCTGACCGGGATCGGCGCCCTTGCCGACGAGGCCGGGCCACATCGCGTTGTGGAGCTTGGGGGCGGAGTGCGGCATCAGCGCTTCTTTCCGTGCGTGGGAAGGTCGGGGTGGACGTCGGGGCCGAAATACCGGAGCGACACGAGCGGGCTGGGGCCGGTGTTTTCCACGGTGTAGCCCTGCCCCGCGGCATCGGCCGTGATGAAGAGCTCGTCGGCCGTCATCTCACCGAAACGGATGAGCGTCGGCGTGGCGACGTCGTGCACGCCCACCCGGCCTTCGCCCTGCACGGTGATCCAGCCGCTCGCGCCCGCGTCCTTCACCGTGATCTTCGCGCCCGGCTCGAGCGTGAGCTCCTTGGCGCTGAAGAGCTGGCGGCCGTCCACGTCGCCGTAGACGATCCAGCGGTCGGTGGCCCCGGGGGCGCTCCGCTGCTCGTCCACGATCGGCTTCAGGAAGTTGCTCTCCTTATAGTGCGTATCGACGTTCTTCTCCCAGTCGAGCTGGCCGATGATGAAGTCGAGGTCGTGGTGCTTCTCTTTGGGCATGTCCTTCACGAGCAGGCTCCACGGCACCGCCCGCCCCTCGACGAGCGACTGGAACATCGCGAACACGTCGCTGCCCCACTGCGGCTCATAAGTGAGCAGCGAGCCCGGGGCATGGAGCACGCCCGGCGGGATCAGCCAGCCGGTGCCCCGCTCGAGGCGGTAGGCCTTGGAGTGGTAGAGGATGCCGTTGTCGCCCTTGTTCCAGTTCTCGAGGCAGCGGCGGAGGTCGTCCTTCGTCGTGCCGGGCTCGAGGCCCATGAACGTGTAGGGGAAGTTGTTGTCGCAGTTGTTGTACTGCGGCGGGAAGTAGTAGCTCTCGGGCTTGCCTTCCTGCCCCACGAGCTTGGCGTCGTCGAACGACTGGTGCATGTGGTGAGGGATCGGCCCCATGTTGTCGAAAAACTTCGAGTACACGGGCCACTTCTTGTAGCGGTCCCAGATGGCGGAGCCGACGAGCTTCGCGCCACCTTCCGCGACTGCGTCCCGCAACAAAAACCGCTCGCCGTCGAACACGCACCACGAGAGGCCTTCGTCCGGCACGCGGCCCTCGTTCGCCGCCTCGGTCGTGCTCGCAAACCACCGCTCGTCGATGCCGCCACGATCGAGGCCGTAGGCGTAGTAATCGTCGGGGTGCAGACGCACCCGCTTGCCGGGATGGAGAAAACTCCGCGGCACCCAGGTGGGCGAAAGCCGGAGGATGCCCTTGCCGGCGTTCAGGGCCTTGTCGAGCGCGGTGCCGACATTCTTCGACTCGGGCAGCTTGGCGGACTTCTTCGGTGCGGTGGCCGTGGCCATGGATGAAAAACCCCTGGGAGAAACTCGTCCGTGAATTCTGTGTTGTTGTAAGGATCACGGAAACGGCCCGCAAGAAGCCGCCGCCGCTGCGGCCGACTCCCTCCCGATGGATTCCGGCCCGGGCGATGATTGATTTCAGTCGCCGGGCCGATGGGCTTCGCAGATCGCCGCCGCCAAAGCCTCGACCGATCGCGGCGCGGAGCCTTCAGCCTTGTTGTTGATCGTGATGAAGACGTCGCGCTGAGCGGCTGCCGCGTGGCGTGCCAGCCGCGCGAGGGCCATCCGGCTCGGCAGATCCTCCTCCACGAGACGGTCGAAGGGAAAGTAGTTGGACTTGGCCTCTTCGTAGCCCCGCCCGGCGTGCAGGTTCCAGCGCACGACGAGCGGCATGCCGTCGGCCGCGTCACCGGCTCGGAACACAGCCGCCTGCTCCGCGACGGGCGGCATGCGGGCGTGCACGGCGAGACAGGGCACCGCACCGGCATCCGCCAAGGCGGCCGCGAACGCCGCCGACACGAGTTCGGGATCCCGAATCTCTACGGCGTAGAGGGGGCCCCGCGGCAACACGGCGACGAACGCCGCGATCTGCGCCGTGAGCCGCGGCACGTCGGCGACCAGCCGGCGACCGAGCGGTGGAAACTGCAGCACGAGCGGCCCGGCCTTCGCACCGAGCCCTTCGAGAGCCGGCCGCACGAAGGCTGCTGCCGCCGCGGCGGCGTCGAGAAACGTGGGGTTGTCTCGGGCCGCCTCACCCGATCCCGCTTTGCGCACGACAGGATCGGTGATCGCCGCCGGCGCCTTCACGACGAACCGAAAACCGGCCGGCACCTGGGCTGCATAGCGGGCGAACTCGCCGCTCGAGAGCGGCGCGTAGAAAGTGCGATCGAGGCTGACGGTGCGCAGGAGCGGATGCCGGGCATACGCGGCCAGTCCATGCCTCGCGAGCACCTGCTCGGTGGCGGGTTTTCCGTTGCAGGCCGCGTAGACGAGCCCCGTCCATCCGGGAAACGACCAGCTCGACGTGCCGAGATGGATGCGCCCGGGCAGGGCGGCGCCGAGGGCCCGAACACTATCGGTGACGGGTGCGGGGTCGACGCCGTCGGCATCGGTGAAGAGCGAT
>JBBAVM010000001.1:41744-64331 GCA_040397685.1 Pirellulales bacterium
AACACTATCGGTGACGGGTGCGGGGTCGACGCCGTCGGCATCGGTGAAGAGCGATAGCTGCGACACGAACAGTTGCTCCTCCAGTCGCTGAAAGTGGGGCCCAGCGGCTGTATCAGAAGGCCTGAAGCCCGACTGACCACTTCCCAGTTTCTCTACCAGTGCTCATGAAAGACTACGGGAGGACGTCAAGGGGTCAGTTTCCGCCCATCTCCGGTCCCGTTCCAAACCTGGTGCGATTGATCATTGGCGGTTTTTCGGGATTCGCCGCCGATTGCTGCGGAGATACATGTGGGCATCCGGGGTGATCTCGCGACGCAGCAGTCGCCGCGCCTGACCGGTGAGCCACAGGTAATGGTCGGTGGGGAGCCCCTCATAGGAGAGAAATCTGGCTTCCCCCGCATCGACCGGAAGTTCATTGGAGCATTTGAAGATCGCCGTGCCTTCGTCCATCTCGTCGAACATGGCGACGTAGAGCATCTTGCTCTTGGCGGCTATCGCCCAGCAGATCATCTCCCAATAGAAACGACCATTCTGTCGCGGAATCGCATCAGAGCGGGCGGTGTCGGACTCCGCGTCGAACTTCTTGAGGTTGTGCCAACTGAAGCCTGGAAATACACAGGGCACGTAATCCAGTCGGCGATCCGTGCACCAGGCGATGTCGCCGGCGACACGCTTTGCGTATCGCTCCAGGTCGTTGACCTGGAGCGAAGAGAAGCGTCCCACGGTCCACGGCAGGATGATATCCGCCTGGGCGATGACTCGATGCAGATACGGATCAGAGACCGTGTCGTGGGACAGCTCGCGGAAGTACGTCGGCACGCCGAGCATCACGCTGCAGCCGCCGTAGTCCGGGTCATTCTTGAGAAAGTCGATCAGGCTCTCGATGCCGATGTTGCGGATGTCATAAGGCCGGCCGGTGAAGCCCAAGCCCCAGATGGCGACAAGCGGTCCGCCGCGATGATAAAGGTACGTCTGGTCGGCTTCCTGTGCGGTGATCTTCAGCCCGTCAACGAGTTCTTTCCAGTCTTGGATGATCGAGGAGCAATTTTCGCCGTCGGCCTTCAGGCCGGAGAGGTCGTACATCACGGCGATCGCCCGGCCGTGTTTCCGCGACGCCTCCAAGGCATGCTGAATCACCGCGCGGCTTTTTCGTCGGCTCTCCTCGTCGCGGGTGACGTTGAAAAATCGCTGCAGAAAAACGCCATCGATGCCGTATTCCCGCATCCAGCGAAAGTGCACGTCCACCGTACTCGCATCGTAGGAACTGAACACGCGGGCGACGGAACCGTTCGCCAGCGTATAGGGCGTCGTGTAGGTCTTGGGATACTCGGAACAATCCGGCCAGTACTCGATCGTCGGGCTCGAAAACTCGCCGTCGCTGGAGTAGTGAGTCCAGCCGCCGCCGGAGCCATCACCCGGGGTGCGAAACCACCCCTGATAGCCGCACATGACGCGGCCCTTGTAGCTCGGGAACTGAGACTTCTCGGAGTGTTTCGTCCCGGCGAAGGCGCAGGACCAGCCACAGAGCGCCATGACAAACAGGATGCGCGGCCACACCATGCCTACCGTCCGCCCTGATCAGGGAGGAAGCCGCTCGAGCATTTTTTGGGCGATGGCGCGGATCTGGGCCGGCTTCGCTTCGATCTCCGCAAAACCCTTAGCGACCCAATCGGCTGTGTCGGGATCCGTTGCACGAATATTGTTGACCCACGTGGAGAACACTTCGCGCTCACTGTCCAGGCTCTGCCCAGACACGTAGCGTTCGAGCTGCGCCCGCACGACCTCGAGCGGCGGCGGCACCTCCACGTGGACCACCCGTGGCTGAGGCACTCCCGAAGGGCCGCACCCCGCAAGAAAGGCTCCTGGTAACAGCACGAGCCCGGCGGCCACACGAGTAACGTTCACAGGATCTCCCGCCGAGATAAAAAGAACCTACAGCGCATTGACATCGACGGATGAGCCGTCGCTGCGATGACCAAGCCTCTGGAACAGGAGCACATCCACTTCGTTGCGGATGAAGACGACCGCGCCGTCGGCCATCACGGCGTTCACGCCACCATCGTGCATGCTGCGAGGTGGAATGATCTGGTTCGTGAAGCTGTTCAGCCAGCCGCCAAGCGCGACGGCACCCACGGTCGGCTGAGCCCAATTCGGGGGCGCCGCGGTGTTGAGCAGGGTCTGCATCGGCAGGCCGCGACTCCAACGCAACCCATTCTGCGAATTCGAAGCGCTCGGAGTGCTCGACCCAGCACTGCTGAGCTCTGCCTCCGTCATGAAGTTCTTGTCCGACGCTGCCCACGAGCTTACGGCGAACACGTCGAAAGGATACGTGTTGCCACCGACGCCCGAAAGAAACTCCGAGGCCAGAATGGTCTTCGAAAGTCCGTCGGCCACCTCGTTGATCCTCGTTCCCTTGCAGGCCACGATCATCCCATTGGTGGTTTGCAGGACATTCGCCTCGCTCTGCACTCCGGTAGCGGGCAAATAATCCGACCCATAGCCAGCCATCGTCGGATTGCTGCCCGCCGACCAGGCATATTGATTGCCGGGCAAGGTTCCCGACTTGAACGTCTGGTTGGACGACGGACAGAGAAATCCTTTCACCGGCACGAGGCCGAATGCTGTGCCGTCGTGGTGCTCGTTGCACGTCTTCGATTTATTTACGAAGTTGTACAGGTCGGCCTGCTCGATGAACGGCAGGACCATGACATGGGCGCTGAGCAGCGTGTAACCGTATTGCCATCCGCCCGTCGTGCCGGACAGACCCGGCGGAAAATTGACGCCTTTGGCAAAGACTTTACGGGCGGCAACGTAGCCGTGCATGCCGAGGCCAAGTTGCTTCAGATTATTCGAACAAGCCGATCGGCGGGCCGACTCGCGCGCCCGCTGCACCGCTGGCAGGAGCAGGCCGATGAGCACGCCGATGATTGCGATCACCACCAGCAACTCAACGAGGGTGAATCCCCGGCCCCGTGCGGACGGATCCTGGGAAATCCGGACCGGAGATCGCCACCATGCAAGTTTCACGCACTCCCCCACAAAAACTTTTTCCATCGAACAAGCCGGTACTACCACGAGTGGCGCGCCCGCCCCGTCTTTCGTCCTTCGCTCGCAACCGCTATCCCGCCCGCCGGCCTACCGTACGTCTGGACGTATGGCGATGCTCTGCCATGTGGGACCGACGACCACGTCGCCAAACTCGATCCGGCCACGGCTCGTGCACTCCAGCGACAACTGATCGAGGACGATGTCGGTGCTCACCCCGTCGCTGACCAACGACCATTCGTCTGGTTCCTCCGAGCCCGCCAGCCGTTCGGCCGCCATCACCCGTACCAAAACCTGGTCCGGCTTGAGCCGCCCGGCGACGATCTTCGCGACCACCGCGTAGGTCTGGTCAGGCACCTGGGGCAGCGAGGCACGCGCGAGCGTATCTGCGACGCGGACCATGGCCACGTCATCCTTGCGCAGGGCGACTTGTATCAGAGCGTTCTGCGCGATTTCCTCCTCCGCCGTCAGCCCACGCTTCCGCAGGACCACCATCGCCCGATGCTCGTCCTTGCCCACCTTTGGGCCACGACGGACGAGAAACCGGAGATACCAGATGCCGTCCTGCGAAAGATCGATGGGAGCCTGAAGTTGCCGATGGGCGGCCGACCGCCGCTGATCGTTGTCGTTTCCGGAGCCGTCATGGAGCACCGCAGAGGATCCCTCGCCCGCCAAGCCGGGAGAGACCAACCGCATGCCGCCCTGCTTGGATCGCCACGGCTCGGCCCAACCGCTGCCCGACCGCGCCCCATCGATCCGATTGCCGTCTCCGCAGAAGTCGTCGATGACCGCCGGAAAGACTGCGACAGGGATCGACGAGCCCTCTTCCGCAGACCTCTCCACGAGCGCGACATCGAGCGGAATGGCCTCCGTGCCTGCGCGATCCGGCACCCCGTACCTGCGGCCGGCACCAGCCTCGATCAATTCGTGCTCCTCCGGCCGCGAACCCTCGGCAGCCGTCCGCCGAACAGCGCCTTCCGCCACATGAAGTTCCTCGACATCATCGCCGATGACGGCGGCGTATCGCGTGCCGATGTTTCTGAAGACCGAGCGTGGCGTGACAATCTCGATCGGTTCGCACGTCTGGTCGCCCTGGAAAACGAACGCCCCCCGTTCGATGGCCATCGCTCTTCGCGATCGCACCGCAAATCGCGCTTGACGCGTCAAAAACACACGCGCCCCACCGTCGAACTGCACCGTCACGCCCCCGGCAACGATTGCATACGGCCCGGCCGTGAGCCTCATCCCTGGGGCGACGGCCTCGCCGTTGAGAACGGCATCGTCGCTGGCCGACACGACCGTGCCCACGTAGCCCGGAACTGCCGACTCCACAGCCAAGGCATTGACCGACTCGACACGCCCGGGGACGACGCCAGGCCGGATGCCCGGAGCGACAAACCACGCGAGCAACAGCGACGCCGCCATGAGCGACGCAACGACGGCAACCCAGGGAATGAGCCAGCCGCGGGCGCCCGCCGACACCGGACGAGACGCCGCGCCTGCAAGCGCCGCGTTCATGTCGAGATAGCGCACGTAAAATCGCCGCGCGTCGGCGTCAGTCGCGAGCAACTTGGCCAACTCGGCCACCTGCTCCTCGCGGATCGTGTCGTCCACGACCGCGGAGAGCAGTGCATGAAGGCTGTCGCGTTGGACCCGATTCATGCCTGACCCCCGAGCACCACGGAGCGACTGATGCATTCGAAGAGCAGCCGCCGCACCCGCTCCAGGTTCCGAAATAGCGTGCGACGGCTTTGGGAAAACATGGCGGCGATCTGCTCGGCTGAGGCACGATCCACATACCTCGCCAGAATCAGCCTGCGATCGAGGTCAGAGAGCTTTTCAAGGCACTTGTCGAGGGCGGCGAGTCGCTCGGCGAGCACGGGCTCCTCCTCCTCCCGCGTCACTGCGAGCAATTCCAGCACCTCCGTCGGCAACCGGACCACTCGCCGCGGCCGCTGCTGCTCGTGGAACTTCAGCACCTTGAGATAGGCGAAGCGGCATGCCCAGGGCAGAAACGGCCGGGACTTGTCGTACTCGCTGAACTTGCGGGAGATCGAGATGCACACCTCCTGCAAAACGTCCTTCGCGTCTTCCTCGCTGGGCAGGAGCGTGTAGATGTACCGCCGCAAATGGTCGTAATTGGCCGTGATCAGGCTCAAAAACAACTCATTGTCGGAATCGGGCGAAGAAGACACGAAAACACTTTGACGGTGAGGAAAATGCCCGCTATGGCCGACCAGGGCCTCCCTCTTTATATTCCGACCGCGAAGGGTTTTGTGCCACCCGCGGATATCGCCTCTCCGAGCCGATAAACCAGCGATCGACATGGCCCGCAGGCCTTCAGACTCGCCCCCAGGCCTGCGAGTTCCTCGATGCCAACCTCTTGGCTTCCGGACACTTGCGAACCCCATGCCGCACGCCTATCCTCTGCGGCCCGCGGCCCACGCCGCGCCGGTGTCGAGCGCGGGTGAGAGGAGGGCGCGGATGTTGCGAGCATGTTCCACTGCCTCCGGTCGGTCCGCGTGGAATGCCTGGGCGGCGAGCCTGGTGTGGTGGGCGGCCGGCATCCTCCATGCCGCTGCACCCGTGCCCACCGAGGTCGTTCCGGAGCGGATTCCAGGCTCGAAGCCGCGGAGCGTCGTCTTCATCCTGTCCGACGACCACCGCTACGACGCGATGGGTTTTCTCGGGCATCCCTTCGCCAAGACCCCTGCCATGGACTCGCTGGCGGCGAAGGGGGCGCACGTGAAAAACGCGCTCGTCACGACCGCGCTCTGTTCGCCGAGCCGCGCCTCGATCCTCACCGGCCTCTACACGTTCCGCCACCGGGTGATCGACAACAACCGCCCGATCCCACCGGGCACCGTCTACTTTCCGCAATATCTGCAGAAGGCCGGCTACGCGACCGCGTTCATCGGCAAGTGGCACATGGGGGGCGAAAGCGACCGCCCGCAGCCCGGCTGGGACCGGTGGGTGAGCTTCGCCGGACAGGGACACTATCTGCCGCCGAGCCCCGACTACACGCTCAACGTCGATGGCCAGCGCGTCAAGCAGGCAGGCTACATCACCACCGAACTTACCGACTACGCGATCGACTGGCTCAAGCAGCAAAAGCCCGCCGAGAAACCGTTCTTCCTCTACCTCTCGCACAAGGCGGTGCATGCCAACTTCACGCCCGAGCCTGCCTACGAAGGCAGCTGCAAAGACCTGCCCTTCAAGCGAGCGCAAACGGAAAGCACCACGGCGACCGATCGGCTCGCGCCGCGCTGGCTACGGGACCAGAGGAATTCCTGGCACGGCGTGGACTTTCCCTACCACAGCGACCTCGATATCGAGCAGTATTACAAGCGCTACTGCGAAACCCTCCGCTCGGTCGATGACAGCATCGGCCGCGTGCTCCGGCAGCTCGAAGCCATGGGCATCCTCGACGACACGCTCGTGATCTACATGGGCGACAACGGCTTTATGTTCGGCGAACACGGCCTGATCGACAAGCGGGTGGCCTACGAGACGTCGATGCGGGTGCCGATGCTCGTGCAGTGTCCGGCCCTGATCAAGGGAGGCACCGTGCTCGACCAGATGGTGGCCAATATCGACGTCGGCCCGACCGTGATGGAGGCCATGGGGCTGAAGACGCCGCCGCACATGGACGGCACGAGCTTCCTGCCGCTCGCCTGCGGGGAGAGCATTCCGTGGCGCGATCGGTTCCTCTACGTCTACTACTGGGAGAAAAACTTCCCCCAGACGCCCACCACGTTCGCGCTGCGGACGCCCACCCATAAATACATCACCTACTACGGCCTCTGGGATGCCGACGAGCTCTACGACCTCGAGGCCGATCCGCAGGAGTCGAAGAACCTGCTTTACGACCCAGCCCACGCGAAGATTGCCCGAAGGCTCGAGAACGACCTCTATCGCCTGATGGGCGATCTCGGCGGGATGGAGATTCCCCTCAACCAACCCAAGGGAGGGGTCAACAACAAGCGGCTTCGCTCACGCGGCGGCGACTCCGCCGCCGACTTCCCCGAGCCGTTCGTCGTGGACGAGCCTCTCAACCAAGACGCGGACTGACCCCCGATCGCGGCGGGAATCGCTCCCCTCGGCCGCCAAAAGCCCGATGTGGCACTTTTGCCGAATCCGGCGGAATTGACTCTGAGCCGGGAATTTCCGGTTGCCGCAAAACGATTCAAGTCTGCGGAGCCAGGGTCGCTGGAGGGGGAAAGCATGACATCTGCCGTTTTTTCACGCAGTCTTCGTTGCGACCGTGCCGCGGCGTGCGCCTTGGCTGTGGTTTTGGCCCTCGCGGCCGGGCCGGCCCTGGCGCAGACCAAAGGAAGCTGGAACGTCAATGCCGACGGCCTCTGGAGCGGTTCCTCCAACTGGCTGAACAACACCATTGGGGGTGGCATCGGCGGCGTGGCCACGTTTGCCAACGACATCACGGCTACCCGCACGATCACGCTCGACACCAATCGTTCCCTTGGAGCTTTCGTGTTCGGCGACGCCGACACGGCAACAGCGGCGAGTTGGATCGTGAGTGGTTCCACGATGACGATGAATAACAACACGAATAGCGGGACAATCACCGTCAACGCCCTCGGTGCTGGAGCCACGGCCACGATTTCGTCCACGCTCGCTGCCAGCGGCACGACGCCGTCGATCATCAAAGACGGTGTTGGCACGTTGGTGCTGGGTGCCACCAATACTTTTACGACCAAACTCGCGATTACCTCGGGAACCCTGCAGGTCAGCACAGACCGAAATCTGGGCGCCGTGGGCACCTTTGCGACCGACCGGATCACGATCTCGAATGGCGCCGCTCTGCGAACAACTGCGGCCTTCACCTTGAGTGGAAGCCGCGGCATCACGATCGGCTCTGGCGGCGGTACGATCAGTGCCAACGGCGGTATCCTGACAATTGGCGCGCGGCTCACCGGGGCGGGTAACACCGCGATCGTGACCGGTTCCACCGCCGTGACGCTGACGAACACCTCCGGAACGGCGACGGACGTCAACTGGGATTTCGCTACGCTCAACGGCGTGCGAACGTTCTTCGAGGGCGCGAATGCCCTGGGTACGGGCAGCGTTCAGGTGCGCAACGGCGTGAGGCTCACGAGCCAGAGCGTCTCGAGTGGTACGCTGTCCAATGCCGTCACGCTCGCCACAGGCGCAGGGCTGACCGCTCGATCGAGCGGTGGTGCCCTGACATACACCAACGTGATTTTTCCCTCGGCGGGCACGGTCACGTTCAATAAGGACGACGAGCTAACGTCCATTCTCACGCTCACGTCGGGCGGAGCGCTTACCGGCAACCTCACGATCGACACGTCGCAGGGCGGCGCGAATGCCGTCGGCAATGTCGTGCTCGGCGGCGTGTTTTCTGGGGCGGGCGGGCTCGTGAAATCCGGCACCGGGGCGTCCGGCCGTGTCGTGCTCCGCGCTGCCAACACCTACACCGGCACCACTACGATCAACACCGGCACGCTCCAACTCGGTAATGGCGGCACGGTCGGTACGCTTTCGCCTTCGAGCGTGATCACGGGCTCGTCCGGCGCCACGCTGGCCTTCAACCGCAGCGACAAAATCTCCTCCGGCACGGACTTCAACAATGTGATTGGCGGCGGGATCGGCGTTTCACAGGTCGGGTCCGGCACCGTGGTCCTTTCCGGTTCCAGCACCTACACCGGCGCGACGTCGATCACGAATGGCACTCTCGAGATCAGCAACAACAATAGCTTGGGGGCGGCCCCCGGATCGTTCGCCGCAGCCCAGCTCCAGATTTCAAACGGCGCCACGCTGCGAACGACCGCCGCGGTCAACTTGGGTGCGAACCGTGGCATCACGATCGGCACCGGCACCGCGACGCTCAACATCAACGGCGGCAACCTGCTGGCCGGGCGATTCACCGGTGCAGGCAACACCGTGGCCGTGACCGGTTCGGCCAGCCTGTCGCTTCTGACCGTGTCCACCGGCACCGCGGATGTCAACTGGGATTTCTCGATGAATCCCAGCCAGCGGGCGTTCTTCGCCGGCAGCACTGCGCTCGGCACAGGCAGTGTTCGCGTGCGCAACGGTGTCAGGCTCACGAGCCAAACCGTCGCCAGCGGCACGTTGGCCAACGCCGTCACGCTGGACAGTGGCGCAGGGCTGACCGCCCGCTCGACCGGTGGCGACACCACGTACACCAACGTAATCTTTCCATCGGCGGGCACCGTCGTCTTCAACCAGGACGACTTGGCCACATCGGCGCTCACGATCACGTCCAGCGGATCGCTCGCCGGCGACCTCACCGTGGATACGTCGCAGGGCGGCGCAAACGCCGTCGCCGACGTATTCCTCGACGGAGTGTTTTCAGGGGCGGGTGGGCTCGTGAAGGCTGGCACCGGAGCTTCCGGCCGTCTCGTACTCCGCGGGGCGAACGCCTACACCGGCAACACCACCATCACCACCGGGACGCTCCAGTTGGGGCCCGCCAGTTCGATCGCCTCGAGCGGCACGATCAACGTCGCCGGCGGGGCATCGTTCGACGTCGCGGCGGTTTCCGGAGGCTTCTCGCTCGCGGCCGGCCAGGTGCTCAAGGGTACGGGTACGGTCGTGGGGGACATGACGGCCGCCTTGGGAACCATCGCACCGGGGTCGTCACCCGGAACGCTCACCTTCGCGAACAACCTGTCGCTCGGCGCTGGCTCCATCCTCGACTACGAGCTGAGTGGAACCGACACGACGGTGGGCTCCGGCGTCAACGACCTCTCCTCGGTACTGGGCGATCTCATGCTCGATGGCACGCTCAACGTGACGGAGACGGTCGCGGGCAGCTTCCTCTCGGCGAACGTGGGCGATTCGTGGCGGCTCTTCAACTACACCGGCACGCTCACGAACAACGGAGTCTCGCTCGGCTCCATGCCCACGCTCTCTGGCGGCAATTCATTCCAGATCGACACATCCACGGCCAACCAGGTCAACCTCGTCATCGTGCCGGAGCCGGGCACGATCGTCTCGGTGCTGGTCGGCCTCGGCACGCTCGGGATGGTCGCCGCACGTCGCCGGGTTGGTAAAGTCTGCCACGAGTGAAGCACCACGAGAGGGGCCCGGGCGTCATGCGATCACCACGTCGCAGCCACCATGCCTCCCGCCGGTTGCGCCGTCCCCGCAGTCAGGCACTCGAGGTGGAGCGCTTGGAGGGCCGCCTCGTGCTGGCGGCCAACGGGCTCCCTGATCTCAACAGCCTGCCCGGGGCACCGACCGCCATCTACCTCGATTTCGACGGCCATGGGAGCACGCTCGGAGCCTACGACGTCGATGGCGACCCGACCACGTTCAACGCCACCGAGGCGGCCACGATCACCGAGGCCCATCGGCAGGTGTCTGTCTACTACGCGATGTTCGATGTCAATGTGACCACGGTGAAGCCGAACGTCTCGACGTTTCCGACGGCCTGGATCGTGATCAGCAACGACGTGACGGGCGGCACGAGCAACGTGGGCGTGTTTCCCAACACGCAGCCGCAGTCGTGGATCGACAGCGCGTCGGCGCGGACGCGGGCCTCTGGCATCGCCCACGAACTCGGCCACAACTTCGGGCTGCGGCATCAGTCGGACTACGACCTCCAGGGCAACAAGACGAGCGAATACTCCAACGGCACCGACTCGCTGCACGGCGCGCTCATGGGCGTGGACTACCGCCAGGACGTCAACAAGTGGACGCTCGGCCACCCCGGCAGCTCGGCGAGCGCCCTCCAGGACGACATCGCCGTCATCGCGAACGAAATCAAGCGGTACCAGCCGACCGGGGGCGACGGCTTCCGGCCTGATGATTTCGGCGGCACGATCGCCACGGCCACGGCCCTGACGGTGGCGGCCGGCGGCCGATCGAAGCAGGGTGTCATCGAGCGGATGACGGACATCGACACGTTTTCGTTCACCACGACGGGCGGCGGCGCGGTGATCTCCGTCGTGCCCACCAGGCCATCGGGGCTCGATGCAAAAGTCGAGGTCTTCGACGCGGCGGGCGCGCTCGTCGCGGCGCGAGATGGCGACGCCAACGAGCAGCAGATCTTCCTCCCCGCGGGAACCGGCACCTGGTACGTCTCGATCTCGAGCCATGGCAACTACGGCGATCTCGGGATGTACGACCTGACGGTGAACGACCTGCCCGCCGGCTGGGAGTCGGACGACGTCGGCGCGACCGGCCTGCTCGGCGACGCCCGGTTCAGCGGCGGGACGTACACCGTGGAGGGAGCGGGCGCCGCCGTCGGCGGGACGGCCGACGCATTCCGGTTTGCCTGGCAGCAGCTCACCGGCGACGGCTCGATCGTGGCCCGCGTCACCCAAAACCAAAACACCGACGCCTGGGCGCGGGCCGGGGTCGAGATTCGCGAGTCGCTTGCGGCCAATTCCAAGCATGTGGCGATGGTCACCACCGCGACCCAGGGCCCGCAACTGCTCTCCCGCGCCACCACGGGCGGCGCCACGGCCACGGTCAACGGCACGGCGGCGACCTTCACGGCCACATGGGTGCGGCTCGTCCGAGTGGGCAACGTGATCACCGCCTCGCGTTCCACCGATGGCGCGACGTGGACCACGGTCGGCTCGGTGACCGTGTCGATGAGTTCGACCGTGTACATCGGGCTCCTCAGTTCCGCCACCGACGCCGCCAAGCTCAATATCGCGAAGTTCACGAATGTGACGCTCACGGGCACCATCAATGCCCCCGAAACGGTCAATGGGCTCGACGCCCCCGCAGGGGTGGCGGTGGCGCAGGGCGGCGGGGCGTCGCTCGTGGTCTCCTGGCAGCCGGTGGCCGGGGCGACGGGCTATGCGGTCGAGCGGTCGGTGAACGGGGTCGATTTCACCGGCGTCTTCACGGCGGCGTCCACCGCGACATCCTGGGCGAACATCGGCCTCGCCGGCGCGATGCGATATTTCTTCAGGGTGCGGGCCACGAGTGCGGCGGGCCGCTCCACGCCCTCGGCGATCGCGAGCGCCGTCAACCGGCCGAGTCCGGTGACCGGCGCCGCGGTCACGGTCCTCTCCAACTTCCAACTGGTGCTCAACTGGACCGAGACCAGCGGCGAGACGGGCTACCGCATCGAGCGCTCGACCGACAACGTCACGTTCGCGCAGATCGCCACGGTCGGCGCGAACGTCCCGAGCTACGCGTCCAGTGGGCTCGCGGCCGGAACGCCGTATTGGTTTCGCATCTCGCCGACGAGTGCCACGGGCGATGGAAATCCGGTGGTGATCACCGGAACCACCACCGGACTCCAGGCCGTCGTTGACCTCGCCTTCACGTCGAAGGCGTCGTCTGCCATCGGGATCGCGTGGACGGCCGTCTCGGCGGCGACCAGTTATCGCATCGAGCGCTCGACCAACGGCACCAGTTTCACGACGCTCGCCACCGTGGCCGCCGGCACGCTCGCGTATACCGATGCGACCGTCGCCGTGCTCGGCAAATACTACTACCGGGTGGTCGCCATCAACGGAACCACCGTCGCCGATCCGTCGTCGACGATCTTCACCGCGGCTCCGCGCACGGCGGCCCTGCCCGCGCCGTGGACCGCCGCAGACATCGGCAGCGTGGCCGGCGAGGGGACGACCGGCCTGCAGTCCGGCACGTTCTACCTCGTGTCGAGCGGCACCGCCATCGGCGGGCCGGCCGACTCGTTTCGCTTCACCCACCAGCCTCTTGTCGGCGACGGGTCCATCGTCGCCCGCGTGTCCGCAGTCGAGAACACGGGTGGCTGGGCCAAGGCCGGGGTCATGATCCGCGAGTCGACCGACGCCAACGCCAGGCAGGCGGTGATGGTCGTGTCGGCGACGAATGGCATCGCGTGGCAGTATCGGCAGAACGTGGGCGGGTCGGGAGTGGTCGTCGCCGGGCCGACGACCCAGGCCGCTCCCGCCTGGGTGAAGGTGGTCCGGACAGGCAATACGTTTACGGGCTCGTGGTCGGCCGACGGGATCACGTGGACGGACGTGGGCAGCATCACGATCCCGATGGGTGCGAGCGCCCTGGTGGGGCTGGCTTCCACCAGCGATGCCGCGACGCTCCTCAATCGTGCCGACTTCACCAATGTGACCGTGAGCAAGGTGGCACCCACCGTGGTCTCGGCCACGGCAACTCCCGTTACGGTGACGGGCTCGACGGCGAGCCTGTCCGTGCTCGGTGCCGATGACCACGGGGAGCCCAACCTCGATTACCAGTGGACGGCACAAGGGCCGGCGGCGGTGACGTTCTCCGCGAACGGCACGAACGCCGCCAAGAGCAGCATCGCGACCTTCACGAAGGCCGGCTCGTACACGCTGACGGCCACGATCACCGATTCGAGCGGCTTGACGGCGACCACGACCGTGAACGTGACCGTGGCCCAGACCCTGACGGTGATCGCCGTGTCGCCTGCCACAGCCTCGGTCGTGGCCGGCACCACCCGGCAGTTCTCCGCTTCGGCGACCGACCAGTTTGGGAATCCGCTCACGACACAGCCCAGCTTCACGTGGGCGGTGACGGGCGGCGGTTCGATCACGACCACAGGCCTGCTCACGGCACCGGCGACGCCTGCCACATCGACCGTCTCCGCGACGGCCTCGGCGATCACCGGCCAGGCGACGGTGACGACCACGTCGGCCGATCAGGTGGTGACCGTGGCGACGGGGCAGGCGCAAAACGACTCGGGCGGCCGCACGGGCATCGGCACGCTGTACAAGCGAGGTGCCGGCCGGCTCGTGCTGACGGGGGCGAACGCCCACTCCGGCGGCATCGTCGTGGAAGCCGGGGAACTCGTGATCCGCGATCCGGGCAGCCTCGGCAGCGGCGTGCTCGAGGTCCGCGCGGGCGCCAGGGTGAAGCTCGACACGGGAACCCAGCGGGTGTCGGTTTCGAGGTTGAACCTCGCGGCTACGGGTACGTTCGACGTGGCGACCGGCTCGATCCTCCTCGCTGCAGGAAATTACAACCTCGCCGGGATTCGTGGGTCCATGGTGAGCGCCCGCGCCAATGGATCGTGGTCGGGCCAAGGAATCACCAGCACGAGCATTGCGGTGGGCTCGCCGTTCGCGGTTGGCTACCGCATGCTGACGGATGGCTCGCTCGTCGTCGGCTACGCCGCGGTGGGCGATGCCAACATGGACGGCAGCGTGGACGACAAGGATCTGACCGCGGTCTCCACCTCCGGGAAGTATGGGTCGGGTGTGGCGAATGCCGCGTGGTGGCACGGCGACTTCAACTACGACGGCGTCGTGAACATCAAAGACATCGTCAGCATGAGGACCTCTGGGCTGTATGGCCGCGGCTCGTACCTTCCCCAGCGCATGGCTCCGATGATCGTGACGCTCACGACCGGCTCGGTAACGCTGCCGCGGCTTGGCATCGGGGCGGCTCCTCTGCTGGCGCTGTCACCACGATTACCAGGAGTTGCATCATGAATTCACACCACTGCCTGCGAAACCTTTGGCTGCGGATGGTCGCGGGGGCGGCTCTGCTCGCCTTGATGGGCGGTTTCGCCTCCGCTCGTGCCGAGCAGGTGGGCGATGCCTTCATCGTGTTCAACGTGGATACCGGTGAACTGCGGTTGAACCCCGGCAACGCCGGCGTCAGCCAGGGCAACGGCATCGGTTCCTACTTGATCCGCCCTAATCCAGCCGTGATCCAGTTCTCGAGCACCGCGACGCAGTTCTCGTATCCCAGCGGCTCCTACCTGTTTGCACCGGCGCTCGGCAACGTGACGGTCGGTGACGACAACACGATCGGAGCGGCGTTCTACACGCTCGGCGGCCCGAACGTGAGCGGGTCGGTGGACTATTTCAATCGCGCGAACCTGCTGGCCGGCACGGCGGCCGTGGCCGGATCGAGCGGCGACACGTCGTGGGGTCCCGGCGCCGGCGGAGTGTTCACCTCTTTTCTTCCCGGTGCGTCTTTCGGCACCAACGAGTGGTCGTTCGGAACGATCGGCAGCACGGGAATGTCGCTCGAGGCTGCCCTGGCGGCATTCGGCGCGGACACGCAGGGCGGTTTTTCCACTTCGGCGGACATGATCTACGACATCGACGGCGTGCTCGGCGAGCAGAACTTCCGGGTGTACACGGTCAGCGCGGTGCCGGAGCCCGCGGCGATCGTTCTCGTCGCCGGCGCCGGGGTTGTCGTGCTCGGCGGTCTCGCTGGCCGACGGAATGCAGGACGCACCAGGAGGAAGTTCTACGATGGGATGGAACGATGCGGCGCCGAGGGCTCGGCGCGGGGACGAACAGCGGCCGGCTGACGGCGACACAAGCCCGGGGAAGGGTGCCGCCGGGCCCTTCGCAGCCGTCACGGTGCTGTTCTTCTTCTGGGGATTCATCACCGTCATGAACGACGTGCTGATCCCCTTTCTCAAGTCAAGTTTCGAGCTGAGCTATTTCCAGGCGGGGCTCGTGCAGTTCGCGTTTTTCGGCGCGTTCTTCGTGATCTCGCTGATCTACTTCGCCTTCTCGGTGAGCGGCGGCGACCCGATCAACCGCGTCGGCTACCAGCGGACCATCGTCGCCGCGCTCGTCATCTGCGCGGCCGGCTGCGGGCTGTTTGCGCCGGCCGCCGCCGCGAAGTCGTATGCCTTTTTCCTCGGGGCGTTGTTCCTGCTGGCGACGGGGGTGACGCTCCTGCAGATCGCCGCAAACCCATACGCGGCGATCCTCGGCAGGCCGGAGAACGCATCGTCGCGGCTCAACCTCGCCCAGGGCCTCAACTCCCTGGGAACGACTCTCGCCCCCATCGCCGGCGGGCTCCTGCTCTACGAGGTGTTCGCCAAGAACGGGAAGGTGACGCTCGACGCGATCCAGATTCCGTACCTGATCTATGGCGGCCTGTTCCTCGCCCTGGCCGTGGTGATGGCGTTCGTCCACCTGCCCCGGATCCAGCCCGAGAGTTCCGCGCCGACCGACGACACGGCGAGCGCGCTCGGCTTTCCCCAGCTGACGCTCGGCATGGCGGCCATCTTCATGTACGTCGGCTCCGAGGTGGCGATCGGCAGTTACCTGGTGAGCTTCATAGGCGACCCCGCCGTCATGGGCTGGGCAGAAGGCATTGCCAGCCTGTACCTCGCCTTCTATTGGGGCGGGGCGATGATCGGCCGCCTGTGCGGCGCGATCGCCATGGCCCAGACGGTGAACCCCGCCCGCAAGCCGCTGCTGATGGTGGCGACAGCCGCCCTGCTCTTGGGGCTCGTCTACGTCGTCACCGCATTGCGGTTCGAAGACGGCCGGCTCGAGACCAGCTTCCTGCCGATCGTCGAGTTGTGGCCGTTCGTGCTGATGATCACCCTCTGCCTGGGGGCGTTCGCCGTCGCCCGCGGCCAGCCGTCGGCGGTGCTGGCCTTGTTCTCCGGAATCTTGTGTCTGCTGCTGCTCTTCGCCGTGTGCACGACCGGCAAGGTCGCCTTGTGGGTGGCGCTCGGCACCGGACTCTTCAATTCGATCATGTGGTCGAACATCTTCACGCTGGCGATCGACGACCTCGGCGAGCACACCTCCCAGGGCTCGTCGCTCTTGGTGATGATGATCGTGGGTGGCGCCCTGCTGCCGCTCTTGATGGGGGCCGTCGGCGACGCGGTCGGCATCCGTCTGGCGTTCCTGATCCCGATCCCCTGCTATCTGTATATCGCCTTCTACGGCTGGTGGAGCCAGCGGCGGATCGCCGCCAAGGGGGCCGCCATATGACCGCGGGGGCCCAGCTCGCCGCCGACCCGCGTGTGGTGCTGACGCTCGACGCCGGCGGGACGAACTTCTCGTTTGCCGCGATGCAAAGCGGCCGGCCCATCGGCGATGCGGTGACGCTGCCCGCCGAGCCGCACGACCTCGACGCGAGCCTGCGAAACCTGGTCGCCGGCTTCCAGGCACTCATCGACCAGATCGGCCACACGCCAGCCGCCATCAGCTTCGCGTTCCCCGGCCCGGCCGACTACCCGAACGGCGTGATCTTCAACGTCGGCAATCTGCCCGCCTACGGTGGCGGCGTCGCGGTGGGCCCGATGCTGGAGGAACGTTTCGGGGTGCCGGTCTTCCTCAACAACGACGGCGACCTTTTCGCCTATGGCGAGGCGATCGCCGGCCTGCTGCCGGAGATCAATCGGGAACTCGAGGCCGCCGGCAGCCCCAAGCGGTATCGCAACCTGATCGGCCTGACGCTCGGCACGGGCCTGGGTGGAGGAATCGTGATCGACGGCCGGCTCGTGACCGGCGACAACTCGGCCGGCGGCGAGTTCTGGCTGCTGCGAAACAAGGTGCGGAACGAGTGTTTCGCCGAGGAGGGCGCGAGCATCCGGGCGGTGCGGTCGGCCTACGCCGCAGCCGCCGGCGTGGCGGCCGACGGCCTCTCTCCCAAGGACATCCACGACATCGCGATGGAAAAGGCGCCCGGCGACCCGCAGGCCGCCCGGCAGGCGTTCGAGACGCTCGGCGAGGTGGTCGGCGACGTGTTGGCGAACGTGCTGACGCTCATCGACGGCCTGGCGGTGATCGGCGGCGGGCTGGCCGGCGCGGCGCCCCTGTTCCTTCCGCGGGTGATGGCGGAACTCAACGGCACGATCGCCACCTACGGCGGCGGCAAGACCAACCGGCTGATCCAACACGCCTACGATCTCGGCGATGCGGCCCAGCGGAAGGAGTTTCTGCGCGGCGAGGCCCGCGAGATCGCGGTTCCCCATTCCAGCCGCACCGTCGTCACCGACCCGCGGAAACGGGTCGGCGTCGGCATCTCCACGCTCGGTGCCAGCCGCGCGGTGGGCGTCGGTGCCTACGCATTCGCCCTCAACCGTCTCTGATCCTCGTTTCGTTCCCTCCTCCGTCAGGCCTCCAATGATGAATCGCTGCCGACTTGCCGCCTGTCTCGTGGCCGCCCTCCTGGCCGCGGTCGCTTCCCCATGCAACGCGGATGATTTCACCGGCCACGTCGATCCCTTCATCGGCTCCGGCGGGCACGGCCACGTGTTCGTGGGCGCCAGCGTGCCCTTCGGTGCCGTGCAGGTCGGCCCGGCAAACTTCCACCAGGGCTGGGACTGGTGCTCAGGCTACCACTACTCCGACAACGTCTTGGCCGGGTTCTCGCACTTGCACCTCGGCGGCACCGGAATCTCCGACCTGGGCGACATCCTCGTGATGCCATACACCGGCAAGGTGGTCACTCAACCCGGCTCGCGCAAAGATCCCGACGCTGGCTATGCGAGCCGCTACACCCACGACCAGGAACAGGTCCGTCCCGGCTTCTATTCGGTCACCCTGCTCGACGACGACGTGCACGTCGAGCTGACCGCCACGGAGCGGGTCGGCCTGCACCGCTACCGCTACCCGGCCGACAAGCGGGCACACCTCGCGATCGACCTGAAGTTCGAGAACGGCGGCGGCCGTGTCGTCGAAACGCGGATCCGCCGGGTCGACGAGGCAACCGTCGTCGGCTACCGCCGGTCGGCGGGATGGGCGAAAGATCAGCGGGTTTACTTCGCGCTGAAGTCCTCCAAACCGTTCGCCGAGTTCCGCATCTTCCTGGGCGACCGGGAGGTGGGCCGCGAGTCGGCTGAGGGCCGCGGGCTGCGGGCCGTGGGTACGTATGCGGGCTCGCCGGGTGAGGTACTGGTGCGCGTCGGCCTCTCGCCGGTGAGCGAGGAGAACGCGCTCGAGAACCTCGACCAAGAGGCCGGCGCCGCCGATTTCGACGCCGTCGCGGCCGCGGCCAAGGCCGCCTGGAACGATCAGCTCGGCCACATCCGAATCGAGGCCGACGACCGCACGCAGCGCATCTTCTATACCGCGCTTTATCACACAATGATCGCGCCGGCGTTGTTCAACGATCACAACGGCGACTACCGTGGCGCCGACGGAAAGGTCTACCACAAGGCGAAGTTCGACAACTACACGATCTTCTCGCTCTGGGACACCTACCGCGCGGCGCACCCACTGTTCACGCTCACCCAGCCGGAACGTGTCGGGCACTTCATCCAGACGATGCTCGCCATCCGTGACCAGCAGGGGAAGCTGCCGGTATGGCACCTGATGGGCAACGAGACCGACACGATGGTCGGATACCACGCCGTGCCGGTGGTGGTCGATGCCTACTTCAAGAGCCTGCTGGCCACCGACCCGGAGCGGGCCTTTGAGGCGATCAAAAACTCCGCCATGCGTGACGAGCGCGGCCTCGATGCGATCAAGGAGAAGGGCTACATCCCCGCCGAGAAGGAAAGCGAGTCGGTCGCCAAGGCGATGGAGTATGCCATCGACGACTGGTGCATCGCCCAGATGGCCAAGGCGCTCAGAAAACAGGAAGACTTCGAGTATTTCTCCAAGCGGGCGAGGGCGTACCGTGAGTATTTCGATCCCACGACGAAGTTCATGCGGGGCAAGCTGTCCGACGGCACGTGGCGCGAGCCGTTCGACCCCGTCGCATCGTCCCACCGCCGCGACGACTACTGCGAGGGCAACGGCTGGCAGTACCTGTGGCTCGTGCCGCAGGACCCCGAGGGATTGATTGAACTGTTCGGTGGCGACGAGCCTTTTGGCGAAAAGCTCGATCAGCTCTTCACGGTCGAGTCGATCAAGAGCGAGGGCGCCTCGGCCGACATCTCCGGGCTGATCGGGCAGTACGCCCATGGCAACGAGCCGGGCCACCACACCACCTATCTCTATGCCTTCGTCGGCCAGCAGTGGAAGACCGCCGCGCTCGTGCGCAGGATCCTCACCACTCTCTACACCGACCAGCCGGACGGGCTGTCAGGCAACGAGGACTGCGGCCAGATGTCGGCCTGGTACGTCTTCTCGGCGCTGGGCATCTACCCGGTCAATCCGGCGGCCGGGATCTATGTCTTCGGCAGCCCGATCGTCAATGAGGCGACGATCGCCGTTCCCGGGGGCAGGTCGTTCACCATCGTCGCCAAGAACAACTCGCCGGAAAACCTCTACATCCAGTCGGCCGAGTTGAACGGCAAGCCCCACACCAAGTCGTATATCACCCACGCGGATATCGTCGCGGGCGGCGAACTGACCTTCGTGATGGGGCCGGAGCCGAACAAGGCCTTCGGGACCGCACCGGAGGATCGCCCGCGGTCGGTGGTGATGTCGCGTTAGGAAGCGATCCTGAAGGGGCCGGCGGGCCGCTCCCCCACGGCGACTCACGGAGCCTTGCGCTTGGCCACGGGCGAGACCTCTTCCAGGTGAAACTCCTTACGGCTGAGCGCTTCGTAGTGGTGGCCGATGTCGATCTGCGCCCCCTCCGTGACGCGAGTGCCGTGCTCGTCGAGCCGGGCGTTCATCGTGGCCTTCTTGCCGCTGCGGCAGATCGTCTTGATCTCGATGATGTTGTCGGCCCAGGCGAGCAGATACTTGCTGCCCTCGAAGGGCTCGCCCCGGAAGTCGGTGCGAATCCCGTAGCAGAGCACCGGCACCCCCAACTGGTCGCAGACGAGCGTCAACTGCAGCACCTGCTGTGGCGTGAGGAACTGCGCCTCGTCGATGAGCACGCAGTGCACCGGACCGGTCGTCTGGGCATCCCGGACGGCGGCGTGGAAGTCGTACGCTTCGTCGAACGCCACCGCCTCGGCCGCCAGGCCGATCCGTGACAGGATCTTGTGGGTGCCGCTGCGGCTGTCGATGGCCGGCGCGTAGAGCAGGGCGCGCATGCCGCGCTCCTGGTAGTTGTAGGCCGACTGGAGCAGCGTCGTGCTTTTCCCCGCGTTCATCGCGGAGTAATAGAAGTAGAGTTGAGCCATCGCAGGGGTCTGTGGTGGATCGGTGCTTCGGCCTGCACCGGCATTGTGGTCGGTTTCGGCCGTGGTGACGGCTGATTGTCAGCCCTTTCGACCCGGGCGCACAGCCCCGCGCTGCGGCGTGCGCGGCCTGCGGCCCGCGGGGATTTCGATCCCGGCAGCCTCGAGCTGCCGCTCGACGTGCGCAACCCAGCCGCGATTGGCGGCTGGGCTGGCGGGGCTGGGGTGGAGAATGCTCATGATCGGCGGGCCGCTGGGCCCGAGCGCCTCGCGCGCCCGCGCGGCGGCGAAGGTGCCCACGCCGATCACGCGGGTGGGCTCGCACCACGCGACGAGCCGCCGCAGAGCCTCGTCGCAGAGCTCGAACAGCGGCTCCCGCTCGGCGGCGGGAAGCTTGTCGGGCGTGCGGTTGCGGCCCGACGCCTCCATGAACACGAGCGGGCAGTAGTTCGCCACGAGAAACCGCCGACTGAACGCGGCCGGCGACCCGAACCGATCCTGCGCCCAGCCCCAGAACCGGCGGCCGCTGACTTCGCTGCGGGCGCAGGCAAAGCCCTGGATCGGTCGCCTCGGATGCACTCTCCGCGGCTGGTCCACCCGCTCGTCGATCCCCAAAAAATCGCGTACGAGCGCGACTTCGCCGAACGGCACGCCCGTCTGGGCCATGCCCCACGGCCCCGGGTTCATCCCCAACACGAGTGCCTCGATTCCGCGTCGCGCATACCGCGTGAGATACGCCTCGTGAGGCCTGCGGGCGTAGACGAGCGGGTTGTAGGTGCAGGCCGTGGGCGGGCGAAACACGATGGTCCCGACCTCCCGGGCCAGCCAGCGTGAGATCGCGACCGGCTGCATATCAAGTTCTCCAGAAGGATGTCCGGTGAGCCACGCCGCTCAGCCGCAAAGGGCCCGCACATGGGCGGCGACCGCCGACGCCAGTCCGTCGAGAGCGTAGCCTCCTTCGAGCGTCGAGACGAGCCGGCCGCCACAGTGCTTCGCCGCGATCCCCATCATCAGGCTCGTCAACTCGGCGAAGTCGTCGTCGGTGAGCCGGAAGCCGCCGAGCGGGTCGCCGATCCGCGAATCGAACCCGGCCGACACGAGCACAAGGTCCGGTCGAAATGCATCGGCCGCCGGCACGAGCTCGTCGCGGAACGCCGCCACGATCTCGTCGCGGCCTCCCCCGGCCGCGAACGGCCGATTCATGATCAGCCCCGTTCCCGGCCCTGCCCCGGTCTCGTCGCGGCGGCCCGTGCCCGGATAGAGCGGCGACTGGTGCGTGTCGAAGAAGAGCACCGTGCCGTCGGCATAAAAATTGTCCTGGGTGCCGTTGCCGTGGTGCACGTCCCAGTCGGCGATCAGCACCCGCTTCACGCCATGCACGGCCTGTGCGTGACGCGCGGCACACGCCACGTTGTTGAAAAGACAAAATCCCATCCCCCTGGAGGGCGTCGCATGGTGGCCGGGCGGCCGCACGATCGCGGCGGCGTGTGCCACGCGGCCGTCCATCACGGCATCGACCGCCGCAAGCACGCCGCCGGTCGAGAGCAGCGCCGTCTCGAGCGACTTCTCCGAGAGCGGCGTGTCACCCGTCGAGAGTTTGTGGAGCCCGTCGGCCACGTCTTCGCGCACGATCTGCAGATAGTCGGCCGAATGGCAGCGGAGGAGTTCAGCCTCCGTCGCCGGCCGCGGCGGGATATTCACGGTGCGATCCAGGAGCCCCTCGTCGCGGAGCTTCACCAGGATCGCCCGCACGCGGTCGGGAGACTCTGGATGTCCATCGCCGGTAAGATGCTCGAGGTAGCCGGCGCTCGTCACCAGGCCTG
>JBBAVM010000001.1:64431-125881 GCA_040397685.1 Pirellulales bacterium
GGATGTCCATCGCCGGTAAGATGCTCGAGGTAGCCGGCGCTCGTCACCAGGCCTGTGCGGTTGCTCACGGGAATCGTCTCCGGTCGCCGCAGGGTAGGTTCACTGCGGGCACCTTCGCAAGCAGGCGGCCGCCTGGAGGCCCGAGTATGAAAACAAAACTGCCGCCCCGACTCTCGGCGCTGCTCCACGGCCGGCTCGCTCCGGCCAAACTCGGTCTGCTCTCCTGGTGGAACGCGCGACATGTCCACGGCGGCCTGCCGCGGCCATGGATCGGGGTCTCTCCGCGGGTCGCCGATGCCCCGTTCGCCGACACCGTCGTCGTGATCCGCAAGCGCGGTGGGAGGATCATCGGCATCGACGCCGACCTCGCCTGGCTCCGTGGCCGCAGCGGCTTTACGACGGCGTGGCGGCGGCTCGGGGTATTTATCGACCTGCTCTCCGACCCCCGCGTGCCCGACGGCAACTGGCCCGCCGACCTCGCCGACCACGTCCGCGACCCCGGGCCGGTGCTCGGGTTTTGTTCCTATCTTCCCGACACCATCCTGGTCCCCGACCGCGGGTTCCACTCGAGCCAGGGCTATGCCCGCATTCGGACGACTGCATCACGGGCGCCGGCCTTCGCCGACCGCGAGGCGTCGATCGTCTGGCGGGGCAGCCCCACGGGCCAGGGCGAACTTTTAAACGCGACGATGCGCGCGGGCGACCCAGCGCTCCGGCAGCGGGTGCGGATGTGCCTCCTGCTACGCGACGCGCAGGCCGACCTCCCGAATCTCGGGGTCGATGCCCGGCTGGTGGCCGGCGCCGCCTCTTCCGCCGAGGCCCGCGTCGCCTACCGGGCCGCGGGGATCGCTGGTGATCCAGTGCCCGAGGCGTCCTGGCTCGGCCGCCGCTTCGCGATCGACATCGACGGCAACGCCAACGCATTCAGCAACCTGTTCCTGCGGCTCCTGTTCGGCTGCTGCGTCATCAAGGTCGCCTCGCCCCTCGGTTTTCGGCAGTGGTACTACGACCGCCTCGAGCCGGGGCGGCACTACGTGCCCGTGGCGGCCGATCTGTCGGACCTCGTGGAGCGCATCGCGTGGTGCCGCGACCATCCCGACGACTGTCGGCGCATCGCCGCCGCGGGCCAGGCGCTGGCGGCCTCGATGACGCCCGCGACGGAGCGCCGCCTGGCGATCGACGCCATCGCCGCCGCCCGAGGCGACAACGCAAGCCGGCGCGCTCTGGCGTGATGCCCGCGCAGACCACACACTTCTGAAAATCACCGTTCCCTTCGGAAAGGCAGTGGCCCGCCTGATGCACCACTGGACGACACTCGCTCCGCTCGCCGCCGCCGCGGTTCTCGCCCTCACATCCGCGCTCGGCGAGAACCCCTGGGTCCTCGCCGGCTCGGGGGCAGCCCTCGTCGGGGCCGTGCTCGCCGCCGTGCATCACGCGGAAGTGATCGCCCACCGTGTCGGGGAGCCGCTGGGTACGCTCGTGCTCGCCCTCGCGGTGACCGTGATCGAGGCCGCCCTCCTCCTTTCGCTGCTCATCGCCGGCGGCTCCGGCATGGAGACGCTGCCTCGCGACGCCGTCTACGCCACCGTGATGATCATCACCACCGGCGTCGTCGGCCTCTGTACGCTCGTCGGCGGCCTCGCCCACCGCGAGCAGTCATTTCGCGTCGAGGGGGCGGGCGGTGGTCTGGCGGCGCTCATCGTGCTTGCCGTCGTCACGCTCGTCCTCCCCGACTTCACCATCACGACGGGCGTCGGCACGTACAGCCGCGGCCAGGCCTTGTTCGCGGCGGTCGTCTCGGCGGCCCTCTGGGGCATCTTCGTGTTCGTGCAGACCGTCCGGCACCGTGACTATTTTCTGCCGCTCGACGAGGACGCCCCGCCCCACGAGCATGCCCCGCCACCATCGCGCCGGCAGGCGGCCACGAGTTTCGTGCTTCTTGTCGTGGCCCTCGTCGCGGTGGTGGGCCTTGCGAAGGTGCTCTCCCATCCCCTCGAGGAATGGGTGGAGGCGTTTCACCTGCCGCGCGGCGTGGTCGGGATCGTGGTCGCCATGGTGGTGCTCCTGCCCGAGACGTGGGCGGCGATCCGGGCGGCCCATGCCAACCGGCTGCAGAGCAGCATGAACCTCGCAATCGGTTCGGCGCTCGCAACGATCGGTCTCACCGTGCCAGTCGTCGTGGTCTGCGCCACTGCGTATGGACTGCCGCTCATGCTCGGGCTCGAGCCGAAGGAGATCGTCCTCCTCGCCACGGCCCTGCTCGTGAGCGTCGTGACGCTCGGCACCGGCCGCACGTCGCTGATGCAGGGCGCCGTGCACCTCGTGCTCTTCGCGACCTACCTGTTCCTCGCCTGCGTGCCGTGAGCGGCTTCATCGGTCGGTTCGGCCGCGTCGGCTGCGAAAAATGGAAGCCTCTGCTGCGGGTCGGGGGCCTGCGGGGGGCGGCTGGTCGTCGCACCAGTTTCGCGGGCGAGTGATCGCCGCACCGGGTCTTGGTGCATCGCACCGCGGCGATCGCGGCGGCTGCCGTGCCGTCGGGCGACGTCGCGGGCCTCGGCCCGGGCCTCTGGATCACCCCGCACGGCCGCGAGCCGCTGCTTTGCCTCCCGCACGGCGGCGGCGTGATCGACGATCGGGGCCGGATAGTCGCGGCCGATCACGCAGCCCACCGCCTGCTGCACGGCTGCGGGCATCGTCCACGGCATGTGCACGTAGGCCGGCGGCACACGGCCGAGTTCCGGCAGCCAACGGCGGATGAACACGCCGCGCGGGTCCTGCTCGACCGCCTGCTTCGTGGGGTTGTAGATCCGCAGTGTGTTGATGCCCGTCGTGCCACTTTGCATTTGCAGCTGCGACCAGTGAATCCCCGGCTCGAAGTCGAGGAAGTGGCGGGCGAGAAACAGCCCTGTGGGTCGCCAGTGGAGCCAGAGCGAGTAGCTCGCGAACGACACGACCATGGCCCGCATGCGAAACGTGAGCCAGCCGGTCGCGAGCAGGCTCCGCATGCAGGCGTCCACGAGCGGGTAGCCCGTGCGGCCCGCCTGCCAGGCCGCGAGCCGCTCAGCCGAAACGTCGTGCTCCCGCAGGCCGTCGGCCGCCCGCAGCATGTTTTCAAATTCTATCTCGGGCTCGTCCTCGAGCTTCTGCATGAAGTGGCAGTGCCAGTGCAGCCGTGACTGCACCGCCTTCAGGCTCCGCTGCCAGGCCTTCAGTTCTGCGCGCTCGCGCGGATGCGCGGCCGTGGCGAGCGCGGCGGCGACGTCGAGTCGCCGAGACTCGCATTCCTGCCAGACCGTGCGCATGGAGATCGCACCGAACGAGAGATATGCACTCAGTCGCGAGCAGCTCGTCGGGGCCGAGAGCGGGCTCGAAATGCCACCGGAGTAGTGGCGGCCGCGGCGGATGAGAAAGTCGTCGAGCACTTCGCCGGCAGCCGCTGCGCCGCCGCGCTGGCGATCCTTCGTGTCGGCGGGCTGACCGAGCTCGCGGCAGCCAAGGAGCCCCGCGGTCTCCAGCCGCAGGATCGTCGCCCCGCCCCCGGCTCCGCCGCTTCGCGGAACGGGCGCTCGCGTCGCTTCCATCCGTCTCTCCCAGAGCCGATTCCAGCCATTCCGCGACGCGAGCCGCCGCACGACGCCCGTCTGCGGCAGTTCGAGAAGCTCGACGCCCGCCTCGCGGGCCCAGCGGCGCACGCGTCGGTCGCGGGCATAGGTCACGCCCGTGCCGGTCTCCTCGTGGGCCACGAGGAGCCTGTAGCCCGTCTCGCGTCGCAGTTGCTCGAGCATCGCGACCGCTTCCCCGCGGCGGGTGACGAGCCGGATGCCGAACCGCCCGAGCGCGACCTCGAGCTCGACAAGGCATTCCCGCTGGAACTCCGTGTGGCTCGGTTCCCACTCCGGCTGTGCGAGCACCTCGGGTTCGTAGAGAAACACGGCGAACACGGCCCCGCCCAGTGCCCGCGCACACGCCTCGGCGAGCGCGGCGTGGTCGATCACGCGCAGATCGCGCTTCAGCCACACGCATACCGGCGCCACGGGATCGCGCATCGATCACCACTCACTCAACGGGCCAAACCGTCCCACGGCCAGTGTAGGGCCTCTGCTCGGAGCGTTGGTGCCCGGATCAGGGGAATTTCTTTCCCGTGCGGACCACGTGCCTATACTCCCCGGGTTCCAAAACCTTCGTGGAGGCACGCCCGTGGCGGACAAACAGACGAACAATTGGCCAGATCTCCTGATCGGCCTGTACGACAACCTCACCGGTCGTCGCGCCGAGATCACTTATGAGTTCGACGACATGCACATCAAGATTCCGAGCGGCACCGGACCTTCCGCCGAGCACGCCGAGTGGGTGCTGCACGGGACGATGAAGATCCGCACGCGGGACGTCGGTTCGTCCCCAAAATAATCGTGGCCGGGCGGCTCGCAGGCACCGTGGACGGCCGCCCGGTCGTGATCGACGCGGATGGTGCCGGCTTGAAGATCGCGTTCACCGCTTTTCGCACGGCGTGGGCGACGCGCGGGTCGGTGAAAGCTCTCCTGCCAGTGCTCGGCGTGTGCAGGCGTGCGGACGTCCCAGTGCGGGTGACGATCGCAGGGTTTCTGACGCTGGAGATTCTGCCGAATCCGAGTGGGCTGGCACGAATCGTCGTGCCGGGTCTCGCGTCGTTTCCGTGAATGGGGGCCGGAGAACGGGGCGGTCGGCCGCGGCCGGATGGCGGTTGCCGACGATTTCGGGATCGCCACCCTGGCGTCTCGCGGCACGGCCCGCCTGGCCGAGTGGCTCCCCGTGCGGCCGGCGCAGGAAGCCCGCGTCGGGCTCACTCCGGAGGCTCTGGCCCGCCCGACATCGGCGACCTTGCCACGGCTGCGAGTCGCTCGATCTCCCCCGCTTCAAGCGCTCTGTCGAACACCGCAACGCCACCGATCCAGCCTGTGAATCCCACACCACGGCTCGAGTGGATGACACGGCCGATCGTGAAGGGCCCGCCACTTCCGTCGTCTTTCGGCTCGTAGATCCCGTACGGATACCACCACGGGTTGAGCCGGATGGCCACGAGATCCCGAGATGTCTCCTTACCGCCGCGGAGCGCGATCCGCACCTGCGTGTAGCGATATTCCCGGAGCTCGGTGCGTTCTTCGCCCGCCTCGGCCACGACCCGCACCGACACCGGCTCCTCCTCAGGCGGGTTGTAAAACTGATCCGGTGGAAAGGTCCGGTCTTCGCCGGGCTCGCGGTCTGGCGTGCGGGCGAAGTGCCCCTGCATGTACGCTTCGTAGGCTGACCTCAGGAGCCAGTCGCTCTTCGGGTCGGTGAGCCAGCGGTCGCCGGCGACGCCGTCGAGCCAGCCCGTGAGTTCCTCCTTCTCGTGATCGAGCGTCATCGCAAAACAGCGCCACGCCGCATCGAGCTCCTCCGGGGCGGAATCGGCGGGCACGGCGGGGGCCTGCGCGGCCGAGTTGCACTTGTGCAACGCGTACTTGTTGCGGAACGAGCCTGCACCGTTCTCGGACACATGCCCGCAGGCGCTCCCCTCCTTGTTGAGCCCGGCAAAGAGCGCGTATTGCCGTTGGCCGCGCTGCACCTTGCGCGCCCCCTGGGTTTCCTTCTGCACGAGGTCGGTTCCTTCGTGCCAGATGCCGGCCAGGGCGTGGTTGCCACTCTCGCGAATCGCCCACGCGACCACTGTCACCGACCGGCCCCCTCCCTTGATGTCGAGCGGCGTGTCGTGCAGCACAGCGCGCGGCACGAACAGGAGTGGCCGGAATTCGGGATCCGACTCCTTGACGATCCGCACCGCGTTGCCGAAAGGCCCGCGGCCCAGTTCTGGAAAATCGGCATACGTCGCGTCGCGGCCGCTGCCCCAGAACTCCCGCACGTAATTCGCCGCATCGAGCGGGTAGTCGATGGACGAATCGGCCGGCACGTGCGCGGTGAAGCGTTGCTGCCCTCCGGGCTCGCGTTTGGTGAAGTCCCAGAACGCCACGAGCCCCGGGATCTCGGTCACGGTGGCGACCGGATCGGCTGCGGGTGCCACCGGCCCGAAGGCGGCAAGACACGATCCGAGGAACGCGACTCGTCTCATCCGCGGAGAGCCCTCGTCTCCGCAGGCAGGTCGAACCGATCGAGGAGCATGACCTTCGTCCAGGCGGCGACGAAGTCCGCGACGAATTTCACCGGTGCGTCGGCGCTCGCGTAGACCTCGGCGATCGCCCGCAGCTGCGCATTCGACCCGAACACGAGGTCGGCCCGGCTCGCCGTCCACCGCACCGCTCCCGTCTTGCGATCGCGGCCCTCGAAGACGTTAAGGCCCGCCGGCGACGGCCGCCACTCGGTGCCCATGTCGAGCAGGTTCACGAAGAAGTCGGTCGTGAGCCGGCCGGGGGTGGCGGTGAGCACGCCGATCGCGGCCGTCGGCCCGGTGCCGACGGTGGCCCCCAGCACCCGCAGACCGCCCACGAGCACCGTCATCTCCGGAGCCGAGAGCGTGAGCAGATTCGCCCGCTCGACGAGCAACTCCTCCGCGGCCCGGTCGATCCCGGCGGCGCAGTAATTGCGGAATCCGTCGGCCACGGGCCTGAGAACCGTAAACGACGCCGCATCGGTCATCTCCGCGGTCGCGTCGGTGCGGCCGGGCACGAACGGCACCGTCACCTCGTGGCCGGCATCCCGCGCCGCCTGCTCGATCGCGGCCGAGCCCGCGAGCACGATCAGGTCGGCGAGCGAGATTTTTTTGCCGTCGCGCTGGCCGGCATTGAATTCGCGCTGGATCCCGGAGAGCCCGTCGAGCACGCGGGCGAGCCGGGCCGGCTCGTTGACCGGCCAGTCTTTCTGGGGCGCAAGACGGATCCGCGCGCCGTTCGCGCCGCCGCGCCTGTCGCTGCCGCGAAACGTCGATGCCGAGCCCCACGCCGCCTTCACGAGGTCGGGCACCGCCAGGACGGAGGCCAGGATCTTGGTTTTGAGGGTGGCGATGTCGGAGGCCGCGACGAGTGGATGGTCCACCGCCGGCACGGGATCCTGCCACACCTGGGCCGGCGGCACGTCCGGGCCCACGAGCCGCGTCACGGGCCCCATGTCGCGATGCGTGAGCTTGTACCAGGCCTTGGCGAAGGCCTGACGCAACTCCTCCGGATGCTCGTGAAACCGCCGCGAGATTTTTTCATAGGCGGGGTCCACCCGCAGCGCGAGATCGGTGGTGAACATCATCGGTGCGTGCCGCTTCGATACGTCGTGGGCGTCGGGCACCACGCCCTGTGCCGACTTCTCTTTCGGCGCCCACTGCCAGGCATCGGCTGGGCTCTTCGTCAGCTCCCACTCGTAACCGAAGAGATTATCGAAGTAGGCACTCGACCACCTGGTGGGGGTGGACGACCACGCCCCTTCGAGGCCGCTCGTGATCGTGTCGGCCCCCTTGCCGGTACGGAAGCGGTTTTTCCAGCCGAGGCCCTGCTCCTCGATGGCCGCTCCCTCGGGGGCAGGCCCGACGTTCTCGGCGCTCGCGGCGCCGTGCGCCTTGCCGAACGTGTGGCCGCCGGCGATGAGGGCCACGGTCTCCTCGTCGTTCATCGCCATGCGGGCGAACGTCTCGCGGATGTCGCGGGCTGCGGCCAGGGGATCCGGCTTGCCGTTTGGCCCCTCGGGATTGACGTATATCAGACCCATCTCCACGGCGGCGAGCGGATTGGCGAGCCGGCCATCGCCGCCGTGCCGCTCGTCGCCGAGCCACTTCGACTCAGGACCCCAATCAATGTCGTTCGGCGGCTCCCACGCGTCCTCCCGGCCGCCGCCGAAGCCGAACGTCTCGAAGCCCATCGACTCCATCGCCACGTTCCCGGCGAGGATCATGAGGTCGGCCCACGAGATTCGCCGGCCGTGCTTCTGCTTGATCGGCCAGAGCAGCCTCCGGGCCTTGTCGAGGTTCGTGTTGTCGGGCCAGCTGTTGAGCGGGGCGAACCGCTGCGTGCCCGAGCCGGCGCCGCCCCGGCCGTCGGACGCGCGGTAGGTGCCGGCCGCGTGCCAGGCCATCCGGATGAAGAACGGGCCGTAGTGGCCGTAGTCGGCGGGCCACCAGTCCTGCGACGTGATCATGAGTTCGCGGAGGTCGCGCTTCACTGCGGCCAGATCGAGCCGCGCGAATTCCACTGCGTAGTCGAAGCCGCTGCCGAACGGATTTCCGGCGGGAGGGTTCTGGTGCAGGATCGAGAGATCCAGTCGCTCCGGCCACCAGTCGCGATTGGTCATCGGCATCGGTCTGGTCCTCCTGCGGGGCGGGACTGTCTCTCCCCATCCTCGCAGTCACGTGGTCGATCTCCAAGTGCCGGACTTTCACCGTCTGCTCGCGTTTCCGCGGCCGCCCGGCAGCGGCTGGCCCGGCGCGACCCCGGGCACGAAATATTCGACGTAGCCCAGATGCATCTCGTCGAACGTCTGCGGCCCCCAGCGGACGGTCTTCGTCGGATCGGGGTTGGCCGGATTTCCAGGGCTGTTGTCGTACCAGGCGGTGAACGCGAGCGTGTCACCGGCCGCGAGCGCGAGCGGCTCGTGCAGCCTGTAGAGCAATTGCCAGTTGAAGTCGTAGCGCGGGATGTCGAGAAGCGTCGTCCGCGAGCCGTCGCTGCGGACGAGGTCGTAGCGACAGGCCTTGCCGCGGACGTGCATGTGCGGGAGGAAGCCCATGATCGTGGCATCGAACGGGAGCCTGAGCGACGCCTGCTCGCGATGGTCGGCAGCCCCCGGAGGGATCGAGATCCGGGCGTTCACGATGCCCGCCACGCGGACTTCGTGCCGAGGCGGACCCTTGGCGTAGATCACGCCCACGCGGGTGCGGTCGGTCGTGGCCGTGCCGTTGGGCGTGTAGTGCATCTGGAACCTGAGCCGCGCTCCCTGCGGCAGCTTCTTCGCGAAACCTTCGGGATAGACCAGCGCGTTCTGGCCCGGCACATACTCGCCCCAGAAACCGCCACGCTCCTCCCGACCGGCGTCCCGCGTGTCGCCGACGTTCTCGGTGTCGCCCGCCAGATGGATGAGCGCATGGTGCACGACGTTACGGTCGCCTGGCTGCACCTCGATCGCCTGCACCCAGCGGTCTTCGGGCAGGTGCGTCTCCACGATCACGGTCTGGTAGGGCATCACGCCCGTGGCCTTCACGTCCACCGGCTGGGCGAACTCGAAGACGGCGTCGGGGGCGCCGATCTGCCAGCCGGCGGGATAGTTGCGTGGTGCGGGTGCGTCGGCGGGATCTCCCGAGACGCGGCCGCCGGAGAGCCATACGAGAAGGTCGTTCTTTTCCACCGGGGCGAGCGAGCGGTCGTTGGCCCACGGCGTGTGGACGCGGCCGGTCTCGGGGTCGGCGGGCGTCGCCGCGGCGAACCACGGGGGCATCGTGCCGCGGTCGATCACCTCCCGCACCATCGGCGCGTGGGCCATGAGATCGTCGTAGGTGTCGAGGGGAAAGGGGCCCGCACCGCCGTCGCGGTGGCATTCGACGCAGTGCCTCGCGACGATCCGCGAGATCCGACCGTGGTAGGTCACGTCGGCGGTCGGCGCCGTGGCCACCGGCCTGTCGAGCACGCAGCCCGGCGCCTCGGTGGCGGCGACGCGTGGGACCTCGCCTGCGCGGATCGCCGCGAGCGCGTCGGCGAGGTAGCGGCTGCGCGGGGCGGCGATCGAGTAGCCGAAGCCATACTGATCGTCGATCGCACCGTGGTAGACGACCGTGCGGTCGGCCGCGAGCACGACGGCATCCGTCGTGGTGACCGCCCCAACCGCGACGGCAAGCTCGCCGCGTGGATCGTGCACATAGGTCGCCCGTGGTCCAAATCTCGCGGCGGCGGCCTGCATGTCGGCGGGCTTGTCGGTCGCGACGGGGTTGACGAGGATCCAGGCGATCGCATCGCCGGACGCTGCGGCGAGCTCCTCGAGCCGGGGCAGATACTTGCGGCTGATCGGACAGCTCGTGCTCGTCATCGCGAAGACGACGATCCGGCCGTCGCCGATCGTCGCGAGCGACCGTGTCGCGCCTGCAAGATCGGTGAATGCGACGTCCTCGACGCGGCGGCCGATCCCGTGGTCACCCGGCCGCACCGGCTTCGGCCCGTCGCGAAACGCCGGCTCCGCGGGGCCCGGCTTTGCCGGCTCCGACTCCTCTGTCGCGGTAGGCGCGGGAGCCGCGGGCGATCGCACGTCTTCGAGCGCGCCTTTTCGCACCGCCTCCACGGCCTCCGGCTTCGTGATCGCGCCGTCGCCGTCGAGATCGAGCCGCCGGAAAAACCGCGCCGCCGGCAGCTCGTCGGGCGTGATTCTCGCGTCGCCGTTCCTGTCGAGCTGCTCGAACCGCTTTCCGACCGTTTCTCGGGCAGCCTGCTGAGCCAGGCCCCGCCGCACGAGTACGAGGCCGCAGCCGACGACGAGCACCGCCCCGATGACGAATGATACGCGACGCACGCCCATGGTGCTCACCGTCCTCCCCGCGCGAAAGCCTGCCGGTAGAAGTCCCAGTTCGAATCCCCGAGCGCCGTGAGCGTCGCGAGCGGGTCGTGGTCCACGCCGGCGAGCACGGTCCACGTGTGCGGAATCCTCAGCCGCTCGAGATGCTCGTGGAAGTCGCGATTATTGGCGAACGTCTCGTCGCCGTCGCCGCACACCTGCCGCACGAGTGAACCGTTTGTGATCGCGTCGGCATGCTGCTCGGCCATGACCCGCGGGCTGACGCTTTTGAAGTAGTCCTGATCGCCTCCGTACACCTGCTCGAGCACCTCGGCCGCACGTCGCCTTCCCGCTCGTGGGCCGTCGAGAAGCTCCGCCTGCAAGGGACCGGCGCCCATGATCGAAACCGCACGGAACAGTTCCGGGTATTTGAATCCCAGCCGCGCTGCGCCATAACCGCCCATGCTGTAGCCATCGAGCAGCCTTCCTTCCCGCGTGGCAATGGTGCGATAGGTTGCGTCGATGTGCGGCACGAGTTCCTTCACGATCACGGTCTCGATGGGGGCCGAACCGTCCTTCCAGTCGACGTACATTCCGTTGGCCATGCCGTTCACGAACACCACGAGGCAGGGCGGTGTCTTGCCGGCTTCGATCGCGGCGTTGAAGTGGGCCGCGACCCTCGGAATCCCAGGCAGACCGCCCCCCGAGCCATGCAGCCAATACACGACCGGAAAGCGCCGCTCCGCTTCTCGGTCATGGGCGGCGGGTGCATAGATGTGGTAACTGACCGTGGTCCTCGCAGCCGCGCTCTCGAACGTGTGAAACGACACGCCCGGGGCGGTGATCGCCGGCGTCACCCAGGTGGGTTTTCCCTGCGGCTCGACCTGTTCCACGACAGGCTGTGCGATCGCCCCGCCGCCGAGGCCGCATCCCATGGCGAGGGCCACGAGCGGGATGGATCTGCGACGTCCGCAGGCCACAGCGAAGGGGTGGGTGAACTGCCGCACGTAGCCCAGCGGCATCGGCTCGTGGATCCCGAAGTTTTCCGGCACGCGATCGCGCGGCATGTAGTAGGTGCCGAAGAGCATGTCCCACAGAGGAAACAGGCCGGCGAAGTTCTTGTCGACCGCGGCCGGGTCGCGGGAATGGTGCCAGCGGTGGAACACCGGCGACGCGATCACGCCCCGGAGCGGGCCGAAGTCCCAGTTCACATGTGCATGGAGCAGGACGGCGTAGAGCGTGAGCACCGGGGCCGTGCTCGCGGTGACGACCGGATTGAGGCCGAGGAGCAGCACGGGCGTCGCCCGGCAGAGCGTGCCCACCAGCTCATTCACCGGGTGGACTCGGATGCTCGACATCCAGTCGAGCTCCTCGGAACTGTGGTGGACGGCGTGGAACGGCCACCACCGCCCACCGTGAAACATCCGGTGGTTCCAGTAGGCGAGAAAATCGACGAGCAGGTAGATCTCGATGGTCTGGAGCCAGAGCGGCTGGCGGGAGAGGGGGCCGAACCCGGCGTAGGCCCGCGTGCGAAACTCTTCCACCGACGCGACCCCCAACGCCACAAGCAGGCCGATCGGAAGTAACACAAGCAGGCGGATGAGCGGCTTGGCGACGAGCGGCGTCAGGATCCAGTAGGTGGCGTCGGTGAAAAATCCATGGCGCAGCACCGGCTTGCCCCGGCCGTTGCCGAGAAGCCGCTCCACGACAAAGAAGATCGCCGACAGGATCGCGAGGCCGACGAGGAGCCGGGCGAGTGTGGGCGAAGCGTGCATGGCGATCACAGGCGTCCGGTGGAACGAACAACCAGCCCCGAAGGAGCCTTCCGAACCATTTTGAACGGCCGAATCAGCCCGGGGTTGCACCGGCTTGGGTCATGGCATCATGCAGACGATGCCGGCGGCTGGTCGAAGCCGCCAGGCCGGCTGAGGGCACCGCGGACTACCCTCAGCCGGAGGCTGAATCCCCAAAACGCGGCGCACGCCAGCAGGAATGCCCCGGGCAGGAGTCCCACCACGACCCTGAAGCAATCGTCTGCACCGACGATTCGCTCACTGGCCGCCGTCGCCGCGGCGAACGCCACACAGCCGAGCCCGTAGCCGACGTTCACCGCCAGCCCCCGAAAACTCAGCACGGTCGCCCGCTTGGAGGAGTCGACAAGCTGGTTCAAGTACTGGCTCTGGAGAAACACCACCATCCGCAGCACGGTGGAGAGCAGAACCACGAAGGCGACGCCCCAGAGTGGGACGAAGGCGGCGATGCCCACGAGGCCGACGAGCGTGACGGCGGCCAGCACGAAGCCGTTGGCGCGGGCGCTCGCACCGAGCGCGAGCCGACGGAGCGGCCCGGCCACCGCCAACCCGAGGAGCGCCGACGCCGCGCTCACCAGGCCGAAGGCCGGCGTGGGCACGCCGATCTCGGCGTAAATCTCGCTCGACACGACGAGCACCTGCCTGATCGGGAGGTCGATAAGCACCCCGGCCACGATCACGAGCAGGACCAGGGGCTGCGTGAGGATCCAGCGGCCGGTGGCCGCGGTCTGGCGAAACGCCGCCGCGAGCCCGGGAGCCTGTGCGAGTCCGATCGCCGGCACGGCCCGGGGAGGCTCGCGCATGGCGACGGCAGCGGCAAACGCCCCGAGGGCGGATGCAAGCGTGAGCCAGATCGGGAGCCGGAAGGTGTCAGCGCGGGTGAAGCCGCCGGTGAGGCCGACGCTGCGCGCGAGGCTGTCGAGCAGGGCGGGATCGTAGACGAGGCTGCCCGTCACCATGCCGACGATCGTGACGATTCCGCCGTAGCGCAAGAGCCGCTCGAGCACGCGCGGCCACTCGCCCGTGCGGCCACAGGCGGCCAGCGACTCAAACGCCAGTGCCTCGTCGGCCCCGGAGATGAAGGCCTCGGCGGCGCCGCTCACGATCCGGTTGGCCGCGAGCACGGGCAGCACCCACGCCGATGGCACCGGCACGAGCACGAGCAGGAGCATTTCCACCACCATCAAGGACGCCCCGGCGACCACGAGCTGCCGGCGGCCGATGAGGTCGGCGAGTGCCCCCGACGGCACCTCGAGCAGGACGATCGCGGCCGCCCAGACCGCGTTGAGCAGCGCGAACTCCTCGACGGTGATCCCGAAGTCGAGGAACATCACCATGAACACGGGGTAGTAGAACCGCGCGTTGAAGAGGACGCGGAAGGCCACGAAAAGGCCCACGTTCCGGTCAGCTAAGGCGAATGAGGGCTCGGAAGGCTGCGGTGCGGACATCAGTGGCGGTTGCCCCGTCATCCCAGGTCGTCCAAGAACCCCGGAGCGGAAGCGACGGGATCGGGGGCCGTGCGGTCAGTGCGGACCGTTTTACGTTAAAGAGAGATTCTCGTTTCCACGTTGCGGACCGCGGTGTGCCGGCGGCATCATGGAATGGCTCTCTGGCCGCCAGACTCCCCATGACAACGCCCCCCCTCGTCCGCCTCGCGGCCAGCCTCGAAGGCGAATGTTCCACGGACAGTCTCGCCCGCACGATCTATGCGACCGACGCCTCGGAATACCAGGAGCGGCCGCTCGCTGTCGCCTTCCCGAAGTCGGAGGCTGACGTCCAATCAATCGTGCGGTTCGCTGCGGAGCACCGCCTGGGGCTCATCCCCCGCGGGGCCGGCACGTCGCTCGCCGGGCAAGTCGTCGGCGGCGGCATCGTGGTCGACCTCGGCCGACACCTGAACCGCATCGTGGCGCTCGACGTCGAGCGGCGGCGAGTCCGCGTGCAGCCGGGCGTCGTCCGCAACGAGCTCAACCGGTTCCTCACGCCGCACGGCCTGTTCTTCGGCCCCGAAACCTCGACGGCCTCCTGGGCGATGATCGGCGGGATGGTGGGCAATAACTCCTGCGGGTCGAACTCGATCGCCTACGGCTCCACCCGCGACCATCTTGTTTCCGCCCGCGGGTTTCTCGCCGACGGCTCCCAGGTCACGTTCGGCCCGCTCTCGCCCGATGCATTCGCCGAAAAGTGCCGCGGCCCCGACACGCTCGAAACGTCCATTTATAGAAGGATCGGGGAACTGCTCGGCGACTCCGCCAACCGCCAGCTCATCCACGAATCGTTTCCCCGGCCGGAGGTGACCCGCCGCAACACGGGGTACGCGCTCGACGCCCTCATGGATGCGTCGTGCCTCGATCCGGCGAGCCCGCGCGAGTTCAATATGTGCCGGCTGCTCGCGGGTTCGGAGGGCACGCTCTTCGTGGGCGTCGAGTTCGAGCTCGCACTTGTGCCGCTACCGCCGCCGGGTGCGCTCCTCTGCGTCCACTGCCGGTCGGTGGACGAGGCCCTGCAGGCCACGCTCGTGGCCATGCGGCGTCGTGGCGGCGAGGTCTCGCTCACGGCCTGCGAACTGATCGACGACAAGATCCTCGCCTGTACGAAAGACAACCTCGAGCAGGCCCGCAACCGGGAGTTCGTCGTCGGCGACCCCGGCGCCGTGCTCGTGGTCGAATTCAAGCACGCCGACCGTGGCCGCCTGACGCAGGCTCTCGCCGATCTCGAGGCCGACCTCCGCTCAACAGGCCTCGGCTATGCGTTCCCGATGCTCTTCGGCCCCGATGGCGACAAGGTCTGGGAGCTCCGGCGGGCCGGGCAGGGGCTCGTCAACAACGTGCCCGGCGACGCCAAGCCGCGCGAGATCGTGGAAGACACGGCCGTGGCCGTCGAGGACCTTCCCGCCTACATCGCCGAGTTCGACCGGCTGCTCTCCGAGAAGTATGGAATCGACTGCGTGCACTACGCGCACGCGGGTGCGGGCGAACTCCACCTGCGGCCGCTCTTCGACCTGCGGACGGCCGCGGGCCTGAAGCTGTTCCGTGACGTCGCCACCGATGTCGCCGCCCTCGTGAAGAAATACCGCGGCAGTCTCTCCGGCGAGCACGGCGACGGCCGGCTGCGCGGCGAGTTCATCCGCACGATGGTCGGCCCCGCGTGCTTCGAGTTGCTCGTGGCGGTCAAGCGCGCGTTCGATCCCCACGGCATCCTCAACCCCGGCAAAATCATCGACACGCCGCCGATGGACACGTCGCTGCGGATCGTGCCGGGCGAATCCGAGCCGCACCGCGACACCGTGTTTCGGTTTGCCGACACCGGCGGCATTCTTCGGGCCGCCGAAAAGTGCACGGGCGTCGGCCAGTGCAGAAAGACGCACCTCATCGGCGGCACGATGTGCCCGAGCTACATGGCCACCCGCGACGAGCGCGACACGACGCGCGCGAGAGCCAACGTCCTCCGGCAGGCACTCGCCGATCCGGCCACCGCCGACCCCTGGTCGCGACCGGAACTCGCCGAGGTGATGGATCTCTGCCTCTCGTGCAAGGCCTGCAAGAGCGAGTGCCCGTCGAACGTGGACATGGCCCGGCTCAAGGCCGAGTGGCAGCAGCACGCTCACGACGCCAAGGGCATCTCCCTCCGCACGCGGCTCGTCGCGGGCTCCGCCGCGACGTTTCGCCGGGCGGCGATCGCTCCGTGGCTCTACAACGCCGCCGTGACGGCGCCGGGTATCTCGCGGCTCGTCAAAACCGTGCTCGGGTTCCATCCGCGGCGTTCGCTGCCGCCGCTCGCTCCCATCACGCTCCGCGGCTGGCTCGCCCGGCGTCCGCCACGGCTGGCTCCCGCGCCCCTCGGCCGCGTCCATCTCTTCTGCGACGAGTTCACCGACACGCTCGACGCCGGGATCGGCATCAAGGCCGTGGAACTGCTCGAGCGACTGGGCTACGAAGTCGTCGTGCCGCGGCACGTGGACAGTGGCCGGGCCCACCTCTCGAAGGGGCTTGTCCGCGAGGCCCGCGACCTCGCCACCCGGAACGTCGAACTCCTTGCCAACGCGGTCACGGCCGACGCCCCGCTCGTCGGCATCGAGCCCTCGGCGATCCTCTCGTTTCGCGACGAGTATCCCGATCTCGTGCCGGAGCGCCTCGCGGCATCCGCCAAGCGTCTCGCGGGCCACACGCTCCTCATCGACGAGTTCCTCGCCCATGAGGCGGAAGCGGGCCGAATCATGGCGGATTCGTTCACGGCGGCCTCTCGAAAAATAAGACTGCACGGGCATTGCCATCAGAAGGCGCTGTCGTCGCTCGCTGCGACGGTCACGGCCCTGTCCCTACCGCAAAACTACTCCGTGGAGACGATCCCCAGCGGCTGCTGCGGCATGGCCGGCTCGTTCGGCTACGAGCGCGAGCACTTTGAATTGTCGATGCAGATCGGAGGCCTCGTCCTCTTTCCCGCGGTGCGGGAGACGCCGGCCGAGACGCTCATCGCCGCCCCCGGCACCAGTTGCCGCCACCAGATCAAGGACGGCACCGGCCGCGAAGCGCTCCACCCCGTCGAAATCCTCCACGCCGCCCTGGCACCGCGTACGATGTCGGCATGAAACCGACCACGATCGTTTGGCTGCGGCACGATCTCCGTCTCGATGACAACCCGGCGCTCGCGGCGGCAGCGGCCCGCGGGGCTGTGGTGCCGGCATTCATCTGGGCCCCCGAGGAAGAGGCGCCCTGGGAGCCGGGTGCGGCGTCACGCTGGTGGCTGCATCAGTCGCTCGAACAGCTCTCCGCGGCATTCGCCAAGGCTGGCACGCCGCTCGTGATCCGCCGCGGCCCGTCGCTCGATGCCCTGCGGAAGCTCGCGCAGGAAACGAACGCGACGCACGTCGCCTGGAACCGTCGCTACGAGCCGGCCGTGATCAAGCGCGACACCGGCATCAAGCAGGCCCTCGCCGCCGACGGCCTCGACGTGGAGAGCTTCAACGGCGCCCTGCTGTTCGAGCCGATGCACGTGGCCACGAAGGAGGGAAAACCGTATCAGGTGTTCTCACCGTTCTGGCGGGCGCTCTTGAGCCGCGAGGAGCCGGCCGAGCCGGTGGCGGCCCCCAGGAAGCTCACGGCGCCGGAGAAATCGCTCAAGAGCCTGGCGATCGACGCGCTCGATCTCCTGCCCACGATCGATTGGGCCGGCACGATGCGGAAGACGTGGACGCCGGGCGAGGCGGGCGGGGCGAAGCGACTCGGTCGGTTCGTCGAGCGGGGCCTCGCCGACTACGACGACGAGCGGAACCGTCCCGACCACGACGGCACGAGCGCCCTCTCGCCCCACCTCCACTTCGGCGAGATCTCACCCCGCCGCGTGTGGCACGCCGTCCGCGCCGCCATCGGCGGCAAGCCTGCGAAGGCGATCACGACCGGCGGCGCCGAGGCCTACCTCCGCGAGCTCGGCTGGCGCGAGTTCGCGAACCACCTGCTCTACCACTTCCCGCACACCGCGAACGCGCCTTTGCGCGCCGACTACGCGCGGTTTCCGTGGGCGAAGGATCCTGTCGGCCTCCGTGCCTGGCAACGCGGCCGCACGGGCTTCCCGATCGTCGATGCCGGCATGCGGCAGCTGTGGGCGACCGGCTGGATGCACAACCGCGTGCGGATGATCGTGGCGAGCTTTCTCGTAAAGGACCTGCGGATCTCGTGGCTCGAGGGGGCAAATTGGTTTTGGGACACGCTCGTCGATGCCGATCTCGCGGCCAACACGCTCGGCTGGCAGTGGGCCGCTGGCTGCGGGGCCGATGCGGCGCCCTACTTCCGGATCTTCAATCCCACGAGCCAGGCGGAGAAATTCGATCCCGACGGGGCCTACGTGAAAGAGTGGGTGGGCGTCGATGCGGCCGACTATCCCGAACCGATCGTCGACCACGCCGAAGCCCGCAAGCTCGCACTCGAGGCCCTCAAGGCCATGTCGCGAAAGTAGGACAGGCTTCAGCCTGTCGGATTCACCGTTGATTCGTGAGCATGACAGGCTGAAGCCTGTCCCACGCTTTACTATTCGCGAGCATGACAGGCTGAAGCCTGTCCCACGCTTTACTTCTTCTCGAGCGCCATTGTGAGCGCCCGCACCTTGTCCACGATCGTCTTCATGGCATCGGGCTCCGCCACCTTGTTGGCCGCCTTGTCGGCCTCCTTCAAGAGCGCGAGGGCCTCCTTCGTGGCTCCGTTCGCGTCGAGCGCCGTGGCCACGGCGAGCAGGGCATAAGCCCGGCTCTCCGCCCGCTCCACGCTCTTGGCCGCCTTGGCCGCCTCGTCGAGCAGCGCCGTGGCCTCGGCCTTCTTCCCCGTCTGCGCCTTCACGTTCGCGGCGGCGGCAAGCGCTTCCGCCTTCGCCCGCGGTTCCTCGAGCCCCTTCGCAGCCTCCTCGAGTTTGCCGACCATGTCGCTGGCGGCATCGGCCAGGCCGCTTCGCGTGTAGCCCAGCGCCACCGCCGCGAGGGCTTCCGCCCGAAACCGCTCGTCGGCTGCCTCCGCCGCCTCGGTCGCCCGGGAAAGCGCATCTTTCGCGGCCTTGCCGTCGGCGAGCCCCTTCGCCTTGTCGCCATACACGCCCCCCGCCTCTGCGAGCACGCCCGCCCGACGCACCGGATCGTCGATCTTCGCCGCGAGATCGGTGGCCTTCTTGAGGGCGTCGCGGGCCGGCTTCTTCTCGCCCGTCTCGGCAAGGAAAGCCGCGACCTCGACCAGCCGCGGCCCAAACTGGCTGGCCTCGCCTTCGCCCGACACCTTGTCGAACGCCTTCTTCGCAGAGTCCTTCGCGCCCGTCTTGTCGCCCGAGGCGAACTGCCGACGAGCCACCTTCAGATACGCAGCCGCCTGGCGGTCGGGCGTGGACTCTTTCTCCGCCTTCTCGAGCTGCTGCTTCATCGTCAGGCCGCCCTTCTTCGACTTTTTCTTCGTGCCGCCGCACCCGGCCATGGGCAGCAGAAGACCGACGCCAATCAAGGTGGCGAGCAGGAGGCGGGCGGGGGCGATCATGCAGGAACCCTCCGGGAACGGGCTGGAGACGGACAGGGGAGAACTCAGAACTTGAGCCGGGCGCGGGAAAGCCGGGCATGGGTCTCGGCCATGAGGTCGTCCTCGGCCGATTCGTCCTCGGCTTCATACGTGGCGGAGAAGCGGAGGTAGGCGCCGCAGTCGTCCCACGGCACGGTCGAGATCGAGAGATCGTGGATCAAAAACTGGCTCGCGTCCTGCGCGGTCGCGAACGCGCGGTCGCCTGCGCCCTTCGGGCTCCGCGTGTAGAGGAAGTACGTGCCGCCGGGCATCTCGCAGTCAAACCCCACGGCGCGCAGCACGCCCACGAGCTTCTCGAGCCGCCGGCGATACTTTTCCCGCACCCGCTTCGGGATCGTCGCGTCGTCGAGCGCGGCGGCGCCCGCCTTTTGGATCGCCATGAACTGCCCCGAATCGCAGTTGTCCTTCACGTCGGCGAAGGCCCGCACGATCTTTTCGTGGCCGCATACCCAGCCCAGACGCCAGCCGATCATATGGAAGCCCTTCGACATCGAGTGCACCTCCACGCCCACCTCCTTCGCCCCATCGACGGAGAGGAACGAGAGCGGCTCGTCGTCGTAGGAGAGCATGATGTGGGCCGCATCCTGCACCACGATGACACGGTGCTTGTGGGCCCAGTCCACCACTTTCTCGTAGAAGGCCCGCGTGGCGGTCTTGCCGGTCGGACTGTTCGGATAGCAGAGGACGAGCAATTTCGTCTTGGCGAGGACGTCGGCGGGAATGCCGTCGAGGTCCGGGAAGAAATCGTGCTCGGGCACGAGCGGCAGCCGGTGCACCACGCCGCCGAACCAGCGGGTCGCGGTGCCGGCAACGGGATAGCCGGGTACGGTCATGAGCGTGACGTCGCCGGGGTTGATGAACGCGGCCGGCAGCATGGCGTAGGCCGTCTTCGACCCGATGCAGTGGTTGACCTCCGTGACGGGGTCGATCGCGACGCCGAACTCCCGCTGCATGAACCGGGCCACCGCCTCCTTGTAGGCGGCGATGCCGTTGTCGGCGTAGCCGCGGTTTTCCGGCCGATCGACCTCGCGCCGCATCACGGCCCGCACGCTCTCGGGGGCCATCTCGTCGTTCTCGCCGATCCCGAAGTCGAGCATGCGGCGTTCGGGGTGGTCGGCCATCGCCTTCCGCTTGGCCCGCTTGATGAGCTCGAACTTGTAGATCTCGTTGCCCTTGCCGTAGTTGGCCCCGCCGATCCGGTCGGCGAAGCGGTCTTGGAACCAGGGATCGGCGGCAGCGGGCGTCGTGATGGTGGCCATGGAGGAGGGCGGGTGCGGGGCAGAAAGACCCCTTCCTGCGCGGGGGCCTGGCGCGTCGATCCGGCGCGGCCGGACCGCCGGAAGATACAGGTTTCACCGGGGGTTTCCAACCATTTGATTCGCCTCGGCCGCCATGGTGGAGTGAATCCACAAGGAGCCGCAGCGATGACATCCCCCTTCGATCGCCCGCATGTTTTCGGCCCTTACGACGGCGACTTCGATCCGTTCGACGACGAGGAAGATGCTGTCGTCCTGATCACCTTCGGCTGACCCTCGGCGGCCGCCGCCCACTTCAGCCTTCCCGTGGTTGCGCTGGTCAGATCCGCGGGCTCCACGGAAGCCCGAAGCGCAAGCGAGGGAGAAACGCTGATCCCTCGCTTGCGCTTCCTGCTTCTGCCCGGGGCCGGTCGCCCGGTTCCGTCCCCGGGAGCCGCCGGCTCGCCGCCGTATCGGGCAGCATGGCCCGTTCCCGGGCGTAGACCTCGCGGAGCCGCGCGGGGTCGATGCCCAAGAGCCTCCGGGTTTCGCCCAGTGGGCGGTCGAGCAGGTCTTCGCGAAGCGCCAGGTGGAGGTTCCTCACACCCATCCTCCGGCCGGCCTCGAGTCCGAGATCGTAGGCCGCGAGGATCCGCCGGGGAATCCGGTAGGGCGCGGGATACAGCCACGCCACCACGAACTTGAACCACGCCTGCTCGAGCCACGAGACCGCTTTCGTCGCCCCCATCGTAAACCCGATGACGAACGCCTCGTCCTGCCCCAGGAGTCCGCGGCCGAGGAGCACGTGGATCATGTCGTGATGGGCCAGATCGATGGCGCCGTGAAGCCGCAGCCAGCCTTCCGGGTTCTCGAAGAGCCTCACGACCCAGGGAATCGCCGCCGGCGGCGCTGCCGGCAGCGTGGCGAGCACCGCGCGCAGTGTCTGCCCGTCATTGTCGAGCCCGGGGTTCCAGCGGCTCCAGGCGGGTTCCATGATCGCACCCTCCACGAAAATCGTAGGGGTGTCCCGCGGCCGGAAGCCAGCAGCCGCCGGGAGGTCGCCAGGGCGGGATCAGGCCAGTTTGGCGGCCAGGGCGAATGCCCGCCGGGGCGGCGCCACGCCCCAGATTCGGGCCAGCGCCAGGAGCGCCGAGTGGAGCCGGCTTTTCACGGTGCCGACTGGCACGCCAAGAATGGCCGCGGCGTCGCTGTACGCCAGCCCCTGGCCATAGACGAGCTGCACCGTCCGCCGCTGCACCTCCGAAAGGCTCTGGACGGCGGCCTGCATCCGCCGCCCCTCCTCGCGGTCGCCCACCTGGTCGGCCGGCGTGAGGCCCGCGGCCGGCACCGCCTCGAGCAGGCTCGCCCCGTCGCTGCCGCAGGCGCGGGTGCCTTCGTGCACGACCCGCCGATGCCGCCGCTCCTGCCGCTGGGCGTCGATCGCCTGGTGGGTGGCGATCGCGTAGAGCCAAGGGCGAAACGCCCGGCCTTCCACGAACTGCTCGTGCCGCGTGTAGAGCCGGAGGAACGTCGCCTGAAACACCTCCTCGGCGACGGCCGCATCGCCGATGTAGCGCTGCAGGTAGCCGAAGAGGGGGGTCTCGTAGCGGTGCACGAGCGCCTCGTAGGCATTGAGGTCGCCGGCATGCCGAAACCGGCTGAAGAGTTCCTCGTCGCTCGTCGTCATGTCGCGGACAGCGGTGGTGGCCATGACTTTTCTCCTGGGCCTCTTCTGGGACTTCGGCGTAGTGCATGCGCCGTGCCAAAGCCGCGCAAACCCACCTTTCGCTGCAATCCCGCCGAATCACGTATTCGCGGCACCGCCCGCCGCCGCCGGCCCGGCCGCCACCCGGGCAAAATGCTCCACGCGGTTTGCAAAAAGCGGCGATCCGCGGCTCAAACCCGCGGCAATTCGAAGCCCCGCCGATACTCGCGGCCGAAGAGGCGATTGGCCTCGGCGTCGGTCGCCCGCTCGGTCTTCGGATCGATCGTCAGTTCGCGGCCGAGGGCGATTTTGGTGACGTCGTAGTCGATCGGATGCTCGGCCAGATAGCTCTCGAAGCTCTCCCAGGTGGCGGCGACATGCGGATCGCCCGCGGCCAGGGCGGGCCGGGTGCCGGGACGCGCGGTCTCGCCGAGAGCCCATGACACGTTGCCCAGGTGGGCCAGGGCGCTCGACAGGTGGCCGTCCTCGATATCGAGGTGCAGGTCGGCGTGGTTGCGGCTCTTCACGGCGGCCGCGAAGTTGGCGAAGTGGTCGCGGTAGTGGCCGCCGGACCAGGCACCCAGCGGCGTGCCGTCATAGGTGAACGCAGCGCCCGAGGTGTAGCTCGGTCCGACGGCGAAACCCTCGGAGCCGTACCAGACGTTGCACGCCCCGGAGAACGGCTTCGGCCCCTTGAGCCCGTAGGTCACGGGCGTCTTGATCGGCAGGCCGCGGACGTCGGAGATGAGCAGGGCGTCGTCCCACTGGAAGATCGTGACCTGGCAGTTGGCGACGTCGCCGTTGTCGACGTAGCCGAGACGGCCGCCGAGGCTCACCACCCGCCGCGGCAACTCCTGCTTGCCGAGCCCCCACCGTGCCTTGTCGAGTTCATGGGGATTCTGGTTGCCGAGGTCGCCGTTGCCGGTGAAGTGATTCCAGTGCCAGTCGTAGTGGAGCCGCTTCCGCTTCGGCACGTCGGCCGCGACGGGGCCCGCCCAGAGGTCGAAGTCGAGTCCGGGGGGGATCGGGGCGGGGGCGTCGGCCAGGCCGATACTGTCGCGCTGCCGGTAGCAGATGGCCCGCGCGGCCTTCACGTCCCCGATCTTGCCGCTCTTGATGAAGTCGATGGTCTGCCGCATGCCGCTCATGCTGCGGCTCTGGACGCCCATCTGGCACATCCGGCCGAGCTTGCGGGCCCACTGCGTGATCACGCGGCCTTCCTCGACGTTGTGGCTGCACGGCTTTTCCACATACACGTCCTTGCCCGACTGCATCGCCCAGACGGCCATCAGGGCGTGCCAGTGGTTGGGCGTGGCGATCGTGACGGCGTCGATGTCGCGGCGGTCGAGCAGCCGGCGGACGTCCTGCACGTATTCCGGCGGCCGCAACTCGTTTTTGAACCGCTGCTCGCAGAGTCGGACATAGGCGCCCGGATCACAATCACAAATCGCGACGAGGTCGATGTCGGCGACCTTCTTCAACTCCTCGACATGCATCCGGCCCTGGCCGTTGACGCCGATCACCGCCATGCGGACCTTGTCGTTCGCACCGCGGGCCGCGCGAGGCTGCGGCTCGGCAGCGGCTGGCGTTGCCGGCAGGCCGGCGAGGGCGACGCCGGTCGCCGCCAGCGCGTGCTCGAGAAAATCACGTCGAGAAGGATTCATGACGCAAAGGCTCCGGAGATGCCGGGGAGGGAGGTTTTCGAACGGAACGCCACCCCGGAATGATTATGCACGATCGTCCACCGGTAAAGCACTCAACGGGTGGGGGGGGACGACCGCGCAGCAGGACCCCGTGGTGCCGCCGGCCTGGTTCCAGGGCATCTTCGCGATCAGCATCGCCATCCCGCAGGTGTCGGTGACCCCGGCGAACACCAGGCCGCAGCCGATGAATCCGGCGAGGCCGATGCCGATCCGCTGCCACGTGGGGTCGGGGCCGAAGGCGGCGAGGGCCGCGCCCGCGGCCACGAGAGCGCCGGCAGCGATCCGCACCTGCCGCTCGAGCGACATCACCTTCCGACCGCGCACGACAGGCACACCCGCGGCCTCGCAGGCGGCTGTGCCCCCTTCGACGCTGACGACGTCGTTCATCCCTGCGGCGAGGAGCTTTTCGCAGGCTTTCGCGCTGCGGCCGCCCGACTTGCACACGAAATACACGGGGCCGCTGCCCGCGATCCGGGCGACCTCCTGCGGGTCGAGGCGGTCGAGCGGGATGTTGTGGGCGAAGTCCACGTGCACCTCGCCGAATTCGGCGGGGGTGCGGACGTCGATCAGGGTCACGTTCTCGCCCTTGCGGCAGAGGTCGGCGAGCGTCGTCGGGGAAATCGTGGCGACCATGGCGAGGTTCTCCTCGGGGGTCCGCCCGGGGGAGCGGCTATGACACACTCCCGGGCATCGAACATTGAACGGGTTGATCCGACGACTTATAATGTAGCTTGGAAGGTCGGAAGTATCCTGGCTTTGAATCGGCTCGGCCCTCGCGGTCGGCCGTACCAACCTCGCGAAAGCACAAGGTGGTGACCCTCCCTGGCGACAGGGCGGGAGGATACGCGTCGGGCGCGTGCCCCGGCGAAGCTTTCGAGGCGGTTTCCCTCTCGAAGGCACCTTCCTTTCCTGAAACGGAAAGGGGTGCGAGATGCCGGTGGGATTTCCTTCGCTTCGCGTCGATCACGCGAACGAGCTTCACCATCTGTGGAACAACAACGGCACGTGGTGGGTGCACTACACGGTGCACTTCGACCACCGCAAGCGGCGCGTCCGCCGGTCGCTCGGCACGCGGTCGCTCGCCGACGCGAAGGCCCGCCGCGACGCACTCCTGCTCAAGATCGCCGGGGAGGGGGAGTACGTGCCGGAGCGGGGGAGCCACGATCCGGCCGCGTGCGACCGGCGGCTGCTCGTGTGATCCGTCTTTTCCATGCAGCCTCCGGCGGAAGCAGGGGGATTCCACGGCGGCGCCGACGCCGACTTCAGCCCGGCACCGTTGGCGCCGGCAGCGGGTGCTTGCGCATCTTGTTGCCGGCGGCGTCGGTGATCGTGCCGCCGTAGCAGAGGCAGATTTTCACCGGGACCGTGAGCAGGCCCGTGCCGGCATCGGCTTCGCTGAAGCGATAGGCATAGGTCAGCCGCGTCGTGCCGCTCCCCTCACGGTAGCGGGCGAGCAGTTCGCGCCCTCGAAACGTGAACGTGAGGGCCGGGAGCGTGCCATTCAGCATGCGCACGTGCATCGGCTGGGCGAACTCCACCGTCCACGACACCTCTGCGCCGGCGACTGCCTCGTAGGCACCCGCCCGCGGTCCCTCGAGCCCCCGCGCCGTGTCGGACGAGGTGTCGAACGTGAAGCTGATGGCGACGGGCGCCGAAGCGTTGCCGGCCGCATCCACCTGCCGCACCCACCACATGTTGGCTCCGACCTGCGGTCGGTAAGCGCCCCACGCGGCGGTGCGGGGATCGAAGCCGCCGGTGTCGCGGCTGAATTGCACCCGCGCCCCGCGCTCCTGCCCGCGCACGGCGAGCGCTGCGATCGCGGTGATCGAGTCGGTCGAGGAGACCCCGGTGTCCTGCACGAGCGACACCGTCACGGGGGCCGCTGTGCGGTCGAGCGTGATCGTGAGTAGCCCGGCCGGCGGTGACGATCCTCCGGCGGCATCGACGATCCGTGCGCCGACGCGATACACGCCATCGGCATCCATCCCGACCGGCACGAATCGGCGACCGTCGATCAGTGTCGCCGTCTGTGCCGGGCCGCCGTTCACGGTGTATTCGACGCGCTCGCCCGGGGCGACGCTGCGATTGACCGCGATCGTCGGATCCGCCGTGATCCGATCGGTGCGGCTGGCTCCCGTGTCGTTCGCCAGTCCGATCGCGACGGCGCAGACCTGCCGCGGCTCCATCCGCTCGACCGCCAGCTGCATCGATGCGGGTCGGGGTGGGGCGGGAACGGGCCGGCGTGAGCGACGCTGCGGGCGGTGCATGGGGCCATCGTCTCCAGACGGTGCAACAACCTCCCGGGAAAAATCGGCCATGGGCCCCAGGCGGCATTCCCCAGGCCCACGCCCCGCCTCACAGTTGCCGCAGACTCCCCGTTCTCAAGAGGGGGCGAGGGGCCGTCGATCAAGACCGGTCGTACCAGTGCCACGCGGGGCGGCAACACGCCTCTGGACAAACACTGAACGCCTGAACAGAATTTTTCCCCCATGAGCCCGTCACGGAAGACCGCCGCCGCACCTGCCGCCGCACCCGGATGGCACGCGCTCGAGGTGCCGGTGCCGGTGGCGAGCCGGCTCGTGCGCTCTCGTGGCGGCCTGCCCGGCAGGGCGGCTCCGCAGGCCAACCGGCTCCTCGAGTCGCTTGCCGCCGCGCTTCCAGACATCGCCCTTGAACGGGCAACTGAAACAGTCGCCGACCCTGCCTGGCTCATCGCGCCCTCGCGCCGCATCGGGCACCAGTGGCTCGAAACGCTCGTCCGGCTCGGCCACGGCATCGCCAACGTGCACGTCACCACCGTCTCGGCCCTCGCCTTCGACATTGTGGCCGACGCCCTCGCCGCCACCGGCACCACCCTCGCTCCCCCGCGGGCGAAACTCGTGGCGGTCGAGCGGGTGCTCGACGAGAGCCGCCCCGACCTCCGCTCGTTCGCAGGTGCCGAAGGATCGCTCCGACGCCTCGCGGAACGTGTGCTCTCGAGCCTCGAATCGCTGCGGGCGGCCGGCCTCGCTCCACGCGACGTCGCCCGCAGCCTGGGCCGGTCCGACAAGGCCCACGACCTCGGCCTGTTGCTCGAACGCTACACCGCCGCCCTCCGCGCGATGAACCTCACCGACCAGGCCGGCGAAATCGCCCTCGCGATCGCGGAGGTGGAGGCCGGCCGGGTGCCCTCGGCGCTCGCCCTCCTGCTCGTGCCTGACGACATCGATCTGCCACCGCTCGAACGCCGGCTCCTCGACACGCTCGCAAAAGCCCCGGGCGTGCGCATGCGGTCGCTCGCCACCGATCCGCCGCTCCCCGCGGCTTTCGCGCCGATCGACACGCCCCCCATCTCGATCTTCCGCGCGGCCGGCGAGGCCAACGAGGTCCGCCACCTGCTTCGCACTTGCCTCGCCCGCGGCCTCACGTTCGACGAAATCGAGATCGTGCACACCGACGCGGCCACATATCCGGCGCTCGTGCGCGAGATCGTGGCCGCGCTGCCGCAGCCGACCGACGACGCGGGCCGTGAGCACCATGTGCCCGTGACGTTCGCCGAGGGGCTGCCGCTCGTCGATTCCAAGCCCGGCCGCGCGCTCGCCGGCTGGCTCGCATGGCGGCGCACCGGCCATCCGCAGGCGGGGCTCGAGCGGCTTCTGCGCGACGGCGTGCTCGACCTCCGCGGCTTGGCCGCCGACGCGTTGCCGGCTCCGGCACTCGTGCGCGAGTTTCGGGGCGTAAAGATCGGCCGCGGCCTCGACCGCACCGTGTCGATGCTCGCAAACGCCGCCGCCCGCGCCGCCGAACAGCCCGCCGCCGCCTTCGCCCGCCACGACGACGACGAGGGTCCGCGTGAGGCGACGTCGCCCGAAGACCTCGCCTCCCGCAAGGCACGGATCAGCGGTCGGCTCGACGCGCTCGCCGGCCTCGCGCGATGGCTCGCCGACTGCGAAGGCGGGCCAAACCCCTCCGCCAGTTCGGTCCTCGCCGGCGCCCGCCGGTTCGTCGAAACCCTCTGCCCGGCCGACAGCGAATTCGACGGCAACGCCCGCCGCCTCCTCCTCGACGAGATCGACGCGATGCTCCAGTGGCAGGGCGACCACGCCGGCACGACTCCCCGCGAGATGCTCGACTGGCTCGAGCAGTTGCCTGCCGAGCTCGTCGTGCTCGGGTCCGGCCCGCGGCCCGGCTGCCTGCACGTGAGCGGTCTGGCCGGGGGTGGCCATGCGGGCCGGCCCTACACGTTTGTCCTCGGCCTCGATGAAAACCGGTTTCCCGGCGGTGGCGCGGCTGATCCCCTGCTCACCGACGGCGATCGCATCCTCATCAATCATCAACACCCCGAGGCTCGGCTGGCCGTCGCGCGCGATGCCGCCACCCGCAACCTCGACCTCTGGCGGCGGCTGCTCGCGCGGCTCCGCGGGGAGGTATGGCTCGGGTTCTCGTGCCGCGATACGACCGATGACGCCGAGGTGTTTCCCTCGCCGGCGCTCGTGGCGCTCCACGCGCGGCTCACCGGCAATCCGCTCGCCACCGTGGCCGATCTCCTCGCCACGCTCGCGCCCCCCGAGACGCTCGTCCCGGACAATCCCGATCTCGCGCTCGACGAATCGCAATGGTGGCTCGCCACGCTATCCCCCGACGCCACCGGCGCCGACGTCGCAGCCGCGCTCGCCGCCCATCGCGGCCACCTCGCCCACGGCCAAGCCGCGGTCGCGGCGCGGGCCTCGCGCGAGTTCACGCCGTACGACGGCCTCGTGCCCGCGGCCGGCCCGCAGCTCGACCCGCGCGCCGGCCGGGCCGCGTCTCCCAACAGCCTCGAAATGATCGGCGCCTGCCCGCGGCGGTTTTTCTTCCGCTACGGTCTCGGCATCGAGCCGCTCGAGGAGTTCGACGACGATGCCGACCGCTGGCTCACGCCGCTCGACGCCGGCAGCCTGCTTCATACCGTGCTTGAGCGGTTCATGCGCGACCTCATCGACAGCGGCGAGGCGCCGGAGGTGGCCAGGCATCTCGACGGCCTCCTCGCGATCCTCGACGCGGAACTCGACGCGAGCCGCCAGCGTCAGCCGCCGCTCACGATGCTCGCATTCGAGGCCCGGCGCGACGAACTGCGTTCGGCGATGCTCACGTTTCTTCACGACGAGGAGCGGTCGTGCCGTGAGTCGGGCCGGCGCCCGCTCGCGCTCGAGGCGGCGATCGGTATCGAGCCGGCCGGAGCGGCCACGCCGTTCGACTGTGCCGAGCCCGTCGCGGTGCTGCTCGCGCCGGGAGAAACCCTCCGGCTCCGGGGGCGGATCGACCGGATCGACGTCCGCTCCGGCACCGGCGCGCCCGCGTACACGCTCTGGGACTACAAGAGCGGCAGCGGCTACGGATTTCCCGCGGTGTCAGACGCCGACCCGTTCGCCGGTGGCCGCAAACTCCAGCACGGGCTGTACGTGGTGATGCTCCGCACGCGGCTTGCCGACCCTTCGTGCCCGATCGCGGGCGGCGAGGTCGAACGCTTCGGCTATTTCTTTCCGACCCGCGCCGGCAAGGGCCGGCGGCTGGAATGGACGGCCGCCCAGCTCGACGACTGCACCCGGCTCGTGCGGCAGCTCGCCGAGATCGCCCGGCAGGGCATGTTTCTGCCGACGAGCGATGCCGCCGACTGCGGCCACTGCGACTTCGCGCCGGTCTGCGGCGATCCGGCGAAGGTCGCCCGCGACGCCGCGCGGATGGTCGCCGCCTCGGATGCGTTGCGGAATCTGTTCGGCGTCTTGCGCCGCGACCGCCAGCCGCGTCCCGAGCTCGAGATCCGCCGCCCCCACGAGGCGTCGCTCGACCTCACGCCCCATCCGCCCGCGCCCGTCCCACCGCCCGACGAACCCGTGCGGGAACGGATCCGCACCGACCTCGCCACGACGCTCCTGGTGGAGGCCGCGGCGGGCACCGGCAAGACCACGTGCATCGTCGCCAGGATGCTCGCGCTGGTGCGCACCGGCACCGCACGGCCCGAGGGGATCGTCGCCGTCACCTTCACGAAGAAGGCCGCAGCCGAACTCCGGCGGCGGTTTCGCGAGCGGCTCCAGCGGGCCACGAGTGAGGCGACCGATCCGGCCGAGCAGGTGCGACTGGCGGCCGCACTCGAACGGATCGACTCGATGGTGATCGGCACCATCCACTCGTTCGCCGGCCGCCTGCTCCGCGAACGGCCGCTCGAGGCGGGAATCGACCCCGGGTTCCGCGAACTCGACGAGGCGTCCGACCGGATGCTGCGCCGCCAGGCCTGGCGCGACTTCGTGACGAGCGCACCGACCGACCATCCGCAGTTGCTCGCCGATCTGGCCGCCGTCGGACTGCGGCTCGGCGACCTCTCGCAGCTGTTCATCGATCGCTTCGCCACCTATGGCGACGTCGAGGACTGGCCTGCCCCCGCCGCCGACCTGCCGGATACCGTTGCCGTGCTCCGCGCGGTCGAGGCGTTCGTGACGCGGATCGAGGCCGAGGCGTTTCCGGAGCCGGCGGACCGCGGCACCGACGACCTCATGAACGCGCTCGAGCAGTTCGCGCGCATGGTGCGCCGCTGCGACACATCGTCGGTCGCCGCCGTGATGGACACGATCCAGGAGCTCGATCGCTCCCCCAAGCCCACGCAGAAATACTGGCCCGGCACGGGCGACACCGATGCGGCACGGAAAGCCGCGCAGAAAGACGCAGCCCTCGGCTGGCAAGCCGCTTGGGAACAGTTGCGCGACACGGTCGCGCTCCCCGCCCTCTGGCAGTGGCGGGCGCATCGCTATCCGACCGCCATCGCGGCCCTGAAGGCGGCGCTGGCCGTCTACGATCGCCTGCGGGCGGAGCGGGGGGTGCTGTCGTTTCAGGATCTCCTCTGCAAAGCGGCCCGGCTCGTCGCCGGCGATGCCGACGTGCGGCGGAGCTTCCGCAGCCGCTACACGCACCTACTCGTGGACGAGTTTCAGGACACCGACCCGGTGCAGGCCGAGATGCTTCTCCTGCTCACCGCCGACGACCCGCGCGAGACCGACTGGCGGAAGTGCGTGCCGGTGCCCGGGTCGCTCTTCGTGGTCGGCGATCCCAAGCAGTCGCTCTACCGATTTCGGCGGGCCGACATCGTCACCTATTCGGCGGTCCGCGATGTGATCGCGGCCCACGGCGATGTCGTCGCCTTGACCACGAATTTTCGCAGCCGCGGCGATCTCGTCACTTGGACCAACGACGTGTTCTCCCAGGAGTTTCCGCCCCAGCCCACCGTGGAGTCGCCCTCGTTCACGCCAAGCACGTCGGGCCGGCGCGAGGCCCCGGTGGATGGCAACGAACGGGGCTGGCTCACGGGGCTCCGCACGCTGCGGCTCGTCCGCAGCGGCACCGGCGGTGACGCGTGGGCGGAGCGCGAGGCCCGCGAGATCGCGGGGTTCATCAAGAACGCGGTCGATGCCCGGATCGCGGTGCCCCGCACCGTCGAAGAAGCGGCCGCGGGCGCGACGACGGCCTGCCGGCCGGGCGATTTCCTCATCGTGGCCCGCGAGCGGAAGCACCTCGGCATCTACGCAGCCGCCTGCCATGCGGCGGGGCTGCCCGTCGATGTGACCGGCACGCTCGGCGAAGATCAGGCCGAGCCGCTCCGCGGCCTGCGCACCTGCCTCGCGGCGCTTGCCGATCCCGACGATCCGGTGGCGATGCTCGCGCTGTTGCGGGGCGCGGTGTTCGGATTCAGCGATGCCGATCTCTTCGCCTACAAATCGGCCGGTGGAAGGTTTGGGGGCCCGATCGACGTGCCGCAGAAGCTCGACCCGGCGCTGGCCGAGCGTTTCTCCGGCACCCGCACGGCATTCGCCCGCTGGCGCGGGTGGCTCAAGCACCTGCCCGTGGCGGCCACCGTGGAGCGGGTGATCGACGACGCGGGGCTATTGCTCGTCGCCGCCGCCGCCGACGGTGAGGCCGGGCCGCGCGGCAGGGCGGTGGCGGGCCTCCTTCTCAAGTATGTCGAGCGGTTGCGGAGCGACCGGCTGGAAGTGGTGTCGCTCCACGATTGTCTCGACCTGCTCGATGACATGCTCGACACGTCCGCGCGTGCCGAGTTCGACCCGCTCACGATCGACGTGCCGTCGGCCGACCGCGTGCGGATCATGAACCTCCACAAGGCGAAGGGGCTCGAGGCCCCGGTCGTGTTCCTCGCCGATTTCCAGCGGCGTGAGCCCGGGGACGACGCGGAGGACGGCCCCTACCTGCACGTCGATCGCTCCGCACACCGCACCACCGGCTGGCTCGCCGTCACGCATCCCGTCGGCCGGGCGACGAAGATCGTGGCGGCGCCCCCGGGCTGGGCCGACCTGTGTCGCCGCGAACGGGCGTTCGAGGCGGCCGAGCGAATCCGCCTCGACTACGTGGCCGCCACGCGGGCCGGCGCCTGCATGGTCGTGTCGCTCTTCGAGAAGCACGAGAAGGCGACGAAGACGAAGCCCGAGTCGTTCGCGGCCGACGGCGCCTGGGACCGGTTCGCCGGCTTTCTCGCCGACGTGCCTGATCTGCCCACGCTCTCCCCTTCGCCACTCGCGGCGCGCTCCGGCCGTGGCGTGCAGCCACCCGCCGACCTCGCCAATCGCATCTGCAGCCGCGTCGGCACGGCGCTGCAACACACCTTCGCGCGGATCTCGCCGCGGGAGTTGCTCACGGAACCAGCCGAAGGAATCCGCTTCACGGGCAGCGGCCTCGGCGAGCCGTGGGGCCGGGCGATCCACCGGCTGCTCGAACTCGCGGCACATGATCCTGGCCTCGACCTCGACGCCGCTGCCGCCACGGCCCTCTCGAGCGAGGAGGTGCCGCCGGGGCATCTCGCCCGGGCCGTCGCGACGGTGCGCGACGTGCTCGCAAGCGACGTGTGGAAACGGGCCCAGGCAAGCGGCGAGCGATTCGTCGAGGTACCGTTCGCCGTGCAGGTGCGGGGCGAGGAACTGCCCGACCGGGTGCGGGTGTTCACCGGCGACGGACCGCCGGTGCCGACGGTGGTCCGCGGGGTGATCGACCTCGTCTTCCGTGAGGCCGACGGTGCTTCACAGGGTTCTTGGACGGTGGTCGATTGGAAGACCGACGCCGTCGCCGCCGACAGCGTGGACCGTCTCCACGACCACTACCGCCCGCAGGTCGAACTCTACGCCGACTGTTGGCGGCTGCTCGCGGACAGCACGGCTCCGCAACCTCTATAACTGCGGCTCTGGAGCCAGCCATGACAACCCCTGCCGACCCCACGATCACCTGTCCCAACTGCAAGGCCGAGGTCCGGCTCACCGAGTCACTCGCCGCGCCGCTGGTGGAGGCGACGCGGTCGGAATACGAGCGGAAGCTCCAGGCCGAGCGGGCGGCGATTGCGAAGGCCGAGGGCCAGAAAGCCCGGCTCGCGCTCCAGGCCGATCTCGACCAGCGGGCCAAGGACCTCGCCGACCTGAAGGACGTGCTCGCGGATCGCGATGCGAAGCTCATCGAGGCCCAGAAGGCCCAGACGGAGGCCCTCAAGAAACAGCGCGAGCTCGACGACGCCCGCCGCGAGCTCGATTTGTCGGTGGAGAAGAAGGTGCAGGAGTCGCTCGCCGCCGCCCGGGCCCAGGCGAAGCAGGAGGCGGAATCCGACCTCCGGCTCAAGATGGCGGAGAAGGAGCAGACGATCACGGCGATGCAGAAGCAGATCGAGGACCTCAAGCGCCGGGCCGAGCAGGGCTCGCAGCAGCTCCAGGGGGAGGTGCAGGAATTGGAGCTCGAGAACGTGCTCAAACAGTCGTTCCCGACCGACGTCTTCACGCCCGTGGCGAAGGGGGAGTTCGGCGGCGATGTCGTGCATGCCGTGGCCCGCGGGGAGGGAATCATCTGCGGCACGATCCTGTGGGAGTCGAAGCGCACGAAAAACTGGAGCGACGGCTGGCTCGTGAAGCTCCGCGACGACCAGCGGGCGGCGAAGGCGGATCTCGCGGTGATCGTGACGCAGGCGCTGCCCAAGGGGATCGAGTCGTTCGGCCACGTGGACGGCGTGTGGGTGACGAGCCAGCGCACGTTCGTGCCGCTCGCCGTCGCCCTGCGGCACACGCTCCTCGAGCTCGCGCTCGCCCGGCAGGCCGGCGAAGGCCAGCAGACGAAGATGGAGCTCGTCTACCACTACCTCACAGGCCCACGCTTCCGGCAGCGTGTGACGGCGATCATCGAGAAGTTCGAGGAGATGTCGGCCGATCTCGTGAAGGAGCGGGCCACGATGACGAAGCTCTGGGCACGGCGCGAGATGCAGATCCAGGCCGTGCTCACGGCGACCGCCGGGATGTACGGCGACCTCCAGGGGATCGCGGGCCAGGCGATCGAGACGATCGCGGCGCTCGACGTCTCTCGGCTCACCGGGCCCGGTGACAGGCCCGAGAAGCAGCCGTAGCGCCGGCCCGCTACCACAGCCCCTCGTGCCTGAGCCTGGCCTCGACGGTGTCGGCCAGGTCGCGGGCTTGGGCCTCGAGTTCCTCGAGCTCCTCCTCGTCCTCGTTGTCCTCCGCGCGGCGGGCGAGGAACAGGAGATAGTTGGCCTCGTTCCGCCAGGCCTTGAGCCAGTCGGGCCGGGTGGAGACGGGGCGGTAGATGAGCCGCTCGAGCCGGTCGAATTCGTCGCTGGCCGCGGTCACGGCATCACGGGCCCGTGGGCTTCGGCTCGGGATTCTCCATCTGCACGAGCTCCCACTCCTGCACGGCCGTGCCGGTCTTCATCGTCACGCCGCTCGGGGTCTTCAGGAGCGCGTCGAGCGTGGTCTCGAACGTCGCGCCTCCCGACGCGCCGACCGTCCACGTCGCCTTGCGGGTCTCCGCGTCGATCTTTCCGGAAATCGGCTGCGTGGCGTTGGAGATCGCATCGTAGTAGTTGCCCTTGAGCTCACCCTTTCGGCTTACGGCGAGTTGCTGGTAGACGTGCGCCTGCGTCGCACCCTTCGGGGCGGTGGCAAAGACGCCGAGCGGCAGCCATTCGAGATCCTCCGGCGGCGCGGCCGACGATGCCGGCGTCGCCGTCGTGGAAGCCGCTGCCGATGTGGCGGCGGCCGTCGTCGCGCCCTCGGTGGCCACGGAATAGCCGAGCCAGCTCGAGAGCCCGGCGACGCCCGCCACGGCCCACCAATCGGCGTAGGGATGCGCATACCGCCAGGCATTCGGATGTTCGGCATACCAGGCGGCGGTGAACGGCTGCGTGCGGCCGGCGAGCGACGCCTGGAGGGAATTCACGCGGCTCTGCGCCGCGGCGGGATCGACCGCCGCTCGCGCGGCCGCCGGCCTGGCGTTGATGAAGGTTTCGACGTCGCGGGGCGACGCAGGCCTTCCGACGCCGGCCGGTCCAGGACCGATCGCGCCAGGACCGATCGCGCCGGGCCCCGCGGCGCCCGGACCGACGGCACCGGGCCCACCGGGGCCGCCCGGGCCCGGACGCATGCCGCCGCCCACACCGGGCCGATCAGCGTTGCCGGGGCCACCGGGGCCACCGGGGCCGCCGGGGCCTCGCCCACCGCCCGGTCGGGCGAAGGCCTCGAACTCACACGAAACGATCGAGGCGATGACGAATGCCACGCGAACGACACGACGCAGCGAGTCGGAATGGAATCGGCTCATGGCTGAAACGCTCCAGGGAGGCTAGGACCGTGTGGTGAGGTTCACCGCATACCGGGGAAAATCGGTGTAGCCGCGGGCACCCGTCGGGGAATACCACGCGGCCATGTCGGCCGGCTCGGCGAGCGGCCAGCCGTTCCGCAGCCGTTCGACGAGGTCGGGATTCGAGATGTACGGGCGGCCGAAGGCGACGAGGTCGGCGACACCCTCGGCCACGGCCTTCTCGGCCGAGTCGAACGTGTAGCCGCAGTTGCCCATGAGCGGGCCACGGAACACGCGGCGGAACTCCGTGAGCGCCATTGGCTCGCCCAGCTTGTGGAAGCCGAACGCCAGCCCGTCCACGACGTGCAGGTAGGCGAGATCCAGCCGATCGAGCATCGTCGCCACATGCGAAAACTGCTCGCGGAAGTTGGGGGAGCCCATGTCGTTGAACACGCCGTTCGGTGAAATCCTCACGCCCACGCGACGGGCCGGCCACTCGGCCGACACGGCCTCCACGACGTCCTTGAGAAACCGCGCCCGCTTCTCGATGCTGCCGCCGTAGTCGTCGGTGCGATGGTTCGTCTTCGACTGCAGGAACTGGTCGATGAGATAGCCGTTCGCCGCATGGACCTCGACGCCGTCGAACCCCGCCGCCCGGGCCCGGGCGGAGGCCCGGCGGTAGTCGGCGACGACGTTCGCGATCTCCCAGGTCTCGAGGGCCCGTGGCGCCTCGTAGGGCTTCTTCCCAAGCGGCGTGTGGATGCCGTCGCCCTCGATCTTCACCGCCGAGGCCGACACCGGCAGGCTCCCGCCGTGGAAGTCGCTGTGGGAGGCGCGACCCATATGCCAGAGTTGGAGGAAGATCCGGCCGCCGGCCGCGTGCACCGCCGATGTCACGCCCTTCCAGCCTTCCTGCATCGCGTCGGTGTAGACGCCGGGCGACTCGAGCCAGCCGTTGGCCTGCTCCGAGATCGTGGTGGCCTCGGCGATGATCAGTCCTGCGGAGGCCCGCTGCACGTAGTACTCCGCCATCACGGCGTTCGGGATCCGGTCCGCGCCGGCCCGGCCACGGGTGAGCGGCGCCATCACGACCCGATTGGGGAGCGTGAGATCGCCGATCTCGAAAGGCTCGAGCAGCTTCGTTCCGGCCATGATGCCTGCCTCGTGAACGGGGGCCAGTCGTTATACCAAGAAGGCGGCGGGAGACTCGCGTCCCCCGCCGCCACTCGCACGTCAATCATCGCCGTCGGCGACTACTTGCCGCAGCAGCCGGAGCTGCCACAGCCCGAGCCGCAGCACTCCTCCGTATCGGCCTTCACGCCGGCCGCAGGGCACTCGTCGACGCAGCACTCGCAGGTGCAGGTCGTGCACTTGCAGACGCCCGTCTCGCAGCAGCCGCAGCAGTCACACTTCGGGCAGCCGGCCGTCGGGCCGGCCGTGATGGCGGGCACCGAGGCCGCGAGGCCCAGCGCCGCCCAGAGCAGGAAACCGTTCATGGGAAAATCCTTCGCATGGTTGGGAATCGAACCGATCGATCCGCGTCACGACGCGTGAGCGCGGAGAAGCCTGGGAACGCGGCTTCTGATTCAGTTCCGCCAGACGCCAAACAGGATCCGCGGCGGGCGGATCGGCACGGCGAGCGCGGCCGCCAGATACTCCCGGCTCGCGCCGAGCACCTGCGGCACATCGGGCGTGGCGATCGCGGGCGCCGGCGTCCACGCACCGTGATCGAGGGTGATGCTCACGAGCCGCGGCTGCGACGACGGCTGGTCGTCACGCGGCTCCAGCTGACAGCGGCAGGGAGTGTCGGCCGCCGTGTCGCAGCACGTCACCGCCTCGCGGCAGCAGCTGGTCGCCTGCTCGCAGCAGCTGCGGGATTCGCCGGTTTCGACGGGCCGCGGCTCGCAGCAAACCAGGTCGCAGGCACGGCAGAACGCCCGGGGCACTACCTGGGCGACGAGCGTCGCACACGCCACGACCAACCACGCGACGATTCGACCGCGGGCCATCACCAGACCTCCTGCTTCATTCTATTCCGTACGCCCTCCGGGGCGATTCGGTTCGGCAGATCGCCGTTTCGCGGCTGAATCACGCCGCCCCACGAGCCGCGGCCCGGCCATCTTGGCGATCAGTCGGTCGTCCAGCGGCTCTCGTAGACGGTATCCCGCCGTGGCATGATCACCGACCAGCCGATGAGCTGGCCGTAGGGATGGTCGATCGTGTATCGCGACGTGAGCGGCTCAGCGGCATCGGGGGCGCCGCGCGGATAGCGCACGAGTTCGTACCGTCGATAGGGGTGATCCTCCGGAAAGAGCAGCCACACCGTGATGAGGTCGGCGTCGAACTGCATCACCATCGGCATGCGGCCCGGCGGCAACGACGAAAATCGCACGGCCCCGCCGAGCTCGAGCGTGATCGGCTCGTCGAGCGGTGCCTTCGAGAGGTCGCAGTGGAATTCGTAGGCTCCCCCGGCGGCGTCCGGCGGCGTCGCAGTCACCCGCCGCACCGCGATCGGATACGGGCTCTTGGGCTGGCGGTAGTCCACGTCCTCGATGTCGAACGCGGTGCGGAAAACAACGCCGCGCGTCTGCCGCGCCGCATCCTTCACCCGCAGCACGACGCGGTCGCGGAAATGCACGCGGCCCCCCGAGTCGGGTCCCAGCCTCCCCGACCAGGCGTGGCGGAGATCGTTGATCCGACTGTAGGCGAGGATCTCGACGCCGGCGAAGTCGTCGGGAGTGGGGACGGCAGCCGTTGTGACGGCGATTTTCCGCCATGTGACGAACGGGTCGCTCTCCACGAGATCGAGGACGATCCGGATGTCGGGGTCCCCCTTCGCGATCGAATCGATCACGCTCGTGAGCATCTCGGCGCGGCGGTGCACCTTGTAGAATCGCACCGGGAGATAGATGAACAAGAGGCCGGCGAGGGCGAGGTAGAGGTAGGTCGGCCAGTCTTTCCAGTCGAGGAGCATCGACCAGACTTTCCGCTGACTCGACCGGCGCAGGAGCGCCGCGATGCGGGCGGTTTCGTTCGTGTCCGCCGTGCGTGCGGTGCCGGGGGCCTGTTCCGCCGCCCCCGACCGTCCCCGCTGCACGACCGACGACCGTCCCGGCACCGGCTCCCAGGGCGGCCCCTCCGCCACCGGCTTGATCGCCTTGTCGCCGAGCCGGCGATGGAGGCTCCTGGCCACCTCGTATCCATGGGCGACGAGCGCGTTCGCCTCGAGGTCGCTGAACCGGTCGAGGTCGGTGCGGATGCTCGATACTTCGGCCTGCACCACGGGGTGCAGGGCGTGCGGGTCGTCGTGGGGATCGACCACATACGTCACCGGCAGAAACAAAAACCCGTTGCGGTCGCCGAAGTTCTCGCGCTCGAGCTGCCACACCCTGTCCCAGAGGATGTCGGACGCCCGGATCGACTGTGCGACGAAGCCCAGTGGCGTGTTCCCCAGGATCTGGAACGGCTTGCCGGCATCGCTCACGACGATCCTGTCGAAGGTGCGGCCGCAGTGTTGCACGAGCCAGGCGAATCCGCGCGTGCCGAGGTTGTCGTAGACGCCGCCGTCGGTGAACGACTCGGCCGGGAACTGTCCCTCGTGTACCCCGAGGTCGGCGGCCGAGATTTCGACGGGTGGGAAGAACCCCGGAAACGCCGACGAGGCGCTGACCACTTTCGCGATGCTCGCCGTCTGGCCGGCGACGTGCCGGAAGGAACCCGCCGAGCCGGCATCGCGCGTTTGGATATGGAGGCCGTCGCGGTTGAACACCGCCATCACGCCGTCGCTCACGTTCGTGGACAGTACGTGGAGGGCGGGTTGCTCGGGCAGTTCGAAGAGCCGCCGATCGCCATAGAGGAACTGCCGATACGCCCGCTCCAAGAGCGCATTGGGCGTGAACTGCGGTGCATGCCAGCCGGTGACTTTGGCCGCCAACCGCAACGGAAACAGGAGCGGCAGCCGGCGGACGATGCGGTTGCGCACATCATGCTGCACGAAGTGCAGGATCTCCGCGGCCGCCTCACCGAACGCCCGGTCGTCGCCGGTGTAGCGGTCCCAGTTGAGGACCAGATGCGCCCCCAGGATGCTTCCGCCGGAGACGGCTGCAATGTCGGTGACCAGCGGCAGGGTGCCGTTGTCGCGCAGATAGCGGATCACGCCCAGGTGGTAGAGCGTGGCTCGAAATCCTCCGCCGGAGAGGGCGAGTCCGATGGCGGCCATGGGCGCTTCACTAGGCGGTCGAGCGTTGAATCTGCAGGGTTATAGCAAAGCCCTGCGAAACTCTTCCATCTTTCAGCCGCCTGGAAGCGCGGCAGCCTTGGGCGGGTTCTTGGAACTGTCGATGTCGAGGACCACGTATTCGCCGATTGCGGCGGCTCGGTTTTAGGATTCGTAGGAATCATCAAAGAATTGTTGGCGCGAGCAGCAGGCTCGCGACCAGTTCGGGTACGCCTTCACAGGCAGTCTTGGCGATGCATTCGCACACGTCTGCGGGCACGAGATCGGGCACCTCGGGATTCACCACGATCCGCCGGGCTCGGCGGGGCGTGGCGAAGATGAGCGAGTTGGCCGGGTAGACCTCGAGCGACGTGCCGATGCACAGAAAAATATCGGCCTGCGACACGATCCTGGCCGCTTCGTCCATCGCCGGCACCTGTTCCCCAAACCACACGATATGCGGCCGCAGCTGGCTCCCGAGCGGGCATGTGTCGCCGAGGGCGATGTCGCGATCGCCCAGGTAGTGCGTATGGCTCGGATCCCGTGTGCTTCGGGCGTAGAGAATCTCGCCGTGCAGGTGCAGCACGTGCGTGGAGCCGGCCCGTTCGTGAAGGTCATCGACGTTCTGCGTGACGATGCGCACGTCGTAGGCCCTCTCCAGATCGACGAGCGCCCGGTGGGCGGCGTTTGGCTGTGCCGCCCGCACCTTCCGCCGCCGCACGTTGTAAAACTCGAGCACAAGCGCCGGATCCTTGGCCCAGGCCTCGGGCGTGGCCACGTCCTCCACCCGGTGGCCCTCCCACAGCCCGCCATCGCCACGAAACGTCTGCAGGCCGCTTTCGGCGCTGATGCCGGCCCCGGTGAACACGACGAGATTTTTCCGCGAGAGTTGAGGACGCATGAATAGGCCTCCTTTCGGTGTCTTAGGTGTTGATGCTCAGGGCGTCTTCCCCGGCCTGGGCGATGCGAGCGATCGCCGCGATCATTTCGGCGTGGGTCGGGTGGGACGGTGCCGTGCTGCGAGCTGGAGCCGTGGCGTCGCTCCGCAGCCAGCGCGGGAGTTCAATGCCCGGATTCAGCCGCAGTTTTGCGAGCCCCGAGGGGCTCACGTGCCGCAATCCCCTGAGCGAGAGCGTGCCGCCTAAGTGGGAGACGAGGATGCCTGCGACGCGGTCTGTCACGCTCGCGACGCCGTCGAGCGTCAGCAGCGGATGCCGCACGAGCTCGCGGGCCGTGTCTTCGCTGAGGAGCGTGATGCCGTTGAGCGACAGTTCCCCGGCCCGGTGCGTCGCCAGGATCGTGGCCACCGGCGGCGTGACGTGCTCGATGTCGTTCACAAACAGCCCGGACAGTCCGGCGATGCCCCGTGGGCCCTGCTGGCTCGCGAGGATCCTGGCCGTGCGTTGATCCAGTTTCTTGAGCCCGCCGAGCGACAGCGGCCCGACATGCCGGATGAGCGCCGCGAGGTGGTGATCCGCGATGCCATTCGGCGGCGAGAGTGAGAGGGACCCCTGGTGCTGGCCGAGGGAGTGCACGACCGCATCGGTGATCTCGACGGCATTGAGATAGAGCGGCCCTCGATGCTCGGCGAGAAGCTGGGCCTCGGTGGGAGACAGCGACTTGAGCCCCCTCAAGCACAGATGCCCCGTGCGGCTGCCGAGGGCGCGGGCCGCGGCTTCCTTGAGACGCGGGATCCCGTGGAGGTGCAGCTTCCCGCAATGCCTGGCCAGATGCGTCGCGACCCTGCCGGGCAGCCGGGAGAGCCCATCGAGAAACAGGTCACCGCGATGATGGGATAACGCAGCCGCGGCACCGGGCGACAGCTGCTTCAAACCCCAGAGGTAGAGCTCGTTGTCGTGCTGGGCCAGTCCGAGGGCCGCGTCGTCATCGAGGTGCTTGAGGCGGTTCAAGGAGAGTTCGCCATCGTGGCGGCCGAGTGCCCAGGCGGCCGCGTTCGAGAGTTTTCGGAGGTTGTTGAGCGACAGCCCGCCGCCAGCGTGCTTTCCCAGTTCGGCGGCGACGCCGTCGGTGATGGTCGTCAGCTTGTCGAGATAGAGATGCCCGCGGTGCTGCGCGAGTTGTCGAGCCACCGAGAGTGGAAGCCGGATGACTTCGTGCAGGTAGAGATGCGTGGCGTGGTGGCCGATGATGCCTTCGGCCGTGCCGGTGCCCAGGCGGCCAAGCACCACCTCACCTTTGGTGGCCGCCACGACGTGATCGCGCGCGTCGTGGGTTTCGCAAAAAACCGTCGGCCCTGTCGCCGGGATGGGCCGGCGAAAGAGGGCCACGATCTCGCGGGCTCGAGCCGCGTCGAGGTGGCGAATCCTGCTTGTGTGGTCGCGCAGGGAGGGCGGGCTGAGCGAGGCCATCGTGCGCACTCCAGAATGAGCCACGCACCAAGAACCAGCCCGGCGGGCGTGCTGCCCGTCAGACTGCTGCAACATTGTTTCGTGAGGAATGAATCCTCACGCACATCCCGCCGGCATTTTCATGCCGACGGAAGCACCGTGTGCCTTGCAGGGGCTCGGTTGCGGAAACGCCCCGAGGCGTCTCCAACACGTCGTGGGGGACGTGTCGTTCCTGATGCTGATGTCATTTTACCGCATCACTGCATCGAAGGCCAGTTTTTCACGAGCAACGCGTGTCATAGTCGCGCTCGCGCAACTGCCGAGCGCAATCGTCGCGGACCAAGGTTGTCCCTGTCGTGCCTCACAATAATGACCTCGTTACCAGGAGGCTCCCAATGATCGGACCGGCAAAGAATCGACTGCACGACTACGAAGCGGGGTGGCTCACGCTCTTGATCAAGATGGGCGTGGCTTCCCAAGCCGAAGCCCAGGCCGCGATGACCCGCGTCGCCCAGGCGGCGATCGACGAGATGGAGGCGAAGCAGGAGAAACGGCAACGTGAACGAAAACGGCGCCAGAAACCTGATTGAAGGACGGCACCTCATTACAGGTCTGTCCGCCGACGGTTTCCGCAGGCTGCCACTATTTCGTTATCACCGTGGCTCGATGGGGCAGGTGTGGGCGACCTCAGCGGCATGAGCCACCGGGCACGCGTGAGGTCGGCCTGCGCGACGAAGGCTGGGAGGCCGATCTCGACGAGGCGAAGACGCCGGATCAGCAGGGCTAGGTGATCGCGTCGCGACCGCTCAGATTCGTCGGCGGTTGATCGCCCGCAGGCCCGCGATCAGCACGATCGCGCCCACCGTCGCCGTCACGAGGCTGCCGACGAGCCCCGATGCCGAGAGGCCGAGCAGGCCAAACAGAAACCCGCCGAGGATCGAGCCGATCACGCCCATGATCAGGTCGCTCACGAGCCCCGAGCCGCCCCCCTTCATGATCTGGCTCGCGAGCCACCCGGCCGCCAGGCCGATCGCCAGAAACCAAATAATGTCCATAGCGCGAGCCTCCGGGAACGGACAATCCAGTTCAGATCCTACCCCCGGACACATGCGCAAATCCACGCCGCCGCCTGCCACCCAGGGCTACACTCGGAGCCCATGGAGACTTTCCGCCTGCTCCTGTTCACCGCGCTCTGGACCGCCATCTGGGCGGCGCCGCTGCCCAAGCTCTCTCGTCGCGTGGAACTCGTCGCCGGGCTGATCCCGTTCGCGGCGTTCGGCCTGCGGGTGTTCGGAGCCTGCTTCATCGGCGTGCCCGACGACGATCCCGTGCGCATGGCCGTCGCCCCGCTCGTGGACTGGGTCAATGGGGCGACGGGAGCGGTGCCGTTTCAGTGGGCGCTCGACTGCACCGTGGCGATCGGGCTTGTGTGGTTCGCGTCGATCGCCAACATCCCGCGGCGCTGGCGGCTGGCCACGATCTGGGTCATGCCGGCCATGGCCCTCGCGAGCCTCGCCTGGACGCACTGGCTTCTCCCGCTCCGGAAGCCGTAGCCGCCGCCTAGAGGTGGGCTGCGCTCACACGTGCCCTGTGCGATAGGTTTCTTTCGCACAGGGCACGTTTTTTAGGCTTCTAACGCCGCCGAGTGACCTGCCCCCCTTAAACGTCGCCACTTTCAGAGAGAGAATCTCTGGGTGGTGCAACCCAAGGGAGGGCACGAGATGCCACGAGGAAAGAAGTTCACGGCGGAGCAGATTATCGGAAAGCTCCGCGAGGCGGAGGTCGAGTTGGCTCGGGGCAAGACCGTGCCCGAGGTGGTGCGGAAGCTTGGCGTGACCGAGCAGACGTATTACCGCTGGAAGAGGGAGTACGGCGGCCTGCGAACGGACCAGGCGAAGCGGCTGAAGGATCTCGAGAAGGAGAACGCTCGATTGAAGCGACTCCTGGCGGACGCCGAACTGGACAAGGCGATCCTGCGGGAGGCGGCATCGGGAAACTTCTGAGCCCGGCGAAGCGGCGCCAGACGGTCGAGCACGTGCGTGACACGCTCGGCCATGATGTGGTGACCGAACGCCGGGCATGCCGGGTGCTGGGGCAGGCCAGGAACACGCAGCGTCGGCAGGCATGCGTTGCTGATGACGAGCCGCAGCTCGTGAAGCGGATCGTCTGGATGGCCAGCGAGTACGGACGCTACGGATACCGCAGGATTACAGCACTTCTGCGAGCGGAAGGCTGGTGGGTGAACCACAAGCGGGTGGAGCGGATCTGGCGACAGGAGGGCCTGAAAGTGCCTGCGAAACAGCCGAAGCGGCGGCGGCTCTGGCTTGGAGACGGGTCGTGCGTCCGGCTACGGCCGAGGCACCGGAACCACGTCTGGAGCTACGACTTCGTGATGGATCGGACGGCCGACGGCCGGGCGTTCCGGATGCTGACGATCGTGGACGAGTACACGCGGGAATGCCTGGCGATCGACGTGTCGAGGAAGCTGACCAGCGAGGACGTCTTGGAAAGGCTGAGCGACCTGTTCGTGCGAAAAGGCGTGCCCGATCACATTCGCAGCGATAACGGCAGCGAGTTCACCGCGACACGAGTGCGGGAGTGGCTCGGCCGGGTCGGGGTGAAGACGCTTTACATCGAGCCTGGATCCCCTTGGGAGAACGGCTACATCGAGAGCTTCAACGGCAAGCTGCGGGATGAGCTCCTGGCCCGCGAGGTGTTCGATACCCTGCTCGAGGGCAAGGTGCTGATCGAGTGCTGGCGGAAGGCCTACAACACGGTCCGACCGCACAGCTCACTCGGGTACCGGCCCCCGGCCCCGGAGTCGCGCCGCCCCTGTCCGCTTGCTTCGGCTACGCCTCAGCAAGCGGACAGGGGCGAGCCATTGGTAGGGAAACCCTATTGATAGAAACTGGTTCCATCAGTGGGGGCAGGTCAGGCCGCGCTGCACATTCCGATGCAGTCAGTGACTCGCCGATAGCGCCTCGACATGCATCGACGAGTCATGGGCGGCGAGGAGAGAAAGTACCCCCGACAGGGATCCAACAAACGCGGTATCTCTCGGGGAAAACCCAAAAAGGGTAGGCCACCCGGCGCAAAATCCGGCACCACGAAAGCCAAACGATCCAAGGGCCGGAAGGGAGGTGCGAAATGATGCACCTCCGCCAACCCATTGTTCTTGCCTTCGGGAAACCGTTTCGTGTGTTGATCCATGCCCGGTTCTCGACCGAGGAGCAGCGTCCCACCAGCATCGACGACCAGATCGCTGCCTGCCGCCGCTTCTTGGATGCAAACCTGCCCAAGGGCATGAAGCCCTCGCAGTTGGTGATCGACTACGTCAAGGAGCCCGAGGTCAGCGGCGAGATTGCCGATCGCTCCGGCATCAATCAGGTCTGGGCCGGCATCGAGGCCAAGCGGTGGGATCTGATCATCGCCGAGGAGTCGAGCCGTCTCTACCGCCACCACACGAAGGCCGGCGAACTCTTCGAGTCGGCGGTCGATGCCGGCGTGCGGGTGATCTGCCCGTCGGACTACATCGACACGGCCGACGACGACTGGCCCGACCGGCTGCATATGTGCCAGATGCAGCACGCCCGATCGAACTATTACGTGCGAAACCGGATCATGCGTGCCCACGAAGGTCTCTGGGCTCGCGGGGCTGCGGTCGGCATCACCGTGATCGGCTACAAGCGCCGACCGACGTTGCCGGCAACGAAGACCGAGCCGGCGAGGGGCCCCTTTTACGATGAGATCGACAAGAAGACGGCCCCAGTCATCCGAGAGGTCTTCAAGCGGATCGCGGCTGGCGAAACAGCAGCCGAGGTCGCAGAGTGGCTCGACTCGATCAAGTTTGCCAAGGCGAAGTGGGCACGGCAGGCCAAGTGGACGAAATACAACGTCAACTCGATCATCCGCCGGACGATCTATCGGGGTTTTGAAACAAACCGCAAGAAGGTCTCGAAACGAAAGCTCCGGACCGGCAAGTCGGAGTACGTTTGGAACGATCCCGACAAGGTAGAGACCCGCAAAAGCGAGCATTTGCGGATCGTGTCGGACGCCCTCTGGTATAAGGCCAACGAGGTCGTCGACAACCGTCGCCTCTTCAAGAAGCCGGTCCGCGGCGCGGGGTACCCGCTTCACGGCACGACCCGCCAGCGGCGTGGTCTGCTCTCGGGCGTATTCACCTGCGGCGTCTGCGGAGCACCGATGTATTCCTACGGGAAGACAAACGGCTCGTACCGCTGCTCCGCATCAGCGCAGGGAAAGTGCTGGAACCGGGTCTACTGCGTCCGGAAACGCACCGAGCCGGCGATCCTCGAAGCGGTGGTCAACGAGGTGTTGTCTCTCGACGGTGTCCGCGACGCGGTGCTGGCCCGTGTTCGGGAACTGCACGAGAAAGGTGGCTCGCTGGCCGTCGAACTCAAGAAGCTCGATACGGAGGAAAAGAAGCTCGTAGCCTCAATCGAGCGACTATCAGCAGCGGTGGAGAGCGGCGACGGAACGCTCACGTCACTGACGTCGCGGCTGGCAGCTCGGGAGCAAGATCTCGCGATCGTGAGGGCCCGTCGGCAGGAGGTTGAGGAGCAGGCGGGTCGCAAGGAGAAACTGCCCTCTGCGACGAAACTCCTCCAGCACCTTGAGGCCGTGAAGACCCAGGTGCTCGGCGACGAGGCCCGGGCGGCGGTAATCCTACGGCAACTACTCGACGGGCCGATCCGTGTGGTGCCGTTCATGCGGATCGACGGTAGCAAGGTGGTGCCGCGGTTGGAGTTCACCATCAATCTCGTCGCGGCACTGCCGTCGGCGGTGGCGACGCGGCTTCGCCATCGGGCGGCCGTGGAGGAGCCGTCGGCCGACTCTCCGACGGTGCTCCAGCGGAAACTCCTCGTCAACGCCTACCACAATCCGCAAAAAGCATTGCACGCTTGCGCGATCGTGGAACGACGTCTGGCGGGGAAAACCACCAAGGAGATCGCCAAGGAATTCGGCCTCACGAAGGACGACATCCGAAACTGCGCACGGATCACGGAGTTGATGGAGGAGGCGGGCATTCCCGAGCCCTACCACCGACTCACGCAGAGACCGGTGCGCGTCGCCCGGTGGTCGAGCAAGCACTGGCTGCAGGATGAAGACCGCAAGGGCGGCGGTAAACGCCGCCGCCGGGCGTCATAGCCCAGACGCTTCAGTGAATTGCTGTGAAAAATGGACGGGCGTATACTCGTATCCGAGTCCGTGGCTGCGCATGCGTGGTGCGTACGTGTGGAAGCCATGACCGAAGACCATCTCGGCGGATCTGAACCATGACGACGATTCAACTGACTCTCCCCGACGACCTCGCACAGAAGGCGACGGAGGCCGGGCTTTTGTCTGCCGAAGCAGTTCAGGAAATGCTCCGTGAAAAGCTTCTGCGGCGGGCCGGCGAATCACTTCGGGAGATTCGCAGCCGGATGCCCAGCGAGGAGCTGACGCCGGAGATCGAGCAGGAGGTCGTTGAGGCCGTGCAAGCATATCGGGCCGAGCGACGTGCGCGACGGGTGGGCTGATCTCTGCGATGGCAGCTCGGCCGATCATCGCAGTGCTCGATACGAATGTGGTGATCGCCGGTCTCTTGTGGGCAGGGCCACCCTATTCGCTCCTGATGCGAGCCACGGAGCGCCGCGATTTGCTGCTCGTGACAACGCCCACGCTCATAGCTGAACTCGGCGATACCCTTGCTCTGCCGCGGTTTCGCAGGCGGATAGCTGATGCCGCAATGTCGATCGAGCAGTTGGTGGGTGCCTACCGCGACGCTACGTGGCTCGTGACACCTCACGATGTGCCTCGTGTCGTCACCGACGATGTGGACGATGACCATGTCATCGCTGCGGCCGTCGCCGCACGGGCGCGATACATCGTGACCGGTGACCGCGCGCATCTGCTGCCCATCGGCACGCATGGTGAGATCGCGATCATCTCGCCGCGACAGTGCCTCGATCTGCTCGGGCCCTGAAGATGCCGCAGTGCTGCTTCTTGCTGTGGCAAGCGCTGGCTGAAGGTGGGCGACCGCAACCGCCGCCTGGCCGGACGAACTTGTTTGGCATGCACGTGCCGTGGCTGTTGATTCCGCAACGCGATAGAGTTTGTGCATGGAACCCACCAGTGCCCCGCCATGGATGCCGATAGCCGATCGGCTTCGTGCAGCCGTGGAACGGCTTGTGGCGGCAGCACAGCCGAAGCAGATCATCCTGTTCGGTTCATACGCCCGCGGCGATGCTGACGACCACAGCGACATTGATCTGCTTGTGGTTGAGCGGATCGTAGACGACCGCTATGAGGAGATGATCCGCCTAAACCGCGCCCTAGAGGGGCTCGTCATGCCGGTGGATCTGCTGGTGGTCAGCGAACAGGAGTTTGATCACCGCTCGGCAATGCCCGGGACGGTCGAACACGCGGCGCGCCGCGAGGGCCGGGTGTTGTATGCCGTCTGATCATCAGTCGAAGGGACCCTGACACATGCCCGTCCTGCTCCAGACGACGCTTCTGCTGATCTGCTCGAACGTGTTCATGACGTTCGCATGGTACGCCCACCTCAAGGACATGAGCGGCCGGCCGTGGTTCATCGCGGCCCTGGTGAGCTGGGGCGTCGCGCTCGCCGAGTACCTTCTGCAGGTGCCTGCCAACCGGATCGGCTACACGACGATGAACCTCGGGCAGCTCAAGATCCTGCAGGAGGTGATCGCGCTCAGCGTGTTCGTGCCCTTCGCGGTGCTCTACATGAAGCAGCCGCTGAAGCTCAACTACCTGTGGGCGGCCATGTGCATCTGCGCGGCCGTCTACTTCGTGTTTCGGGACTCGTAAAAGGCACCCGCCCGACGCCGCTCACCGCCGCATCGCCCGGCAGGCGTCGTGGCACTTCTTGCAGGCTGCCGCGCACGCCTTGCAGCAGGGCTCGTCGCCGCACTTCGTGCATTCGGCGGCGCACTGCTCGCAGGCTTCCTCGCAGAGTTCGCACATCTCCTCGGCCAGCGGCGAGTCGTACTCCAGGAGCGCGACACACGTTCGGCACGTCTCGATGCAGGTCAGGCAGGTTTTCTCGCAGCCCGGGCAATCGCAGCCCACGATGCATTCGCGGCAGGCCCGGAGGCACTCGTTGCAGGCCTTGATGCACGCGTCCTTGGCGGCGGCATCGGCGTGCGGGGCGTCCGCAGCGTAGGCGGCGGCCGGCAGCGTCACGGCGGCGGCGAGAACGAAACGCATCATGAGCGGGATGGTCAGCGACAGCATGGGTCTGCCCTTTTCAGTTGGGGGTAGGTGAGCGGGAACGGCTCGCCGGAACTCTACGCAGCCCCGAGGCGGGCTGGCCAACAGGCCAGCGGGGCTTTGGCTGACGGGCGTCGCAGCCCGATCGACTCTTTGGATTTCTCACGGTAGGGGCGGTGCCTTCGGGCGTCGCCCCTGCCTTCTCTTTTTCACGGAAGGTCACATGGTGAAAATCACCACATTCAACGACCGGCCAGTACAGCACGTGCGCTACATGCCCGACGGCTCGGTCATCCTGAAACTCTACGAGCGGCGGCCCACTGGCCGCGCTCGCCATATCCGCGTGTCGCTGGCCCAGTGGCTGGCCAGTCGCGGCGTCTATCTCTTGTAAAGCCACGCATCACGGCGGGCCCAGGCCCGTCAACTCGCCCGCCGCCGCTGTGGATGACGAAAACGCCGGGAAATTCAGCGGAGTCGGCAACCGGGAATAGGTGCGTTTCCCGAACGGGTAACTCCCTTATTCCCGGTTCTTTACGTCTCTCGTTTTCCCGGGGTTTCGCGGGAAAACGCCCGGGAATCTTTCGCGCGCCGGGGGCCTGCGGCCCCCAACGCGGATCCTACCCCTTGGCGAGCGAGCGGATCTTCCGCAGGTCAAGAACGCCCTTCGCGCCCCAGCCCTTCACGCCCTCGGAGATCGCGGGCCGGAACGCCTCGTAGAGAGCGAAGGCCTCGGCTGCCAACTCCCGCGGTCGGTACGCATGGGCCAGCGTCGTCATCGCGGCCCGGGTCGCCTCCAGATGGTCGCCAAACTTCGTTTCCAGATAGGCCGCCGCACCCTCGGCCGTCACAACGGCCCGGCCGCTCACCGCCCGGATGCCGTAGGCCGTGTTCTTCGCTGGTACCGAGCGGCCGCAGAGTTCAATCCAAAACTGCTCGCCCCGCTCCCGCTCGCGGGCGGCCTTCGTCTTCTCCTCGTGCGGCTTGAAGATACCCAGCCGCCGTCCCTTGGACTGGGCGTTCAAGCCTGCCAAGGCCTTACCGAGGCTCAACGATTCATCCCAGCGGAACCCGAGTCGCTGGGCGACAACGGCTGCCCAGAGCGTGAGGACGGGCGCCCGGTTGATCGAGATCGTGGTGGGCACAGCAGTCAGGCGATTTCGTAGACAAGCTTCCAGCCGGCGTCCTGCACCGCCCGCTCGACGTCTTCCCGGAACTTGCCAAATTCGAGTTTGCCACCACCTCCCACGCCCGCATCCGTCCGAGTTGTGCTCACGCGGGAGCCGAATTGCGACGTGGTCTCGACGGTGAACGTGGGCGGCGGCAGGCCCCATGAACTTTCCATGGCCGACTCACAAAAATGCGCCTCGTGATTGGCTTGGTCGAGCGTGCATCTGAAATTGCTCGTGACCTTCCGGCCGCCGAGGAGCCATTTCGACTTGATCGCCGTGAGCGTGCCCGTGATGGTGCCGTCTTTGGCTGTTAGAGCAGTGCCAGTGTTGGCCGCCGCGACAGCCGAAAGTTTTGAGAGCAGATCGGCCTGAGAAAGCGTGCTCGGCGTGGCCATGGCTACCTCCCCGGGTGTCTGGCGTTCGAAAGGGCTTCGACTCGAACAATCCTACGCAGTGACGCAAGGAGCCAGCCCACAGGATTCAGCGAAGGGCCGTCGGCTCCTCGGATCCGGCAGCGATTTCGCAGGACGTGAGAGCCCGGGCAAGCGGACACGCGACGGCAGTGGGCTCGCCCCGCCGGTACGTCCCGAGAAGCTCCTTCGAGCGCTGGGCGAGCATCCGTCGGACTTCGCGGCGTTGGCCTTTCACACGGGCGATCCTCATCGAGTCATAGGCCGTCGTCTGGTGCCGCATCCACGCGATGACGGCAGCTTCGGCCCTGCGCTCGATCGGGATGCGCTGCGTTCGGGCCACGGTGCCGCTGCCTACGGGAGTGGCGTGGTTCGTCACGGCTGTTGCAAGCGCAGCGGCGAGGGTGGCGTGGCGCTGATGGAAACCCAGAAATTCCAAGACGGCGCTCCGGAAGTCCTCAATGTATTCGCGCTGGGTTTTCTCGCGCCGCTTCGCTCCCGCTATCTGCTTTTTGGCATACGCGTCGGTCGAGCGTTCGGCGGCAAGCTCTGAACGAACCTGCGCGATCGTTGCCGCAGGGGCCCAGACGCCGCGCGAGAAAACCTTGCGTCCGACTTTTTCCTGCACCAGCCAGTGCTCCCCGGCGGCTTTGACGCGGCGGGTCAGGGCGGGGTCGCCGGGTGGGAGAAGTTCCCAGCCCTGCGGGACAGGAAGGATCTGCCCCGCGTGGGTTCTGACCGTATTGGGAGTTGGGCCGGGGAGAAAAGTCTGAGCGGGCATCGTGGCTGGTTCGAAGTGATGTGGATCGCGATCTTTTTTATCGGAAAACGGCGGGTCGTCACTTTCCGTCGACCAGCGCCTCCCAGAACTCTGTCTCACCCGACACCGAGTTGTGGTCGGTGCCGTCGACGATTCGCAGCGTTGCGACGTCCGCTGGAAAGGCCGCGACCAGCCGCCGTGTGTCAGCGAGCGGCACCAACTCGTCGTGTGATGCGGCGATCAGGAGCGTCGGGCAGGCCACCTTGGGGGCATACCGCCACGACTCGTACGGATCCCGCAGCAGCAGGCCCATCGGCAGGAACGGGGCCACGCGCTTCGCAATGGAGAGAATGCTCTCGAAGGGCGTGATCAGCACGAGCCGCGACACGGGCTCCTCGGCCGCGAGTTGGATCGCAAGGCTACTGCCGAGGCTGCGGCCCACCACCATGACGTCCGGATGCCGGTCGCGTGCCATCCGAAAGAGGGCCCGGGCGTCGCCGCGCAGCGCATGCTCGGCCGGATGGCCGGTGCTGCCGCTGTAGCCACGGTAATGCATCGCATAGATCGCCCGGTCAGGAAACGCCGTAGCCAGTTCCGGCACCGTGTAGGCCACGTCCTCGGCGTTGCCCCCGAAATAGACGAGCGCCTTGGATCCGTCGTGCTCGCGTGCGGAGATCCGCAGCCTTGCGCCGGGCACCTCGAGCGAACGTGCCTTGGCGTGGGCCGGCGTCACCGGAGTCGGCATGTAGATGAACGACCGCTGGAAGATGAGAAACACGAGGCAGAGCCCCGCATAGACGGCTAGCGCGATCGTGAGCAGGCTCCAGAGCATGCGGCGGGTTCTCATCGACGGACCGTACCGGATCGTGACTCACGCGAACCGGTCCTGCACCACCACCTCCGACAGGGCCAGTTGGCCACCCTTCGGCATGGCGGGTTTCACGGCCTTGCCGACGGCGATCATGAAGCCGATCACGTGATCGTTCGGCAGGTAGATGATCTCGGCCACCTTCACCGGGTCGAAGCCGATCATCGGGCAGGAGTCGTAGCCCATGGCCTTGGCCGCGAGCATAATCGTCTGCCCTGCGATTCCGCACGACCGCATGGCCTCGTCCCGCTGCAACTGCTCCTTGCCTTCGTAGAACGGCCCTATCCAGCCCGTGACCAGTTGCTGGACCTCAGGCGCGGCATTCCGCCAATAACGCTCGGGCGACTTCTTCCAGGCCTTGAGGTCGGCGGTGAGCACGATCAGGAGCGAGGCGTCGGTCACCTGCGCCTGATCGACCGCGGCTGCTCGAATCTGCTTTCGCAGTGCCGGGTCGCGAACGATCACGAACCGCCAGTTCTGCATATTGAACGACGTCGGCGACTGGATCGCTGCCTCGAGCAGTTTCGTCTCCTCGGCGGCCGTGAACCGGTGGTCCGGGTCAAAAGCCTTCACCGCACGCCGCTGCTTGATGGCGTCAAATGTATCCATTGTTAGTCCTTCTTACGCAGTGCCTTAGAGGTCGAGGATTCTATTCCGGGGGCCTTCCACACGTGCAGGCGTGAGATCGCTTCGGGTGCATCGGTGAGCAGCGGCGAGTGCCCGAGGTAGCGCTCCGCCATCTCCCGCCGGCCCCGCGCCAGAAGGGTCGCATAGACGTGCAGTTCGAAATGGAGACGAAGGCGGTGTTCCGCGGCCTGCTCACCTGCGGCACGGAAGACGCCCATGAGAGCCTCGGCCGTGGAGAGCTGCCCGCAATCAGGCTGGTCACGCAACCAGTAGCGGCTCGGCGTGTCATCTACGTTCGGTAGGCACACACAACGTCCCATGCCTTCGACTGTCCGGAGCATCTCGCCGGCCTGTCGCCACGTGCCGTCGAGCAGCAACACGTGTCGGCAGGCGTTGGAGGGGGCGGTCGCCGCATCGGCTGACGGGGGAAGTGGTTGCCCGTTGGGATGGAGGATCCACAACGGCTGGGCCGGCTCGAGCAGGTCCGTCGTGAAAGTCGCCGCCGTAAAAAACCTCGTCTCGCGTTGGTAGATGTGAGACTCAGCGTTGCTCACAGCCCGAGTGACGAGCATGCCGGTGCTCGACGGTTTGCCCGATTCGTGCCGATGGATCAGCACATGGACGGAGAGCCGCGTCTCGACCGGCGGCAGCAAGTCGCACGTGCACCATCGCGGAGGCAGACTACAACGCGGGCAGCGGGCGGCACCGGCGAGCACCACACTTCGACCCATGGATGATCCCCGGCTAGAGTCATGTTGTCAGCACCGACACGGTGCTCACGAGGAGCGGAAGTCGATGCCGTTGTACGAATATTTCTGCCAGACGTGCAGCCAGAAAATCGAGTTGCTCATTCGCAGGGACGAGAAGCCCGAGTGCCCGCACTGCCACAGCACCAAGCTCACCAAGCTCGTGAGCGTCGTCAGTGGTCATGTGGCGAGCGGCGGCGAGAATTCCGAGCCCGCGGATCTCGTCAATCGGCATCGGGTCCGTCCAGCGCGACGCGGGGACAACCGGCAGAGCGGCCGCTATGCCTGCATGGACGGCCTCGATCGCTGCGAGAAGTTCAGCCTTCGACGGATACTGGGCTGAGCCGGCTTTCGGAGTCGAGTTCCAGTCGAACAACGGCCGCCACTCCGGCGGGCAGACGGGTTTGCTACCGATGAGGGGCGCGAACAAATCGCCCGAGCATGCCAGGTGCCCGAGCACCCACGCGGCATGGTTCATGCCCGGCGCGGGCTGAACGGTCATCTGCTCCTCTGCGAGGTCGGCGACCAGCCGCCGGGCGTAGGCGAGGTTGAGATTCCACGTGTGAATGAGGTGGCTGACCATTGATCTCGCTCCTGAAGACAATTGACACCGTGAACGCGACGGTATCGAAATCACTCGCTGCGTAGCACCTTCAGAAGCCGTGCAGCACCATCTTCCGTATAACGGCCTGATTCCATGGTCAGGATCGCGCCGTCGCGATTGACGACGAGCACATGGATGTCATTCACCGAGTCGATCCCGCATGACTTCAGGAACGCCTTTCGGTCGGTATAGGCCGTCCACACATGGCTTCTGGCATCCTTCCCAGGAATGCCTCGCTGCATGCCGGTGTCGATAATCCAGCGCATCACCATTCCTGGCTCGTCGATCACCGGCATCTCGACCCACGGCAGCGTGTTTTCCGGCCGGGTGAGTGCCATTCCGGCCGTCCAGGTGTCGATCGCCGCCTGCTGCTCCTGCTCGTACCCCAGGATGACGAGCGTGCGGTCGGCCGGAAAGTCAGCAGGGGCCTTCCAGGGTTTCCCATTGAGGTCCTTGCCGGTCACCGTTGGCAGTCGCGGGGAAGGTTCCATATCGGGGGCCTCCGATGCCAGGGCCACTGCAGCGACTGAGCAACCGAGGGCAAGCAGGCTGGTGAGTGACCAGTGAGAGCAGTTTTCCATGACCGGGCCTTCGGGTTCGGAGCCACTGGCGAAACGATTCACACGGGAAAGCAGCGGCCAAAATCCTTGAGTCGCGACAGCCCGCCCGTGACACGGACTTTTCCACGGATGATCGCCCAGACAATCGAGCGTTCCTTTCGTAGGAACCCGAGCCAGGTCGCTGCGTCGGCCCGAATCGTGCAGTCGGGTGTGCCGACGAGCCCGGGTTGGACATCGAGCGACTGCTTGCGAATCGTGACGGTCGCTTCGGCCGTTTCGGCGCCGGTGAACACGAGGTGGTAGGCCGTGTCGATGCCCTTCGCCTTTCCGGACTGGAAGACGACCTTGAGGCCGTCGAGGAATCCGTGGATGGTTGAGGGACGGATCCCGGTGACCCGCTTTGGCGTCTTGTGAGGGAAGGCCCGGGTCACATGCGCTTCGGCGTCGGAGTCGGCGACGACATAGACGATCTCCTCCTTCTGTTGCAGCGGCTTCACGAAGTCGGCCACGAATCCGCCGCGATCGTCAAGAAATGGCGAGATGACGTCCTCGCCAGCCGGACAGACGGCCAAGCAATACGCGGCCTTATAGTTGGCCCCGAAGCTCAGGCTCTGCCACATCGACACCGACTCTTGATCGGTCACGCGGCTGCGATACTCGCGGGCGTCTCGGCTATCGGCGACCGTCTCTACCCAGTCGGTGAAGCCATTCATGAACTCGCGGTAGTTGTGCGTGAGGCAGGAGCCCGCGTCGAATCGGCCGTCAGGCTTGATCGCACCCACGGGGCACGCGGCGACGCACAGTTTGCAACTGACACAGGGGTCGTATGCGACCGGCTTCGATTCGTCGTCCACCTCGGCGGCGAGGAGCACGGTTCCCAAGAGGATGAACGAGCCGAAGCGCGGATGGATCACGTTGCGGTGGATGCCCATCTGCCCGAGGCCTGCGGCGACGGCGACCGGCTTATGCGAGACAACCCAAATCTTGCCCGGAAACTTCGAGGCCTCCATCGGAAAGCCCACCGGGGCGTTCATCGCACGGATCCCCTCCGCCTCGAGCACACGAACGATCTCGCGGGCAGCGTCGTTGACGTGATCGCCTGTGCGGTGGAACTCCAGGTTCGCAACCGATCGGGCGGGATTCCTGACCGGCTCCCGGTTCATCCGGCAGACGATGCTGATGAGTGTTTTCGTCGCCGGAAATGTCTTGAGGATGTCGGCCTTGTCGCCGGCGATCTCGGTCCTGTCGATCGCGACGAAACCGACGTCGTCGGCCCCGGCAGCAAGGCACACCTCCCGCAGCCACGACGCGGAGATCCGCCCCGGTGCCGGCCGTGCGGGCCGGTTCCGCACCGCGACGACGGTCGGATGCTGGTCGAGAACAGCCATCAGGAACCCCTTGTAAGCGCGGATCGACGTCGAAGGCTTCTTTTGCAACCACTTGCATTATGCAAGTGACAGCGCTACAGTCAAGAGATGAGTTCGAGGGGCCGCGGCGACCGCGGGATCAGTCATGAAAAGCGCAAAGCGGCGATCGATCTGCCCGGTGGCCTGCTCGCTCGACATCTTCGGCGACAAGTGGACGCTCCTGCTCATCCGCGACATGGCCTGCGGGAAGGCACTCTTCAAGGAGTTTGCCGCCTCGCCCGAGCGGATCGCGACGAACATCCTCACGGATCGGCTCGAGCGACTCGTGGCCGGCGGTCTCGCCGAATCGTTCGTGCCGCAGCAGGGCGCCGGACGCGGTGGCTACCGTCTCACCGCGAAGGGCAGGTCGTTGCTACCAGTGCTCTCGGCCATCGCCGACTGGGGGCTTCGGCACATCAGCGGCACCGAGGCGCGGCTGCGGCCTCCGTCCACCAGCCGTTGAAGATTCGGCTGATGATCGCCTCGGGTTAACCGCCGCTGATTGATCGCGTCGAACGTGTCGATGTAAAATGCATTCCTCGCGTCAGGGAGCTGAAGCCGATGCCGTTGTATGAATATTCCTGTGAGAAGTGCAGCCGGAAAGTCGAGCTGCTCATTCGCGGCAACGAGAATCCTGAGTGCCCGCACTGCCAGAGCACCAAGCTCACCAAGCTCTTGAGCGTGGTCAGTGGCCACGTGGCGGGCGGCGGCGGCAACTCCGCTGCGGCCGAGAGCTGCGGCCGCCCGCAGTGCGGCATGGGCGGCTGCGCGGGGCTCGGATGACCGACGTTCCGTGGATGGAGTGGTATCAGACCCTGGCCAAGCCGTCGTGGACGCCCTCGCCGCGGACGATCGGCCTCATCTGGCAGATCCTCTATCCCGTCATCATCGCGACCTTCGGGTTCGTGTTCGTGCAGGCCGGGCGGGGCCGGCTGCCGCTGCTCGTCGCGCTTCCCTTCGCCATCAACCTCGTGGCGAACCTGATCTTCACGCCAATCCAGTTCGGCATGCGAAACCTACCGCTGGCGGCAGCTGACATCCTCGTCGTGTGGGGAACGATCCTCTGGATGATGCTCGCCATCTGGCCGCACTATCGCTGGGTGGCCGTGGCCCAGGTGCCCTACTTCGTCTGGGTCTCCATCGCCACGGTCCTGCAACTCTCGATCACGTGGATGAATCGCCCGTAACTGGGTCTACAAGGCAAAGCATGTCTGAAATTCGCCCGGGCCGCTACAGGCACTACAAGGGAAACGAGTACACGGTCCTCGGCGTAGCCCGCCACAGCGAGACGCTCGAGGAGGTCGTCGTCTACCGGCAGGAGTATGGCGAGCACGGCCTCTGGGTCCGGCCGGCCGCGATGTTCGGCGAGACCGTGACGGTGGATGGCCGTGCCGTGCCGCGATTCACCCCTTGCGACGCTCCCGCGAGCCGCGGATGAGCTTTTCTCATTCGTCGGCCAACTTCCATCGCCAGCACGCGTCGCTCGTTCATGCTGTGCCGCCTTCCGGGGACTCATAGGGGACGTCGAAGAACTTGCCGCACGACTGACAAAACCATTGGCCGGGCTTCGGCCCGTTGGGAATCAGCTTGAACTTGGGGCACGTGGCTGCGAGCCGGATCGTGATGCCGATTACGCCCACCTGCACCGACGCCGTGGCACCCGATCCGCACCGCGTGCACGGCGGCACCTCCATGTTCATGAACCGTTTGTACTGCTCCTGATAGACCTGCTCCGGGTCGTACGTCTCGAACCCTGCCATCACAACGCTCCTTTCGTTTGCTGGGGGCCCGTCTCGTCGTCTTCCCAATACGTGCTCACCGCCGACCATCGCTCCTGGTTGACCTGGGCGGCCGCGGAGTCGCCGCCGAGGGAGTGGTAGCGGGCAGCCTCGGCGAACAGTTCCTTGGCGAGCAGTCCGAGCCCTGCTTGCTGGTAGAGCGTGGCGGCCTTCTCGCACCGCCTCGCAGCGGCTCGGATGAGCCGCTGGTTGTCGCCGGTCTTGGCCTCGCCAAAGACCCGTGCGGCCTCGGCCGCGGCGGCATCCGCGGCGTGAATCCGTTGCTGCCGCGCGCAAAACAGCTTCGGAAAGATGTCGTCTGCCATCGTGCGTACTCCAGAACGAGCCACGCACCAAGAACCAGCCCCACGGGCGGTGACACCCGTCAGACTGCTGCAACTCTCTTTTCGTGAGGCACGAGTCCTCACGCACATCCCGTCGACACTCTCGTGCCGGCGGAAGCACCGTTTGCCTTGCAGTGGCCCGGTTGCTGAAACGCCTCCGAGGCGTTCCCGACACGTCGTGGGGGACGTGTCGTTCCTGATGCTGCGTGCATTTTACCCGGCGACTGCAGCACAGGCCATCATTCGGCCTGCGTCGAGCGTGTCATAGTTCGTCGCCACCAACACCGGGCCGCGACCGGTTCGGACCAAGGTTGTCCCTGTCGTCCGACAGTATTCGACATTGCCAAAAGGAGAACTACATGATCGGACCAGTGAAAAACCGACTGCACGACTACGAGGCCGGCTGGCTCACCCTCTTGATCAAGATGGGCGTGGCATCCAAAGACGAGGCCCAGGCAGCCATGAACCGCGTCGCTCAGGCGGCGATCGACGAGCAGGAGGCGAGGCGAGAGAGACGGAAACAAGAAGGGCGGCGAAGGAAGCCGCCGGAGTGACTTATCCGCGATCTACTTCCGATTCAGCAGTCGCTCATACTCGCTGTGGTCACCGACGATCCTCGAGAGCTTCGTTCGCAAGACTATCGAGTCGCCCTTCGCGAGCGTCCTGCTCGAATTGCCGATCCCACGCCTCGGCGTCGAACCGATCGAACCATTCGCGAAACACCGCCAACTCGGCTCTTGAAAGCCGTCGAACTGCGTCTTCGATTTCGCTGATCGTGGTCACGTCAACCTCGCTTCCGAGACAGTATACGGCCGTACACTCTTTCGTCAAGGGCCTTCGACGAGCTTGCCACTCTGATTCTACCCCGGACCAAGGTTGTCCCGCGGGTTCGTACACTGCCGGCCATGGAGTCGGCTGGCCCCTCACCGTTTGCGCGTGTACCCGAGGCGGAGTGGGTCTGCGCGAATGACCTGTGCTTCGCGATCTTCGATTCGTTTCCCGTGTCGCCGGGGCACGTGCTCGTGGTTACGCGGCGGGTCGTGCCGACGTTTTTCGAGTGCACGGCCGCGGAGCAGCAGGCGCTCTTGTCGCTGGTCGGCGAGGTGAAGGCTCTACTCGATGAGCGGCTCGACCCGAAGCCCGATGGCTACAACGTCGGCTTCAATGCCGGGGCCGCTGCCGGCCAGACCGTGCCGCATGTGCATGTGCACGTGATCCCGCGGTATGCCGGCGATATGAGCGACCCCCGCGGCGGCGTGCGGCATGTGATTCCTGAGAAGGGCAACTACCTGGCGCGCTCGCAGGCCGCCGCAGCCGAGTCCCCGCGGCTCTCGCTGACCACTGGGCCCGACCGGCCCCTTTGGCCGCGGCTCGCCGAGCGGCTACCGGGGGCGAGCGAGATCGACCTGCTCGCGTCTTTCGTGCAGCCCTCGGGGCTCGACGTCATCCGCGCAGGGCTTTTCAGTGCGATCGCCGCTGGCGCTCGCGTGCGGCTGCTCGTGGGCGATTACCTCGGCCTCACGTCGCCCGACGCCTTGCGGCAACTGCTCGGCTGGACCGATCTCGCAGGCCCAGCGTTCGAGGCCCGGCTTGCAGAGCTCGAAAACCTCCGCGGCTCGCCCGAGTCGTTCCACCCGAAGGCGTGGCGGATTGCCGACTCCTCGGGCGGGATCGTGGTCGTGGGATCGAGCAACCTCTCGCAGTCGGCCTTGGTGTCGGGCGTCGAATGGAACCTACTCGGCGAGACGTCGGGCTCGGGCGAACTCGACCGTGAACTTGTCGCCGCGTTTGACGACCTCTGGCAGCAGGCCACGCCGCTGTCGGCCGAGGTGGTCGAGCGGTATGCCGCCAACGTAGGACAGGCTTCAGCCTGTCAGATGTGGGATCCACCGCCGAAGGCCGACAGGCTGAAGCCTGTCCTACATCCCCGCCCCTGGCAGCAGGAGGCCCTCGCCTCCCTCGCCGCGATCCGTCGTGACGGCTACTCCAAAGCCCTCGTCGCCGTGGCCATGGGCCTTGGGAAAACCTGGCTCGCGGCGTTCGACGTGATCGCCGTGGGCCGTGAGCTCGGCCGGCCGCCGCGGGTGCTCGTGATCGCCCACCGGGCCGAGATCCTTGCCCAGGCCGAGGCCACGCTCCGGCAGGCGATCGCGCCTGCGAGCGTGTCGTATGTCGCCGGGTCGTCATGCGACCTCTCCGGCCAGCTCGTCATCGCGTCGATCCAAAAACTCTCCCGGCCCGACAGTCTCGCAGCCCTCGCGGCGGCGGCTCCGTTTGACTACTGCGTGATCGACGAGGTGCACCACGCCGAGGCGCCGAGCTACCGCCGCGTGCTCGCGCGGCTGTCGGAGCTGTCGCGGGCTGCCCCGTCGTTCACGCTCGGCCTCACGGCCACGCCCGAGCGGACCGACGGCGTCGACGTGGCCACGCTCTTCGACGACATCCTCGCGGCCCAGGCCACGATCGGCGACGGGATCGCGGAGGGGTCGCTCGTGCCGTTTCGGTATCGGGGGCTCAAGGACGACGTCGACTTCGAGCAGATCCCCTGGCGCAACGGCCGCTTCGATCCGGCCGTGCTCGAAGCGGCCCTGGAAAACGCTCCCCGCATGGAACGCCTCTGGGCCGAGTGGCAGGCCGCCCCGGCCGGTCGCACGCTCGTCTTCTGCTGTTCGCGGCGGCATGCCGTGTTTGCCCGGGATTGGCTCCGGCGAAAGGGCGTTAGTGCCGCCGCGGTCTTTTCCGAAAGTGGGACAGGCTTCAGCCTGTCGAATCCGGCCGCAAGCACTCGACAGGCTAAAGACCTGTCCCACAACTCCGACCCGCGCATGGCGTCGCTGGCCGCCTTTCACGCAGGCACCCTCTCGGCC
>JBBAVM010000002.1:0-37779 GCA_040397685.1 Pirellulales bacterium
GTCGCGGGGCCGGGGCGGCCCATGCTCCTCGAGCGTTCGCCGACCCCCTCGCCTCCCGCAGTGAAAGTCCATCCCGCATGATCATCTCGCTCAACTGGCTCGCTGATTACGTGCAGGTTCCGGCCGCGGCCGAGGCGCTCGTGGAGCGGCTGCTCATGGCCGGGCTCAATCACGAGTCCACGGAACGCGTCGGGAACGACACGGCGATCGATCTGGAGGTGACGAGCAACCGGCCCGACTGCCTCGGCCACATCGGCGTGGCCCGCGAGGCGGCGCTGTTGTTTTCGCGGCCCCTGCACGTGCCCGACCCGCGGCCGCTCGAAGGCACCGGCCGGGCGGCGGCAAGCGTCTCCGTCATGATCGAATCGCCGGAACTCTGCCCCTTGTACTCGGCGCGGGTGATCCGCGGCGTGCGGGTCGGGCCCAGCCCGCAGTGGCTCGTCGAGCGGCTGGCCACGGTCGGCGTGGAGAGCGTCAACAACGTCGTGGACGTGACCAACTACGTCATGCTCGAGTGCGGCCAGCCGCTGCACGCCTTCGATCTCGCGAAGCTTCGGGGCGGGAGGATCGTGGTGCGGCGGGCCCGCGCCGGTGAGCCGTTCACGGCGATCAATCACAAGACCTACGCGCTCGACGAGCGGATGTGCGTGATCGCCGATGCCGAGCGGCCCGTCGCGCTCGCCGGCGTGATGGGAGGCGCCGACACGGAGATCTCCGGCGAGACGGTGGACGTCCTGATCGAGTCGGCGCAGTTCGCGCCGCTCGCCGTGCGGGCGGCGGCCCGCAGCCTCGTGCTCGCGAGCCCGTCGTCGTATCGCTTCGAGCGCACGCCCGATCCGGCCGCGGTGGAGTGGGCGAGCCGAAGGGCTGCGGCCCTCGTGCTCGACGTGGCCGGCGGCACGCTCGAGCAGGGCGTGGCCGCCGCGGGCACGCTCGCCGGCCAGGCGGCGACGGTCGCCCTGCGGCCGGGGCGCGTGGCCGAGGTGCTCGGGATCGACGTGCCCTCCGTGCGGCAGCATGCGATCCTCACCGGCCTGGGCTTCGTCGAGATCGGCCGGGAGGCCACCGCCGCCGGCGAGGTCATCCGCTGGCAGGCTCCCACGTGGCGTCGGGACGTCTCCCGGGAGATCGATCTCGTCGAGGAGATCGGCCGGATCGAGGGCTATGACCGCGTGCCCGAGGATCGTCCGATCACGGCGCGGCCCGTGGAACTGTCGCCCCGCGAAACCACGATCCGCGCCGCGTCCGGCGTGCTCGTCGGGGCCGGGTTCTGCGAGGCGTTGACCCGCAGCGTCGTGAGCGCGGCGCTCGAGGCCACGGCCGGGCCGTGGGGCGGCGAACAAAGCCTCGTGGTCGAGCCCGCGCTCGTCCGTGGTGCCGACCGGCTGCGCCGCACGCTCCTTCCCAGTCTCCTCGAGGCCCGGGCCGGCAATGTCGCGGCCGGCGCTCCGCACGGAGAACTCTTCGAGATCGCGCGGGCCTACGTCGCCCGTCCACCGGCCTCGAGCGGGCATGAATCACCCGTCGAGGAACCGCTCCTGCTCGGATTCGTCACCGCCGGCGGGTTCTTCGCCGCGAAGGGGCTCGTCGAGGCGCTCGTCACCCGGCTGGGCGTGGCCGCCGCGGGTGGAGCGATCGCCTGCCGACCGCTCGCCCTCGGCCTGTTCACGCCTGGCCGTGCGGCCGAAGTCGTCCTCACGCACGGCGGGTGGCAGCCGGAGCGGATCGCCGTGATCGGCGAGTATTCGCGGGCCGTGCTCGACGCCGTCGGCCTCGCGGGCCCGGCGGCCGGCGCCGAAGTGAGGCTGGATCGGCTCGAGTTCGCCGCGGGCGTGGGGCGGACGCTGCGGCGGCCGAGCGATTTTCCGGCCGTCGAACGCGATGTGAACCTCGTCGTCGCCGAGGGCGTGCCGTGGGCCGATATCGAAGCGGCGATCGCGGCGGCGGCCGGCCCGGTCCTCGAGCACTGTCGCGTGGTGCAGGTGTGGCAGGATGCCGAGCGGCTGGGAGCCGGGAAGAAGAGCATCGTCGCGGCCCTCAGGCTGCGGAGCGACAAGGGCACGCTCTCGGGCGACGACGCCAATCGCATCGTGCAGGCGGTGATCGACGCCTGCGGTCGTGCCGTCGGCGCGACGCTGCGGGGGTAGCGGGCCGTCGGGCGAGACGTCGTGCAGAGACACGCAGAGGGACGACAGGCTGAAGCCTGTCCTACGTTCGCGGTCGGCATAGACAGGCTGAAGCCTGTCCGACGTCAGCGGTCGGCGTAGACCCGCGTGATCTCTTCCTTCGTGATCGGGGCCGGGTGATCGTCACTCGTCACTTGCACCTGCACCCGCTGGTCTCCGGCGCGGTGGCCACGGACGCGGATCCGATAGACGGCCTCCTCCGTCGGTGCCAGCCGTGCCAGCGGCTCGAACGAGACCGTCAGGTTGTCGATCCGGTGCCCGGCCGGGCCCTTGGCCTCGACCGGCTCCATCTCGCCGAGGATCGTGGCCGACACGCGCACGCCGCTGGCCGCCTTCGTGCCCTGATTGCCGACGCGGATCACGTATTCCGTCAGGCCGGAGACCTCGATCGGATCCTCGCTGTCGGCGACGTCGAACGTCACCGCGGCCAGCCCCTCGACCTCGATCGTGTGGGAGATCTGGTCGGACAGGCCGTCGGCCGATCGCGCCGCCGCCACGATCTTCTGCGCCCCCAGCGCGACCGGCATCACGACCAGTTCGACCATGCCTCGCTCACCGGCCGGCAGTTCCTCGAGGTTCCACAGCACACGATGGGTCCGCTCGTCGTAGTAGCCGGCGTTGTTGGCCCGCACGAACTTCACGCCCGGCGGCAACTGGGCGGCGAGTTCGACCGACTTCGACGGGGCCGTGCCCGTGTTGGCCATCGAGATCGCGCAGACCGCCGGCCGCTGGAGGTAGCGCCGGGCCGGCATCTCGGCCTCGAGCTCCAGCGCGGGTGCCGTGATCTCCACCTTCACGATCCGCTCCGACTCGATCTGGCCGTCGGCGCGGGCGACGAACCGGACGGTGTGCACCCCCGGACCTGTCGAGCCGAGCGACAGGTCGATGGTGCGGGAGCCGCCCGGCTGCAGCTGACCGACGTCGAACTCCAGTTCCCTGCCGGCGCGATGCGACAGGGGATCGGGGAGCAGGCCTTCGAGCACGACGCCCGTGGCCACGCCGGTCCCGGGGTTCGTGATCGTGATCGGCAGTTTCAGGTCGCGGCCGATCAGCGTCGGCTTCGGATCGACGATGTCGAGACGCAGGTCGGGCTTCGTGGCCCGCGAACGGACCGACGCGTCGGCGCGGAACGTGACGCTTGCGACGCTCCCGATGTCGCCTTCGAGGGTCGGCATCACTTCCATCGACACCCGGGCCTGGCCTCCCGGAGGCAGGCTCCCGAGCATCCACGCGAGGTCGCCGGGAGGTCCGCCGGCTGCCGGACTGACCGGGCTGGCCGGGGGCGTGGTCGTGACCAGCGCGGTGCCGTGGGGCACGCTGTCGCGCAGCATCACGTCGTGGGCCGTCGCCGATCCGACGTTCCGGACGAGGATCTCATAGCGGGCCGGCTTGCCGACCTGAATCTCGCGCGGCCCTCGCTTTTCAACGGTGAGTTGCGGAGCCTGCACGCCCTCGAGCTGCACCGGCCCGGGCCGGCCCTGCCCTGACGACACGCCCGCTTCCACGCCCCGGCCGAAGGACTGTGCCGGAGCGGCGGCGGGTGGCGCCGTCGGGGCGATGGGGGGAGCGGCCGCAAACGGCACGGCGGCGGTGAGCGTGGCGCCCGGCCCACGCAGTGGATTGCGTCCTTGGGGCAGGCGGGGCGGGGGTTCGGGCATCGGGCTGGCTTGGGCGGTGGGCACATCGTCTGTCGCCAGCGGGGCGGGCGGCACGAAGGGGGAGGAAGGCAGCGGCGAGACTTCCGCAGCGGCCTCGGGCGCAGTCTGGGCCGGGTCGGAGGTCGGTCCTGGCGGGGCTGCCGACGCGGGCACAGGCACGGGATCGACGTCGGCGGTCGCAGCCGTGCTCGCCCCAGCCTCCAGGTCGGTCGTCGTCGGCTCTGCTGCCGGCTCGGCGGCGGCCGGGGCCGCTTCGAGTGCGGCGGCGGGGGATTCGGCGGCCGATTCCTCCAGCACGAACGCGGATGTCGCGCCACTGGCGGCGGGTGGATGTTCGAGATCCGACCCGGTGGACAGTGGCTCGGCGGCCGGGTCGTGGGCCAGCGAAAACCGCGACATGCGTCGTGAGTCGCCGCCGGCCGGCACGACGCCTGCGGGCGCGTCGAGCGAAGCCCGTTGGATGGCCTGGGGCTCGGAGGGAAGACCGGATTTGGCCGGAATCTGGGCCGGCATCGGCTCGGCGACGGGGGCGAAACGGTCCGGCTCGGCCTGCACGGCATCGGTGGCCGGATCCACCACCGTGGTCACCGGCAGCGTCAGCACATCGGCATCCCGCACGGAGTGCGTGTGGCCGAGCCCGAGCGCCCACACGGCGGCAAAGCCGACGCCGGCGCTTGCCACCGATCCGAGCACGAGCGGAAGGCTCGAACGTTTCTGGGGAACGACGAGATCCTGGCGCGATGATCGGTCGGACATGAGTGCGGAGCCCCTGCAGGTGGCGGTGGGGAAGCAGGCGGTGGGGGGAATAGCAAAACCCCCACTTCCCGCGAAGGCCAAGTCGCCCCGGCCTCAGGCGCCGGCGAGAACCTGGCGAAGATGGAAGTGGAACTTGCCCAGCTTGCCACCGTAGTTGCCGGCGGAGACCGCGAGCACGCCGGGGCCGACGGCGGCCCGGATTCCGATGGCCATGGCTGCGGCGACGGCGGTCTCATCGACACCATCGATCACCACTTCCAGGCAGCAGGCTGCCCCCGGAACGAGAGCCGTCTCCACCCGGCCCATGAGCGCCGGACAGAAGGCTTCGTTGGTCGAGGCCTTGAGGCTGTCGTACCGCGAGCCGACCTTGCTCCCGGACCGCACCACGCCGCCCGGAAAGGGGGTGATCGTGCCCGGTACCCCCGCGATCGCGGCGACGGCCCGGCGGGCCGCAGCGAGCGTCTCGTCGAGGCCGACACCCTGGAGCATGAAGTTGCCGCCCCCGACGCCCTTTTCGATACCGACCGTTTCCTCCACGACGAACTCGCCGTCCATCACCGGCACGCGCCAGTGTCGCCGGCCGTCGATCACCTTCGACTTCTCGAACCCGTCGCCGAAAAACCGGATGTGCCGGCCGAGCGGGCCCCGCTCCCCGGCCTGCGGCAGTCCGTCGAAGACACTCGCCGTCGGGCAGGTGAGCAGGCACTGGGCCGTGCGGTTGGCCAGCGCCATGCCGAGCGGCTCCGCGCCAAAGGAGAATGCGAGCACCGTCGCGCCGACCCGCCCGTCGGGCGTCTCCCCTGGGCCGAGTCGCGACTCCACCGCGATTTCGGCGTCGCAGCCGATGACGCTCGTGCCGTAGCCACAGGCGGCCCGCAGCGCGGCATCCAGCCAGTGCTCGTCGTGGGCCGTGATGACCAGCCGGGCAAAACGCAGCCGGAACGCTTCGGCGAACGTGTCGATGATCTGCGTGTCGCCGATGAGCACGATGGAAAGGTCTGCGGGTGGGGGCGGCCGTATGGTGTCGTGAACGACGGGTTTCCCGCGCGGGCGCCGGATTTCATGTTCCGTCGCGCGGTGGATTTCGCATACTCTACGGTTCTCCGCTCCGCTCCACCAAGCACCCCGCGAGGATTCCTCCGATGGCCGCGTTGCCCCGTCTCCTGGCGTTCCTCCTCGCCGTCGGCCTCGTGCCTGCGGCCGGCCTGTCGCGCGCGGCGGCCGCCGACGATTCGATTGGCGGCGTCGCCGTCATCCCGCAGGACGCCGCGTTCGTGTCCGCGACCCTGCGGGTGCGCGAGCAGTGGGAACGGTTCGTCAAGAGCAACACCTTCGCCGCCCTGCGGAAGTTGCCCGCCGTGCAGCGGGCGATCGACCAGATCGAGGAGCAGAAACTCCAGCCGGGCAGCCCCCTCTCGATGCTCGCGACGTTCATGGAACTGCCCGAGAACCAGCAGGCGCTCGAACTGCTCGACGACATGGTCTCGACCGACACGTTTCTCTACGGCGAGCCATCGTGCGTGCAGTTCGTCGAGCTCTTCCAGAAGATCCAGCGGGCGCAGCAGGCGGCGAACATTCTCGGTATGGCACGGGGTGGCGGCGACTTCGACTTCGACCTGGACCTCGATTTCGAGGCGATCGATCGGGCCGACGACGAGGATGACGGCGCCGAGGCGCTCCGCAAGGAACTCGTCCGGCCCGTGCAGATGGTCCGTACGGCCCCGGACGACCTGACGGCCAGGCTCGTGCTGCAGACGCTCGCCGACAACACCGATCTGATCGTGGTCCCGGACCTCGTCTGGGGCTTCAAGACGACGAAGCAGCCCGCGGCCGAGAGCCAGCTCAAGCGGATCGAAGTGCTGATCAAGCTGGTTACGCAGGCGAATCCGGACCTCGCGAAATCGCTCCAGCGCCGCACGATCGCAGGCGGGGAGGTTGTGACGTTCACGATCGACGGCGGGACGATCCCGTGGGATGAAATCACCCGTGAGACGGCCGAGGGCATGGATGGAGAGGCCTTCGACAAGGTGCTCGAGCGGCTGCGATCCCTCGATCTCGTGATCAGCCTGGGAATCATCGGGGACCGCGTCGTGTTTTCGATCGGCGACTCCGCCGATCATCTGGAGAAGCTCGCCGTCGGGGGCGGGCGGCAGGGTCTCACCGCCACGAAGCCGTTCGCGCCGCTCGTCGCCGACAAGGGCCGGCGGCTGACCGCCGTGTCGTACATCAGCGAGTCGCTCGCGCGGGCGCTCGGCCCCTCCGCCGCCGACATCGAGCAGTTGGCGGAACTCGCCGACACGATCGCCGCCGAGGCCGACCTGCCCGAGGGCGCCGCCGCCGAGGCCCGGCAGTCGCTCGAAAGCATGGCCGCCGGCTACAAGAAGCGGCTGCCGGTGCCGGGGCCGTACATGGCCTACTCGTTCATCGCGGATCAGGGCTACGAGGGCTACGCCTGGGACTGGACCCGCAACCGACCCTTCGATGGCTCGAAGCGGCTCGATCTCCTGGAGCACGCCGGCGGGGCCCCCCTGGGTGCGGTCGTGTTTCGCGTCAAGAACGATCCGCAGCAGTTCGAGGACGTGGTGTCGTGGGGTGGCATGGCGTGGCGGTTCTTCACGAAGTATCTCGTCGGGAAGATCGGCGACGCAGGCCACGAAAAGGTCTCGCTGGTCGAGAAGCATTTCGGCCCGCTCGTGGACAAACTCCTGGGGACGATGCGGTCGAAGCTGTTGCCGGCGCTCGCCGACGGCCAGATCGGCCTCGTCCTCGATGCCAAGAGCCGGACGAAGCGGCTGCAGGCGAGCCTTCCCGAGGCGTCCGACGCGCTCCCGCTCACGGAGCCGGCGATCATGCTGGGAATCGACGACCCGAAACTGTTTCGCGAGGGCTTGAGCGATCTCTTCTCCCTCGGCGACGACCTCGTGGATGCGGTGCGGGAGATCGACCCCGACTCCGTCCCGGCCGATTACCGGATCCGGGATCCTGAAAAGACCAAGGTGGACGCCGGCACGGTCTGGACGTGGTCGCTGGAGAAGAGCGGGCTCGACGAGCAGATTCGGCCGACGATCGGCGTGGCGGACGACGTGGCCGTGTTTTCACTCGTTCCCAAGCAGGCATCGCGGCTCTTGGCGGCGTCGAAACTCGAGACGGGGTCGCAACTGTCGAAGTTCGAGGAGCCGCTCGTCGGCGCCGCCGCGCTCGACGTCGCCGGCATCGTGGATGCGATTGAGCCCTGGATCACCTACCTCACGCGGTACGGCTGCGTACAGCAGCGCGACGGACAGGTGGATCCGGGCGTCGTGCTCACGAAGGACGTGGAAAACGAACAGGCAGCCGACGCGCTCGCCCAGGCGGCGATCGTCTGCAAGGCGCTCAAGTCGCTGCGCGTCGCCGTGGCCGAGGCGGCCGTGAAGGATGACGCGACCGTGACCCACTGGCGCAACGTGATTCGCGACATGCCCGCTAAGTAGGACAGGCTTCAGCCTGTCACGAACCGCCGACAGGCTAAAGCCTGTCCTACGATGTGCGCACGACGCCGCGGATGAGGATGTCGCCGCCGGGGTGCGAGACGTGCTCGATGTCGATCGAGCGCGCGAGGTCGGCGGCGGCGCGGCCGTGGCCCGTGACGGCCGCCGAGGCCCCGCCGCCGATGAGCCGGGGGGCGATGAAGGCCCAGACCTCGTCGATCGCCGCGAGCGTGGCGAGTGAGCCCAGCAACTCCGGGCCACCCTCGACGAGCAGGTTCGTCAGCCGCCGCCGGCCCAGCTCGGCGAGGAGCGCCGTGAGCCTGGCATCACGGTCCGCTGCGTCCGTCCGCCAGATTTCGCAGCCCGCCTGCTCGAGGGCCGCGATCCGCTCGGCCGGGGCCCGGGGGCCGATGGCCACCAGGAGCGGCGCCGCGGCGATCGACTGCACGAGCCGGCTCGCGGGCGGGAGTCGGGCCGTGCTGTCGAGCACGATCCGCAGCGGCACCCGCGGACCCGGCGGACGGGCGGTGAGGAGCGGGTCGTCGGCGAGTGCCGTGCCGACACCGACCATGATCGCGTCGCAACGGCCACGCAGTTCATGCACGATGGCCCGCGACTTCTCCGACGAGATCCAGCGGTCGGTGCCCGCTGGCGTCACCACGTGGCCGTCGAGCGACATCGCCCACTTGGCGATCACCCAGGGCCGACCGGTGGCGACGAGCCTGGTGAATGGGGCGACGAGCCGCGCCGCCTCTGCCGCGCGGAGGCCGACCTCGACGGCGATGCCCGCCGCCCGGAGCGCGGCGATGCCGCGGCCGGCGACCTCCGGAAACGGATCACCTGTGCCGACGACGACCCGGGCGATGCCTGCAGCCTGGATGGCCTCCGTGCAGGGGGGCGTCTTACCATGGTGGCAGCAGGGCTCGAGCGTCACGACGAGCGTCGCTCCGCGAGCCGCAGCGCCGGCCGCGGCGAGGGCCACGACCTCGGCATGCGGCCCACCGCAGCGATCATGCCATCCCGTGCCGACGACGGCATGACCGTCGGCTGCGATCACGACGGCGCCCACCATCGGATTCGGTTCCACGCAGCCCCAGCCCCGACGGGCGAGGTCGAGCGCCTGCCGCATCGCGGCCTCTTCAGACGCGGTCCAGGACATGGCAGATGTCGCGGTTCAATCCGGCGTCCACAGGGTCTTCTTCTCGCCGGGCCCGGCTTGAGGCGAGGGCTGCGCGCCGCCCGGCGTCCAGATGCCGCCCGCAGTGGCGGATGTGGCCGCGGTCGGCAGACCGCCCGGCGGCGCGGCGCCCGGGGGAAGGCTCCCGCCGGCCTGGGCCGCCATCAGGCCCGGCAGATCGACACCGGCCTCCATGAGCACCTGGGCGAGGGCCTCAAGCACCCGTTGGTCGCGGGCATGGTCGCGTCGCAAGCGGTCGAGCAGCCGCACGATCTCGGCCTGATCGCCGCGCTGCAGCCGCGCCCGGAGTTCTGCGACATCGAGCATGCCGTCGCTCACCTTGAGCGTCTTGGCGAGTTCGCGCAGGTGGGCGATGACCTCCAGCTTTTCCACCGTGCTCGTCGCCCGGTCTTCGAGCAGCCCGTAGGCCTCCCACCGGTCCTCCGGCGTCGCATCGGGCCGCGCGACGAGCGCCCGGGCCGCCCGCTCGGCGGCGAGTTCGAACCCCGCGTCGAGCGACGTCACGAGCACGCCCCGCAACTGATCCAGGTCGATTCGCTCGAAATCGAGGCGATGCCAGCGGAGCGGCGGCACGCTCTCGAGCGGTTTCGCCGCCTCGATCGTCGTGGGCCTCGGCATCCCGAGCCGTTCGCGGATCGTCGTCCAGGCCGCCGTCTCCTCACGGCCGTGGGCCGTCGCCTCCCCCTCGTTCACGAGGGCCGCGACGCGCCGGGCCGCGGCCGGCTCCCGGACCGCCTCGCGCGGCGTCTTGCCGAGCAGTTCGGGCAGGGCCGTGTCGGGCCAACGCTCGACGAACCGCCGCCAGAGCGCGCTGGACTGTGCGGCGAGCATCGCGTCGAGCGGAGAGGGCTGCCCGGCGGGCGTGCCCGTCGCCGGCGGCATTGCCGGCAGGACGCGGAATTGTGCCCCGCGGAGCCAGTTCGTGGGCGTCGCCCCCGGCAGCGTCGCGGGGAGCGGCTCGCCGAACGTCGTCCCCAGCACCGGCTCGAGGATCGGGCGGGCCGCCGCCACGTCGGGCTGAAAGCCCTGCAGCGTGGCCGTCGGTTCCTGATCGGTCTGCCTGCCGAAGATGAGGAGCGTTGCCAGAAGCCGTGCCGGCGTGTCCCCCGTCGGCACCGTCTCAAAGATCCGCCACGCGGACCGCGGCGGCACCGCCCCGCGGCTCGTCCACTGCGAACGGTCGTAGGGGGCCGGATCGAAGTGCGCGTCGTGGCGCAGCCTGTCCTCGAGCAGGTCGAGCGCGGCGGCTCCCTCGGCGCCCTGCGTGAGTGTGGTGGCGCGACGTTCGTAGGGCACGATCGGGGAGCGATCCTCGTCGGCCTCGGTCTCGAGCGCGACGGCGCGGCCCGTCGCCTCGATCGCATCGTCGCCGTCGAGAGCCGGCAGACCAGCCACCGCGAGCCACGCCTCGGAGGCCTCGAACGGCCGCGCGAGCTGCTCGCAGAGGATCGCGATGTTCGTGAACACCTCGCGGCTCTGGCCCGCGATTCCCTTGAGGCTGCGGAACGCCGTCAGCGCCCGCCCCAGCCGCCAGGCGCGGGCGTGCTCCAACCCGGCCTCGAAGTCGGCCCGCCACGGTGCGGCGGCGGGCGGCTCTTCGAGCCGTGCCTTCGTGCGCAGCGCGGCCGGCACGCCCGATGATCCCACGACGGCCGCCAGCAGCCGCTGCTCCTCCGCCGTGCCGAGCGAGTTGTCGATCATCCATTCGACGAGCCCTTGGGCGAAGCCCGTGTGGCCGGCCTGAGCTGCCGCCTGGACGAGCGTGGCGGCGATCCGCACGAGATCGGTGGAGATCTCAACGCCGGCCACGTCGCGGGCCTTGTCGAAGGCCGCGGCCGCCTCCTGGATCCGGCCGGCGATGGCGTCGCTCACCGCCGCGTGGCCGAGGGCGAGCGGATTGTCGGGAAACGCCGCGAGGAAGGCCTGGCTCGTGGCCGCCGCCTCGGCGAACTTCCGCGTCGCCAACTGGAGCTTCACCTGCGTCGCCATCAGGCAGGCCCGGCCCGGGTATTTCGCCGCCAGGCGGTCCACCTGCTCGAGGGCCGCCGACGTCTGGTCGCCCTCCATCAGCCGCTCGATTTGCTCGAGATCGCCGGTCAGGTCGGGGCAGCAGAACTTGATTTTTTTGCCGGTGCCGCCGGGGCAGGCGGCGTAGGGGTCGATGGCCATGGATGGCGAAACTCCTGTCGTGTCCCCGAGGGCGACGCACGCGCCCGACGGACGATTCCGGCGAATGTACCAGCGCCGGATGACGCTGTCGGGGGGCGGGGCCATAATGCCGCCGGCGGGCCTCGAATCCAATCACCATGCGTCAACCCAGGATCCTCGTCATCGACGCCCGCGGCGCCGCGGGCCTGCCCTATGCGTCGCTCGTGGCCCGCCTCCAGCCGCTCGACCTGCGCGTGGTGCCCTCGGCCGCCGCAGCCGTGACGGCGATCGAGCGCGATGCATGGGATCTGGGCATCGTGACCGCCCGCGAGGAGGGCGTCGCAGCGCGGCTGGCAGGCCAGGTTCGCTCTGCCGACCCCGACCTGCCGCTGGTCGTCGTCGATTCCCATCCCACCGTCGCCGCGGCGCGGGAGTGCCTGCAGGCCGGCGCCGGCGACTACCTCCCGCTCGAGCGGTCCGAATCGGAACTCGAGGACGCGCTCGCGCGACTGCTCTCGCACGCGCGGCGACGCGACGCCGAGGGCGTGTTGCGGCGGGCGGTCGAGCGGCCGTACACGTTCGAGGGATTCCTCGGCGAGAGCCCCGCGATGCGGGCCGTGTACTCGATCATCGAGCGGGTGGCGGCGAGCTCCGTGGACGTGCTCATCACCGGCGAGACGGGCACGGGCAAGGAACTCGTCGCCCGCGCGCTCCATCAGCGCAGCCGTCGGGCCAACGCGCCGTTCGTGCCCGTCGATTGCGGGGCGATCCCCGACGCGCTTCTCGAGAGCGAGCTTTTCGGCCACGAGCGCGGCGCGTTCACGGGGGCCGATGCCCGCCGGATGGGGCTCGTGGAGTTCGCCGACGGCGGCACGCTGTTTCTCGACGAGGTGGGAGAACTGCCGCTGGCCCTCCAGGCCAAGCTCCTACGCGTGCTGCAGGAGCGGCGGGTGCGGCGCGTCGGGGCCCGGCAGGAGACGAGCGTGGACGTGCGGGTGATCGCCGCCACCTCGCGGAACCTCGATGCGATGGTGGAGCAGGGCACGTTCCGCCGCGATCTCTTCTATCGGATCAACGTCGTGCGGATCGACCTCCCGCCGCTGCGCGACCGCGGCGACGACGTCGGGCTCCTGGCCGAGTTTTTCGCCAATCGCGCCGCGCAGGAGATGGGCAAGACCGTCAACGGCCTGTCGATCGACGCCTACCAGGTGCTGCGGAGCTACCACTGGCCAGGCAACGTGCGCGAACTGCAAAACGTCGTCCGGCGCGCGGTCGCGATGACGAGGTCCGCCACGCCCGACGTCGAGGATCTCCCGGACGAGATCGTCGTCGCGGCAGGCCGGGCCGCCGCCGCGACCGGAAGCGCTGACGGCTTCTTCGCCCGCCGGGCCGAGCACGTGGCCCGGTTCGAGAAGCAGTATCTTGCCGAACTGCTGACGCGGCATCATGGCGACGTGTCGGCCGCCGCCCGCGACGCGAAGCTGCCCCGCGGCACGCTCTACCGGCTCATGAAGAGCCACGCGCTCGACGGCAGCACATTCCGCCCGAAGTAGGACAGCCTTCAGCCTGTCTATGTTCACGGCAAGTCTCGACGTCCTGTCGAACTTGCCTTGGCCGGCCTCCGCCGGCTCGTACGGAAGCCCGAAGCGCAAGCGAGGGAGAGGGCGATTCCCTCGCTTGCGCTTCGGGCTTCCGTAAAAGCGGGCGCCAAACGCGGCCCTACTTGCGCTCCCAGGTCTTGCCTGCCTTGTAGCGGTTGGCCCGCTCCGCGAACTCGGGGTTTTTCGTGGTGGCGATCACCTTGTCGAGTGCCTGCCTGAACTCGTGCTTGTGGGCGTCGCGCAGGTTGCGGTGATGGGCCAGTTCCACCACGCTCTTGCAGGCCGGCTCGGCGAGGGCGGGCTGGTCGATGTAGGGGAGCACGAAGCGGAATGTCTCCACGGTGCGGATCGCGTTGACCCGCTCAAGAAGCTTCGCCCGTTCTGCGTCGGTCTGGCAGAGCGGCATGATTTTCATCACCAGGTCGAGCTTCTGCTTGTCGTTGAGCTTGTTGTCGGGCAGGGGCGCGATGCGGATCAGCGCGCCGAGCAGCATCTCCCGATCGGCGGGGCTTTGGGCCTTGCCGAGGAGGTCGAAGAGTTTCGGGACGACGGTCGCGTCGGGCCAGCGGGTGATGGCTTTCATGCCGAGGTCGCGCTTCGCGGGGTCGGCGAGCAATTCATCGACGACGGCGAGTGCGACCGGGCCGCCGATCCGGCCGAGCGGCGAGAGCAGGGCCTCCCGGTCGGCCTCATTGGCGGCCTTGAAGATCCCGAGGAACGACTCCCCCGCCCGCTCCTTGCCGGGGTTTACGGTGCAGACGGCGACCAGCGCCTTCTCGGCGTCGCTGCGCTCCGCGCCGGCGGCGGCCTCGAGGAATCCCTGCACCATGGCCGGCACTTCGTCGGGGCCGCCGAGTTTCGCGAGACCGCGCAGCGCCGCGCTGCGGACGGCCGTGTCGGCGTCGGTCGCCGCCGCGACGAACACGGGCACCGCCGCACGGGCCCGTCGCTCGGCGAGGATGTCGATGGCCAGCGGCCGGACGGCGGCCTCGCCCGACCGGGCCACATTGCTCATCTGCGCGACGGCATCGTCGCCACGGAGCACGACCAGGGCCCGCTTGGCAGCAGCCCGTTCCGGATCCTCCGCCAGGAGCGACTGCTTCAGTACCGCCACTTCCGCTCCGCCTCCCACCGCCCCGAGGACGGCGATGGCGGCCGACCGCACCGCCGGATCCTTCGCGGCCGCCAGGAGCGAGGTGACGGCCGGGATCGCCGCCTTGTCGCCACGATCGGCGAGAGCGCGGAGAAGCTCGACCTGCCGCCTGGGTGGCTGGCCCGCGAGCAGGGCGGCGAACCGTTGCGTGGCCTCCGCGCCTTTCGCGGCATGACGGATCCGGTCGAGCCCGACCGCGCGGAATTCGGCGTCGTCGCGGCCCACGAGATCGATGATGGTCGTCACGGCGTCGGCCGCCGCGGCCCGCTCGATGGAGGCAAAGACGAGGCAGAGGGCGGCACCGCAGAGCAGGAATCGCATGAACTGATACTCCGATTGGATTGGAGGAAGCCCCCGGCGGAAGCCGGGGGATCGCCGAAGCTGATGGTGTCGTTCAGGTTGCGGCGCTGAGCGTGTCGAGGCAGGCAAGCATGCCCCGGGCCGCGGCGAGTTCGACGCCCTTCGCCCCGGGCTTGCCTTTCACCGCGTCGGCGAGCGATTGATAGACGGCCTGGGCTTCCCCGCGTTTGCCGGCCGCAAGCAGGGACTCGGCGGTCGCGAGTCGGGCATCGACGACGGCCCGGCCGACGCCTGATCCCGCGAGCGGGTTTGCGGCGGAGAGCGCTGCGAGGGCCTCCGGCGTGTGGATGTGCCCGAGCGCCGTGGCCGCGGCGGCCGCGACCAGCGGATCGGCCGCAAGAAGGTTCGCGAGCGCGGGCACGCTCACCGCATCGCCCCGGCCGCCGAGCGACTCGATCATGCCGATCCGCAGCGTGCCCTGGACGGTGCCGAGCGCGTCGCGCAACGCCTGCGCGGCCTCGGGGGCCGGAATGCGCTCGAGGGCAAAGCGGGCCATATGCGAGTCGTCAGCGTTGCCGAGGAGCGCCGCGAGGGCCGGCACGCTTGCGGCGGTCCCGATCATCATCAGCTTGCGGCAGGCATATTCCTTCGCGGCCCGGCTCGTACCGGCACCGAGGATCGCGCTGAGCCGCTTTTCGAGGTCGGCACGGAGCGCAGCATCGCCGTGAGCCGCGACGACGGCGTCGTCGATCGTCTTGAACGGCTCGGCGTCGGCGCCCCAGTCGTAGGCCTTCAGGGCCGCGAACGGGGCGTCGAGCGATGCGAGATCAAAAGGCATGACAAGGCTCCTTTTCGTTCGATGATCCAGTGTCAGATAATCCAGCGTCAGATAATCCAGGGCTCGCGGCGGGCGCGGTCGAGGAATCGATTCGCCTCTTCGTCGCCGACGAATTGCTGCGTCGCACGGTCCCACTGGAGCGACCGGGCGAGCCGGTAGGCGATCGCGATCATGTGCGGCCCGGTCATCGTGTTGACGGCCGGCTCGATATCGCGGAACGGGCGTTGGCGAGTCTTCACGCACTCGATGAAGTCGCCATAGATGCTCGTCTCTCCGCCGTGGTAGGCGGGCACGGGCTTCGCAGCCCGCGCCGCCCCGTCGCCAACGAACTGGATCGAGCCCTGGTGCACGATCGAAGGCTTGGGCCGCAGGTGCCCCGGACGGTTGTGAAAGATTTCCGTGCCGTCGGGATAGGTCACCGACACATAGGCCGAATCCTTGCCGTCGGCGGAGGCCGGGTGGTAGGTGACTTTCGTCGGCTGTGCATCGAGAAGGTCGGCCGCGAAGATCGCGCCGCCGAAGTGATGTGCGCCCCAGTCGGTAAGGCTGCCGCCCGAGTAATCGACGTACGATCGCCAGCTGTTGCCGCCGGTGCCGAAGTTGCCGTCGCAGCGTCCTGAGTTGTAGGGCTCCCAGGGAGCGGGGCCGAGCCAGAGGTCCCAGTCGATGTCGGGAGGCGTGGGCTGGGCAGGCAGGGTGCAGAGCATCGACGGGCCGCCCACGGAGATGTCGATTGATTTCACGTTGCCGATCTCGCCGGCCCAGATCGGATCGACGACGCCGCGATAGTCGCCGAGCACCCGCTGGCTGCCGCCGGACACCACGCGGCCGTAGCGGCGGGCGGCCGCGATCATGAGCGGACCCTCGCGGAGCGTGAGCGTCTCGGGCTTCTGGAGATAGACATCCTTCCCCGCCTGGCAGGCCGCGATCGTCATCACCGAATGCCAGTGGTCGGGCGTGGCGACGTGGACCGCGTCGATGTCGTCGCGGGCGAGCAGATCCCGGAAATCGACGTAGGCGGCGCAGTCGCCGTTGCCGTATTTCGCGTCGGCGCGGTCCTTCCCCTCGTCGCGCCACTGCTTCCGCACGTCGCACACGGCGACATACTGCACGTCGGGCCGGCCGAGGAACGCCCCCTGGTCGCCCTTGCCCATGTTGCCGATGCCGATGCCGCCCATCACGATCCGGTCGCTCGCCGGCGGTGTCGCCGCGTCGCCGAGCGCCTTCGACGTGATCACGTAGGGAGCCGTGGCCGCGGTGCCCGCGATCGCGGCGGAAGATGCGAGAAACTGCCGGCGGTTTTGGGCGCGGCGCGGCCTGGGAAACGATGCGGACATGCGCGGGGCACCTCCTGGGAGAATTGACGATCGCTCGGCGCGGCAAGCCTAGCGTGCCTGACAGACGCCGTGCAACGAATGCGACCGGTCTGTTGCCAAGCCATGTGACAGCCGCCGCCGGACAAGCAGACGCGACGGGGCTCCACGGAATCGGCCCGGGATCGCCGCCAGGGGCCCGCATAAGCCTTGAAAACCCTTGTCATTCAAGCTAGAATAGCCATCAATTGGCGGGCCGGTGGTCGGCGGATTTTTGTCATGAAGCGCGCGAGCATTACCGAAGCAAAAAACAATTTGAGTCTCTTGATCGACCGGGTGCGGAAGGGCGAGACCGTGTTGATCTGCGACCGCGACCGTCCCGTGGCGCGGCTGCAGCCGGTGGGGCCGGGTGATGCCGCCGGCGCGGATGCGCCGTGGCTGGCCGGTCTCGTTCGCGACGGCCTGGTGGCGCCGGCCGGGAAGCCGCTGTCGGCGCAGAGTCTTCCCAAGCCGGTGAAGCCCGCGCGGCCGGTGAGCATCGTCGATGCCTTGCGGGCCGACCGGGAGGAGTAGCCGGCATGCGCTACTGGGATGCGTCGGCCGTCGTTCCGCTGCTCGTTCAAGAGACGCGAACGAACGATGCCCGTGCGGCTCTGGCGGAAGACGCGGGGATCGTGACGTGGTGGGGGACGCGGATCGAATGCACGTCGGCCATCGCCAGGCTCGAGCGAGCCGCATCCCTGACGCCCCGTCAGGCTTCCCAGGCGATGGAGGTTCTCCGAGCTCTCACCTCCGGATGGAACGAGATCCTGCCGGCGGAGTCCGTCAGGGAGACGGCCTGCCGGCTGCTACGGGTGCACCCCCTGCGGGCGGCCGATGCGCTGCAACTTGCCGCGGCGATCGTCATGGCCGGCGGCCGCACGACCCACGCCGGATTCGTGGCATTCGACGACCGGCTGCGCGAGGCAGCGGGCCGTGAGGGGTTTCGCGTCGGGCCGTAAGGCGTCGTGCCGAGGTCACTTCAGCGAGCGCAGGAACTCGACGACGTCGAGGAGCTCGTTGGGGGAAAGCGTGGCGGCGAGGCCCTCGGGCATGCTGCTCTGCTTGAGCTTCATCCGCTCGTCGATCTCGGCCACCGCGATCTTCTTCTGCTCCTTGCCGTCGAAGATCACGAGTTCCTCCGGCGATTCGCTCACGAGCAGCCCCGTGATGCTCCGGCCGTCGTCGGTGACGACCAGCGTGGAGAGGTACTTCTCGTCCACCTGCGCGTTCGGGTCGATGATCGACTCGACGAGCTTGTAGGAATCGAGCCGCTTGCCCACGCCGTTCATCTCGGGGCCGAGGTTCGCCCCCTCGTTGTAGACCCTGTGGCAGGCGACGCAGACGCGGCGAAACACCGCCTTGCCGTTGTCCACGTTGCCACCCTTGATCCCGGCGAGGGCCGTCATCGCCTTGTTCCGCTCCTCGTCGCTCTTGGGGTCCTTGCTCAGGAGGATGGCGAGGTGGGGCTTGATTTCGGCCGCCTTCTTGTCGAGGCCGAGCACGCTCTCGATGATCGCGAAGGCCGGTGTGCCCTTCGAGACGAACGTGCCCGCCGCGTGGTCCTTCTTCCAGACGTCGATGTTGGCGCCGAGGGCGGCATCGCAGGTGTAGGCGATGAACCGGTCGGAGGGCGTGACGTCGGCGGCGGCCACGACGGCGCGCATCGCCGGCATCGTGCCGTAGAAGCTCAGGCCGCGGACGGCCTCGGTGCGCACGCGAGCGTTCGGGTCGGTGGCCTTGGCGATGAGCCGGGCTTCGGCGTCGGCGAGGCGGTCGCGCTCGTCGGCGAGCACCCGCACGGCTGCGGCCCGGGCGTCGGGCACCGGTGATTCGAGAAGCCGCGTGAGCAGGCCGGCATCGACGGCATGAAAACTCTGCTGGAGCCAGAGCACCTCGGTGGCCAGCCGTTCGGCAGCCGGGTCGGAGGCGACGCGGCCGAGCCAGGCGTTCGCGGCGGCCAGCACCTCCGCCTTCGGCCGGGCCTGCAGGTCGGCGCGGGCCCGGTAGCGCGTGCGCCACTCGGGGCTCTTGAACTGCTCGAGCACCTGCTCGATCGACTTGCCCGCCTGCGTCTCCGGCTTCAAGAGCGGCTTGGGCTTGTAGACGAGCCGGTAGATGCGGCCATGGATGTGATCGCGGTTGGGGTCGCGCTGGCTGTACTGCATGTGGCCGATGAGCGGGTTGGCCCAGTCGCCGAACCAAAGCGCGCCATCGGGGCCGATCTGCGGATCGACCGGCCGGAAGTGCTTGTCGGTGCTCTTGATGAGGTCGAACGGCTCGACCACGGGCTTGGGCGCCTCGTCCGGCTTCGCAGGATCCGGCGTGCCGGGCACCTCATGCCGCACCCGCTCCCCCTTGTAGCCGGCGCCGTCGTCGGAGAACTTCCAGCGCGGCATGCCGTTCATGTTGATCACGCAGGCGTAGATGAACTGGTCCTGCACGTCGTCGGGGAACTGCCGCGAGCGCAGGAATTCGCTCCCCACGACGGGCCGCATCCGCTCGGTGTCAAACACCGGGTTCATGCCCTTGCGGCCGCCATACTGCTTCCCGGAGAGCGGGGTATCCCAGTGCTGGGCGGCACCGGTGCCGTCGCCGCAAATGCCCTGGCCCCATTCGTTGAACACGTAGCACCACGGGTTGCCGTAGCCCGGCGTGTTGAAGTGGCTGATCTTCCAGGTGCGCGGGTCGAGCACGTAGGCCCCGGACGAGCCGTAGTTGCGGAACGGCCCCCAGGGCGTCTCGACGGCCGTGCTCATGGCCACGCCTTCGAGCATGTGGAGGAGGCCGCCCGGGCTCGCCTCGAACGCACCCGTGGTGTGGTGCGTGTCTTCCGTGGCCCAGCCGTCGAGCACGTGGACCACGACGTCGGCTTTGTCGTCGCCGTTCGTGTCCGCAAGCCAGAGCATCCGTGGCTGATCGACCACGAGCACGCCGCCGTTGAAGAACTGGAAGCCCGTCGGGCAGTGCAGCTTGTCGTAGAACACCGTGCTCTTGTCGGCCTTCTCATCGCCGTCGGTGTCTTCGAGGATCACGAGCTTGTCGGCCGGCTTGGGATCACCCGGCTTCCACTGGGGATAGCTCGGCATCGTCGAGATCCAGAGCCGGCCCTTCGAGTCGAACGCGAGCTGGACCGGCTTGGCGATCTCGGGAAACTTCCGCTCATCGGCGAAGAGCCGCATCTCGAAGCCGTCGGGCACCGTGCAGGTCGTGATGACGTCCTCCGGCGACTTGATCACCGGGCCGCCCTCGGGATTCTCGCTGTAGGCCTGCCGCGGCTCGCCGAAGCGGGTCTGCGGCACGATCAGGTCGCCCGTGTTCGAGTCGTCGGGCACCGGCGGCACGGGCCGGCCGGCGGCGATGTCCCACACGTAGGCGTCGCGGACCGACGCCATGTTGCGAAGCTTTACGTATTCGCGGGGAAACGTCTCGGTGTCCCAGGTGCGGCGGCCGCCGTAGACATACCAGCCATTCACCATGCGGTGGTCCTGCATCACGATCCACGCCTTGTCGATCACGGCGGCCCGTAGCTTCGCGAAGGCGGCGGCATCGAGCGTTCGCGCCGGGGCGGCGCCGAAGAGTTTTTCGTCGAGAACCGAAGCCACGATCTTTTCGCCAGACTCGTTCACATGGCAGCCGTTGATCGTGAACTGGAGGCCGGGCTGGGCGGCAAACGCATCGCGCGTGGCGTCGAACAGATCGACGAATGCGAGCCCCTTTTTGGCGGCCACGTCGCGGGCGGCGTCGCGATACACGGCGAGCGTCTTGTTTTGGGCGTCAGCGTCGGGCATGAGAGGATCACCCGAGGGCTCGACGGCGATCGGCGACACGATCACGAACCGCGGCGCCGCCTTCGTGTCGTCGCGGGGATATTTCGCCGCGAGTTCTCCGAGCAGGTTGAGATAGTCAGCCTTGAACTTCTCCACTCCTCCCGGGCCGGCGAACGACTCGTTGAACCCGAAGAACAGAAGGTAGGTGTCGGCGCCGAATGCAGCCACCGGGTCGTCGAGCTTCGTGTAGTCGCCGGCCCGCTGCCGATTGGCCACCTCGTCGGCCGGGCGGGCGAAATTGCGGACGACGAGCCTCTTCGCGGGGAACCGCTGGTGGAGGAGCGACTCGAAGTGTCCGAACAGATTCATGCGCTCCGCGGTCGAATTGCCGTAGAGGGCGACCCGCTCGCCGTCGAGAAACTGGAGCGGCAGCGCGCTCGGTGGGAGGGCGGGCCGGGCGGGGCGAGCCGCAGGCGCGAGCATCTCGCGCGCCGTCTTGAAGGGGTCGGCCTCCTTCTTTTCGGGCTCGTTCTTTGCCGCCTTGCCGGCCTCGGGCTTCTTGGCCTCGGCGGCCGCGACGGCGACCGCCAGGACGGTCGACGTCAAGACGAGCGACAGGATCACGATCCCGGGACGAGGCGAGAGCGACATCGGCATGATGCTCCTCGAAAGAGTTCGGCGCGACCGATCCAGCAACCATTCATCATAGATGGAAAACGGCCCGACGCGAGCGGCTGCACTGCCAAAAACCTCAAGCCACCCGCTCGAGTTTCGTGATCCGGCCCGTCGCCACCCACTCGGCCACGAAGATGTCGCCCGTCGGCGTGAAGCAGGCGTCGTGCGGATGGACGAACTGGCCGTCGAGCCACTGATCGGGCTGGGTGCGGAGGTTTTTGATCTCATCGAGCCGCTCGACCGCCCGGCCGAGCTTCGCCACGGGCTGATTGTTTTCGTTCAGCAGCGTGACGCAGGCCTTGAGCTCGGGCACCACCATGAGCCCCTGCCACGTGTCGAGGTTCGCCGGCAGGCCGAAGCCGGTGATCGTCTCCTTGTAGGTGCCGTCGAGCGCGAACGTCTGGAGCGTGTGGTGGGCCCGGTCGCAGACCACGATCGTGGTCTCGCGGGCCGAACCGTCGGCGGCCGGTCGCCGGTCGATCCAGATGCCGTGCGGCGTGTTGAACGTGCCCTTGCCGTCGCCCGCACCGCCGAAGGCGCTCACCCACTTCGCGTCCTTGTCGTAGCGGTGGATCTTGAACGTGCCGTAACCATCGGCGAGGAGGAAGCCGCCGTCGTCGAGGAAGGCGAAGTTCGTGGGGAGGAAGCCCTGGCGGTTCCATGACGGCTTCGTGGAGACGTCTTCGCCGGCCGCGTAGGCCCCCGATTCCATGGGCGCCTTGCGAAACCAGACGATCTCGCCCTCGGACGTCATTTTCGCGAACGCCTTCACGCCCTGATAGCCGCACACATAGAGGAACTCCTCGCTCCCCTCCTTGCGGACCTCGATTCCGTGGCCGCCCCCCTGGAACTCGCTGCCGAATGCCCGGATGAATTTCCCCGCCGGATCGAACACGAAGATCGCCGGGTGATCTTTCATCCCCTTCTTGCCTTCGTGGATCACGTAGAGGTTGCCGGCGCCATCGACGGCGACGTTGTGCGTGGTCTGCCACGTGTATTTGTCGGGGAGTTGCGGGAAGTTGTGCTTCACGCGAAACGTGTGCGGGCCCTCGCCGATGATGGTTTCACCGGCGAGCCGACGCACGCGGGCGCTGGCCGGGCGGGCGACGCTCGCGGCCCCGCCGGCCACGAGGGCCGTGAACGTGCGGCGCGAGAAGGGACGAACGGACGGCGTCGGGTCGGTCATCGGTGCATCCTTGGTGGGACAGGGCCTCCGCGGGCGCCTCGGCGGCGCGACAGGCCGGAAACCACCGGGAAAGTACCACGAACCAGGCCTCGCCGGCACTGGCCAAGGGGACGGGATTGCCCCGGCCGCGCTCCATCCGTGAGACAGCCGAAACCGGCTGGCCCCGTGAAATCGCCGGGAAAACACGCGTGGCCGTTTGGCACGCCAGATGCAACTCATGGATTCGTCAGCCGGTCACCGCGACCGGCCCGCCGCATTCCGCTGTCGGAATCACCCTCGAACGAAGGAACCAGCGTTATGAAAAAGATCGAAGCCATCATCCGCCACTTCAAGCTCGAAGAAGTCAAGGACGCCCTCAACGCCCTCGGTGTGAAGGGCATGACCGTGACCGAAGTCCGCGGCTTCGGCCGCCAGAAGGGCCACACCGAGACCTACCGCGGTGCTGAGTATTCCGTGGACTTCCTGCCCAAGGTGAAGATCGAGGTCGTCGTGGGCGACGACGAGGCGCAGAATGTGATCAGCAAGATCATGACGACGGCGCGGACCGGCCAGGTCGGCGACGGCAAGATCTTCGTCACGCAGCTCGCCGACGTGATCCGTATCCGCACCGGCGAAACCGCCGCGGCTGCAATCTAACTGGAAGCCCGCAGGGCCATCCATGGCCCCTGCGGGCTTTGGCCGGCGTGGGCACAGCCAAGGTGTGCCCAGCCGGCCGGGCGGTCGCACCTCCGGGCGTCCGTGGCCGCAGCGGGGCTGCGGCTTGGCGACTCGCTTGCCGCGAGTGTCGCCGGACGCTCGCAGTCTGCTCGATTCGACGGAAGCCCGAAGCGCAAGCGAGGGATTGGTCTTTCTCCCTCGCTTGCGCTTCGGGCTTCCGTTCGGGCTTCCGTTCGGGCGAGGCGAGGGGTTGCCTCTGCCGTTGAGCCGGCGCCTCACAAACAGCGATGTCACGTCGCGAGTGGGCGGGTCATCTCGACAGGCACGACCCACTGGTCGTATTGCTGGGGCGTGACGTAGCCGAGCGCGACGGCGGCGTCTTTCAGGCTCGTGCCCTCGACGTGGGCCTTCTTCGCGATCTTCGCCGCCTTCTCGTAGCCGATGTGCGTGTTGAGTGCGGTCACGAGCATCAGCGAGTCGTCGAGGTGATGCTTGATCCGCGCGAGGTTGGGTTCGATGCCTTCCGCGCAGTGGATCCGCATCGAGTCGCAGGCATCGGCAATGAGATCGGCACTCTCGAGCACGTTGTGGATCATGACGGGCTTGTAGACGTTGAGCTGGAAGTTGCCCTGGCTGCCGGCGAAGGCCACGGCCGCGTCGTTGCCGAACACCTGGGCGCAGACCATGGTCATCGCCTCGCACTGCGTGGGATTCACCTTGCCCGGCATGATCGAGCTGCCCGGCTCGTTCTCCGGGATCGAGATTTCGCCGATGCCGCAGCGCGGGCCGCTCGCGAGCCAGCGGATGTCGTTGGCGACCTTGAGAAGGGCCATCGCGAGGCCCCGCTCGGCCGCGCTCACCTCGACGAGGGCGTCGTGGGCGGCGAGGGCCGCGAACTTGTTGGGGGCCGACACGAACGGGTGGCCCGTCTCCTTCGCGATGAAGCCGGCGGCGACATCGCCGAACCGCGGGTGGGCGTTGAGCCCCGTACCCACGGCCGTGCCGCCGATCGCGAGTTCATAGAGGCCCGGGAGCGCCCGCTCGATCGACTGGATCCGGTCGTCGAGTTGGGCCCGCCACGATGAAATCTCCTGGCCGAGCGTGATCGGCGTGGCATCCTGCAGGTGCGTGCGGCCGATCTTCACAAGGCCGGCGTGCTCCTGCTCGAGCCGGGCAAACACATCGCGCAGGTCTCGCACCGCCGGCAGGAGCCGGCCGTGAATCACCTCCACCGCGGCGATGTGCATCGCCGTGGGAAACGTGTCGTTCGACGACTGGCCGCGATTCACGTCGTCATTCGGGTGCACGGGTTTCTTCGAGCCCATGACGCCGCCGGCGATCTCGATCGCCCGGTTCGAGATCACCTCGTTGGCGTTCATGTTCGACTGCGTGCCGCTGCCGGTCTGGAACACGACGAGCGGAAAATGGTCGTCGAGCTTGCCGGCGATCACCTCGTCGGCCGCCTGCGTGATGAGTTTCACCTTGTCGGCTGGAAGCTGGCCGAGCTCGCCATTGGCCAGCGCCGCGCACTTCTTGAGGATGCCGAGCGAACGCTTGATCGCCCGGCCCCACTGGAAGCGGTCGACCCCGATCTTGAAGTTGTCGCGAGACCGCTCCGTCTGGGCGCCCCAGTAGCGGTCGGCGGGAACCCGCACCTCCCCCATGCTGTCGGATTCGGTGCGAAACGTGCCGGGCTGTGCGTGCATCGGATACCTCCGCGGCACAGTCTACGGCGCTCGCTCGACGTAGGACAGGCTTCAGCCTGTCGTGGGATAGGCTTCAGCCTGTCGTGCCTCAACTCGACCAATCCGGCTCAGGACTGCCCAGCCCCGTCGCCGGACGTTCGCGGATGCCATCGTGGCATCCGCTCTCTGCGTGTCCGCTTCGCTTTCGCCATCCATGGCTTCGCTCGCTCCCACAGCCCGGCTCTCAGGGCATGGGCAGCCCCGAGCCTCCCGTTTTCCAGTTGAGGAGGCTTCGGGCTCCCCGTGTCCCGGGAGCCGGCGTGAGATGACCAGCGCAGGCAGGATGCCGAAGCGCAGTCAGCTCCGAGAGAGCGAAGCCCAGGATGGGCGCAGCGAACGTCCGGCGACGGGATATGGGGAGCCCGAAGCCGGCGCTTCACCTGAAGATGCGCGGGCGCTGGTCGGCCGTCTTGCCGGGGGCCGCAGCGGCCGGGGCGGCGACGGTCGTTTCGCCCTCGCGGAGGCCAAGCGCGAGCGCCAGCCAGCCGTCGGTGCTCACCGCCTGCAGGACGTGGAGTCCCTCGAGCCGCGGGTTGGTGACGATCCGCTCGGGGAGCACCGGGATCGGCCGCTCCTTCGGGAAGATCTTGCTGAAGATGGTGCGCAGGGCGAATTCGATCCGGCCCTGGTGGCCCGGGCCGCTCAATTGCACCGGTCCCTCGCGCTCGAGGTAGACCTGCGGCGCCGAGAGCGAGGGCTTGTAGGCGACCTGGGCCACGATGTCGTACCAGCTGCGACGGCCGCTCTCGATCGCGTCCAGCGCCACCCGCATGTGCACGAGGCCGTCGCGGCACTCGACCCGCAGGGGCTGGCAGCGGGCGAACGTGACGTGCACCCCCTCGGGGAGGTCCTCGGGAATCCGCGGCTCGAAGCCCGCGCGTTCGTAGAGCATGCCGACAAGATCCTCGAGCGCCAGTCGGCGGCCGGCGAGCCCGAGCCGCTCGAGGGCATTGTTGATCGACGACTCGTTCACCTGCAGGCTCAGGAGGGCGTCGGTGGGGACGCGCGGCCGGGGCGTGTGCGCGGCGAGCTGCTCGTCGGCGGCCAGCCGCAGCCGCAGCGTGGCGGTGGTGGCGGTCGTCTCCATCGCCACCGCCGTCGGCTCGAGCCCGAGCCGTTCGAGGGGCATCCAGACACGGTCGCGGATCCGGTGCTCGATCTCCGCGAATCGCGGCTCGGCCTGGGCGTCCACCTCGCGGCAGGCCTTCGTCACGATGTGATCGATCACCTCCCGGTTGGCCTCGGGGAGCGTCTCCTCATGTTGGCTACGGGCGATGTTTCGCACGAGCGACCGCATGATCGGCACCGAGTCGAAGCTCGTCTGCACGTTGGCGAGCTGCGAGCGGTTGCTCGCCACGCCCGTCGCCATGCCGAACAGGAGCCCCGCGGTCGAGACCTTGATCGGTTTGCGGACGGTGAACGACGAATCGCCGCGCGACGTGAGCGAGACCGGGCCGGAGTCGGTGACCGTGCGCGATTCCACGTCGCCGTGCACCTCGAGGTCGAACGCGATCTCGTCGGAGTCGGGCACGAAGCGGACCGTCGTCGTGCGTTGCACCGTGCGGGTGCCGCGGACCTTGCGGCCGAGCACGATGTCGTCCACGGCGCCGGTGATCACCGTGGGCGGGGGGAGCAGTTTTTCGAGGAACCGCTGGTGAACGGCGATCCGCACGTTGGCCGAGAGGTAGTGGTCCGTGACGGCCTTGGCGAGGGCGGCGGCCCGCGGGTGGGGCACGGCGGCCACCACGTCGGTGGCCCGGGCCGCGATGGCGGCGTCCTCCGGCGCGGTCGAGATCTCGAACCGCTCCACGGCGTCGAGCAGCCGGGCGACCTCGGTCTCGATCCGGGCGTCGCCGGTGGAATCGGAGGTGCACACCCCCGTCGCCGCCCTCCAGATCGCGACCCGGCGGGCGAGCGCGAGGGCCGCGCGGCGGGTCGCCGACGCCTGGGAATGGTCGGTCGCCGCATCGGCGACCCCCATGCCGGCATGCACCGACTCACCGAGCGTCACGAGCGCCGGCTGGGCGTCGGCGTCGCGTGGCCCCGAGGTCTCGAGCACCCGCTGGAGGTGACCGAGCGCCTCGCCGGCCCAACGGTTGGAGTCGTTCGCCGGCGTCGCGCCGCAGAGTTGCTCGAGTTGCTGCACGAGTTTTCTCGGCGCGGGCCAGGCGCGGATGTCGGGGATGCCGGTGCCGGCGGCACGCGGCTCCGATGCCGGTTCGGTCGCAGGAGTCGGCACGTGGTCGCGATCGCGACCGAGCAACCGCTCACCCATGCGAAACCTCGGCCGCACAGCCAGCCGTGGGACGGGGACGGTCGGCTTGATGTCCGGATGCACGAGCGGCACGTCGGACCAGTTGACGCTGTCGGGATCGACCCATTCATCGCCCGGAAGCGGAGCGGCCCCGAGCCGCTCGGTGGCCGTCGTTCCGCCATCGGCGAGGGGCGTAACCGCCGGGGGCGGTGCGATCCGCCGCGGCAGGTCCGGCTCGGGCGGCGCTGGCCTGCGAACGGACTGCACGCGCGTGACGAGCGCCCGGAGCGACTCCGGCGGCGCGGGATCGGCCAGGATCAATGGTGTCGCGACCACGGGGGGTGAAGCGGGCAACGCACCGGATCCAGCCTGCGCCGCCGCGGGGGGCACAGGCATCTCGGGAATCGCGACGGGGGCGGCTGCAACGGCCTCACGGGCGGCGACTGCGGCCGCCTGGATCGCAACGAGCGGCGCGGCCGGGCCGCCCCGGTCGTGCAGGGCCAGCCGTTCGGCGGGGTGGGCGGCGCCCGCCTCCCCCGCGACGTCGCCGCTGCCGGGTTGAGAACCTGTTGTCGGCGTCGCCACCGCCGCACCAGCCTCGCGGGCCCCGCCCACGATGATCACGCCCGCCGTCGGGTCGGTTGCCGGTTCCTCGAGCCCGAAAAACGGCTCAGGCACCGGTTCCCAGGCCCGCGGCGCGAAGATCCCCGCGGCGAGCAACAGCCCGGCGACGAACGACGAAGCGACGATTCCACCGGCCCGCTTTTCGGACATGCCCTGCCCCTGCCGCATCCCGGCGCGTCGCACGCGTTCCGCCCACGTGCCGGCCGCCCGGTCTCCACTGCTCCAGGTGGATCGACAGGCACGACCCGAAAAATCGATCCAGGCGGAACGAGGCGTCAGGGTCCGCCACAAGGGAAGCGGAAGCCTGGTCGTTCAGGTCGAATGGGCAAGACGGGGCTCTTCCAGCACTGCCGACCAGGCATCGACGAGGATCGTCAGGTTGGCGTTCCGGTCGATCCCGTCGAGGGCGTCGAACGTGGCGGTCAGCGCCGCCTCGGCCCACTCGTCGCTCGTGTCGCGACGCAGGGCGCCGCGGAGGAACTCCACCGCGAAGTCGAGCGCGACTCTCAGCCGCGCTCGCCGTGGCGGCGCTTCCTTGCCGGCCGCCTCGACGAACGCCAGCACGTCGCGGGCGAGATCGACGCCGCGCACTGGCCGGCCACCCAGCGCGCGGAACAGCCCGTCGCGGAATGCGAGGAGGTCGTCGTCGAGAAGCAATCGGGCGCGGTGGAGGCTGCCGGCCGCCGCCGCTGCGCACGCCTGCACGCGACGCTCGTCGCCGCTCCCCGATGCATGCTCGGTGGCGAGGACGCGCACGATCTCCGCGGCCGAGAGCGGACCGAAGCGCACGATCCGACACCGCGACCGGATCGTCGGAAGCTGCCGCTCAAGCGCGGTGCCGACGAGGATGATCACGGCGTCGGCAGGCGGTTCTTCGAGCGTCTTCAGGAGGCAGTTGGCGGCTTCCTCCGCAAGGTGATCCGCGTCGAGGATGATCGCCACCTTGCGGCCGCCGAGCGCGGGGCGGAGCAGGAGCCGCCAGCACAATCCCTCCCGGAGACGGTGGTCCGCGTCGCCGATCAGGGCGTCGAGGGGGATCGTCGCCCGGTCCTCGGGCTTCTGCACGATGTCGATGTCGGGATGGCTTCCGGCCTCGGCCTGCACGCACGACGCGCAGGCATCGCAGGCGACGAGGCCGGCCCGCGGCGCGCTGCACGTGAGCGCCTTCGCGAGCCGCCGGGCGAACGTGCCCTTGCCGACTCCCGCGGGGCCGATGAAAAGGTAGGTGCCGGCGAGCCGCCCCCGGGCATGGGTCTGGGCGAACTCCGCGGCGATCGCGTCATGTCCCTCGACGCCCTGCCAAGCCATAAGGTTCGTCACCGCAGTTCGGGAAAGTGTTCGCGGAGCGTGGCCCGCACGCGCTCGGCCACGGCGTCGGGACCGGCCGTCGCATCGACGACCGCGATCCGATCCGGGGCGCGGCCCGCTTCGGCCAGATAACCGCTCCGAAGCCGACCGCGGTATTCGTCGCCGCGGCTCTCCAATTTGTCGAGCGGCCTGGTGAGGCGGCCGGCCGCGGTCGCGAGATCGACGTCGAGCAGCAGCACGAGGTCGGGCTCGAGGCCGCCGGTGGCCACCGTGCCGACGCGGCGGATGACGTCGGGCTCGAGGCCGCCGGCGTGCCCCTGATAGACGACGTTGGCGAGCAGGTAGCGGTCGGACACGACCCACTCACCGCGGGCGAGCGCCGGGCGGATGACCTCCGCCACGAGCTGGGCCCGGGCCGCCTGGTAGAGCAGCATCTCACTCGTTGGCGCGAGGTGGATCTCGCGGCGGTCGAGGAGGATCGCCCGGATCGCGTCGCCGGCGGCCGTGGCGCCGGGATCCCGGCAGGTCTGGACGACGCACCCCCGGGATTCCAGCCAGTGCACGAGCGGCGCGATCTGCGATGACTTGCCGGCGCCGTCGATGCCCTCGATCACGATGAAGCGGCCGGTCGCGGTCATCCGGGCTGCCTCCCGGGCGGCGTTTTGCCCCGGGCGACGAGCGCCGCGAGCCCGAGCGGATCGGCCGGATCGAGGGTGGTGGCCCGCCGCACGACATCTTTCGCGAGGGTCGTCCTGCCGGTGGCGACGAGGCAGTGCACGAGCCCCTTCGCGGCCTCGAAGAACGCGCGGTTGCCGTCGCGGTCGTACGGGACGGGCCGCGGATCGCCGGCGGCCTCGAGCGCCTTGATCCCGAGTTCATAGGCCCGGCCGAAGTGGCCGCGGGCGAGCTTGGGATCGTCTTCCTCGAGCGCCAGGAGGCCGAGGTGCAGATGGGCATCGAGGAAGTCGGGGCACTCCGCGAGCAGCCACACGAGCTCGTCGCGGGCGACATCGGTCTCGCCGGCCGCCACCATCTCCTCGACTTCGGCGATGTCGTCGCGCCGCTTCCGGGCGCACCGCGGGTGGACGAACTCCCACGCGCCGCCGGAGCCGTCGGGGAGTTGCTGAAGGCGGAGTTTTTCGGCCATGGCACGGCCCCGCTGCCCGAGGAAGAGGCGGATAGACTCATGCCGTTGGAACCGAACAAAAACCCGATTGCAAGGGGTTCGAGTGAAGAACGGACGGATTCGCCGGCCTGCGCCGGCCGCCCCGGCGGGCATCGCGCCCCCGCTCCGCCGGTGGTTCGCCCGCGCCGGCCGCGACCTGCCCTGGCGCCGGTCGCGCGACCCCTATCGTGTCTGGGTGAGCGAGATCATGCTCCAGCAGACGCAGGTGGAGCGGGTGAAGGAGTTTTTCACGCGGTTCGTGGCCGCGTTTCCCGACGTGCGGGCGCTCGCGGACGCCAGCGAGGACGAGGTCCTCAGGCTCTGGGAGGGGCTCGGCTACTACCGCCGCGCGCGGCAACTGCATGCCGCCGCCAAGCGGATCGTGGCCGAGCACGGCGGCGCGTTTCCGAGCACGGCCGAGGGGCTCCGCAGCCTGCCCGGCATCGGTCGCTACACGGCCGGCGCGATCGCCTCGATCGCGTTCGATCGACCGGAGCCGATCGTGGAGGCGAACTCGCGGAGGGTGCTGGCGCGGCTCGCGGGCTACGACGGCCGGGAGGGCGATGAGCCGATCTGGCAGATCGCCGCCGAGGTCGTGCCGCGTCGCGGAGCCGGCCTGTTCAACCAGGCGCTCATGGATCTGGGGTCGCTCGTCTGCACGCCGTCCCGGCCGCTGTGCACCACCTGCCCGCTGGGAAGCGTGTGCGTGGCGCATCGGACGCAACGCACCGACACGATTCCGGCAAAGGTCGTGCGCCGCTCCACGAGGCAGGTCCGCGAGACAGCGATCGTCATCCGCCACGGCCAACGCGTGCTCGTGGAGCAACGTGGGCCGGGGGAATGGTGGGAAGGATTGTGGGATTTTCCGCGAGCCACCGGCTCCAAGGGGGTGCGGATCGGCACGGTGCGGTACACCGTCACGCACCATGCGGTCGAGTGTGTGGTGTACGAATGGAACGTGCCCACCGCGACGAAGGTTCGGGCGACGCAACGCTGGGTGGCGATCTCCGGCCTCGAGGCGTTGGCCATGTCGTCGCCCGGCCGGAAGATCGCCAATCTGCTGAAACCGCCGTCGCGCTCTGCTAGGCTTCCCAGACCCCGACTTCGCAGGAGAACACAGTGAATTCCTCCCGGTCGTTTCATCTGCCGCTCGTTTTTTTCGTCGCCAGCCTGCCGTTCGCCGCTCCGGCAGCCGAGCCGCTGCGGGTGCTGCTCGTGGCCGGCGGCTGCTGTCACGACTACGCGGCGCAGACCCGGATTCTCGAGAACGGGATCGAGGCCCGCGTACGTTCGGACGTGACGGTGGTTTACACCCCCGACACATCGACCAAGGCGACGTTCGAGATCTACGGCAACCCCGACTGGGCCAAAGCCTACGACGTGGTCATCCATGACGAATGCTCAGCCGACGTCACCGACCCAGCCTATGTGGAGCGGATTCTCGCGGCCCACCGCCGGGGCACGCCGGCCGTGAATCTGCACTGCGCGATGCACTCCTACCGCTGGGGTGACTTTCGCCAGGCCGTCGCTCCCGGCGCCGAGAACGCCGGCTGGTATGAGATGATCGGCCTGCAGTCCACCGGGCATGGGCCGCAACAGCCGATCGAGATCGCGTTCACCGACCGAGAGCATCCGATCACCAAGCCCCTCGCCGACTGGCTGACGATCAAGGAGGAGCTGTACAACAACCTGCAGGTGCTGCCCACGGCGAAGGTGGTGGCGACGGGCCGCCAGCTCGTGCCGCCGAAGCCGAAGCCGGGCGAGGCCGCCGACCCCGCCGCGAAGCCCACGGAGGCCACCGCGCCGGTGGCGTGGGTGAATGAATACGGTCCGAACAGGACGCGGATCTTCAGCACCTCGCTCGGCCACAACAACGACACGGTCGCCGATGACCGCTACCTCGACCTCGTGACCCGCGGCCTGCTCTGGGCGGCCGGCCGCCTTGCCGACGACGGGTCGATCCCGGCGGAGGTGAAGTGACGATGGCACAAGCGGCGCTCGCGCTCGAGGACGGCACGGTCTATGTCGGCGAATCGTTCGGTGCCCCGGGGACCGTGTCGGGGGAGGTGTGCTTCAATACCTCGATGACGGGCTACCAGGAGATCCTCACCGATCCCTCCTACCGGGGCCAGATTCTCGCGATGACCGCGCCGCAGATCGGCAACTACGGCGTCAATTCCGCCGACGTCGAGAGCGGCAAGTTGCAGATGGCCGGCTTCGTCGTCCGCGAGGCGAGCCGGATCACGAGCAACTTCACGGCCACCGAGACGCTCGGCGCTTATCTGGCGCAGGCGGGCGTCGTCGGCATCACCGGCATCGACACGCGGGCGCTCGTGCGGCGGCTCCGGATTCGCGGCGCGATGACGGGCGTGCTCTCGAGCGAGGTGCTCGACGGCACAAGGCTCGTCGAGATGGCTCGTTCCGCTCCGCCGCTGGTGGGCCGCGACCTCGTGCGCGAGGTGATGCCCGAGGAGGAGAGTGCCTGGACGGAGCCGCTCGACGCGTGGGCCCGGCCGCTTCCGCAGCCGCTCGTCGGCGGCGAATTTCCGCCGTCGGAGACGCACGCCGGCACGAAGCATGTCGTGGCCCTCGACTACGGCATGAAGTGGAACATCGCCCGGCATCTCGCGACCGCGGGCTGCCGGGTCACCGTGCTCCCGGGCAGGGCGACGGCGGCGGACGTGCTCGCCCACCGGCCCGACGGCGTGTTTCTCTCGAACGGCCCGGGTGATCCCGAGGTGCTCGGGTATTGTGTCGAGACGGTGCGGGGCCTCGTCGGCCGAGTGCCGATCTTCGGCATCTGCCTCGGGCATCAATTGCTCTCGCTTGCCTGCGGCGCCAAGACGTTCAAGCTCAAGTTCGGCCACCGCGGTGCGAACCAGCCGGTCATGAATCTCGAGACCGGCAAGGTCGAGATCACGTCGCAGAACCACGGCTTCGCGGTGGACGAAGAGACGCTGCCGCCCGACCTCGTCGTCACGCACCGCAACCTGAACGACGGCACGATCGAGGGCGTGCGGCACAGGTCGGCCAAAGCCGCGAGCGTGCAGTACCATCCCGAGGCGGCCGCCGGCCCGCACGACTCGGCCTACCTCTTCAGTCGCTTCCGCGCGATGATGGCGTAGGGTTGCCGGGTACGAAAGCCCGAAGCGCGAGCGCGGGAGAAGTTGGGGCGGCGCGGATATCCCTCGCTTGCGCTTCGGGCGGGCGTGCCGGATTCGGCCGGAAATCGCCGAATCAACGCGTTTTTTGACAATTCCGGGCCGTGTGCCAGAGTTGAAGGAAGCCTTGGGCCGCATCCCGGCTTCACCCGCGGACGGTACGCGCCACCTCCGTTCGCGGTCCCCCAGTCTCTGCGACAAGGAGTTTCCTCCCATGGTCCGTCTGTGTTCCGTCGGCGTGCTCACCGCCGCCTGCCTGCTCGTGAGCGCCGCGTCGGCCGATGCCGGCTTCGGCCACCACCGTCGTCATGCCGATCCGTCGTGTGCCGTCGAGCCCGGCTGCAGCGCCTTCGAACCGGCCTGTGCCATCGAGCCTTCGTGCGAGATGGAGCCGGATTGCGGCGCCGTCACCTGCTGCCCGTCGAATCCCTGCATCAAGTACCGCCACAAGCACGCCCACAAGCACAAGCACGACTGCGGCTGCTGCCCGGAGCCGACCTATGAAACCGTGCTCACGCCGATGAGCCCGGAGACGTGCTGCACGGTGAACGTGCCGGTGTGCCTGCCGGCCTGCTGCCAGGGCTGCCCCTGCGAGACCTCGCGGTGCACGCTCTTGGGCTGCGGCCAGGTGCGGTACGACTACGCCTGCGGCTGCTCCGTCATCGTGCGGTTCCAGAAGCACGGCGACATTTTGGTCACGTACGTGGGCTTTTAGTCTTCCGCGGCTGCGGGGCACGCCAAGGGTGCCCCGAGCCTCGTAGGACAGGCTTCAGCCTGTCATCATGACTGACGTTCAATACACCCCGGCCGGGAGGCGACTCCCGGCCGGGGTTTTTTATCGAACACGCCTGCCCTCACAGATTGCCCAGTCGGCGCCACGCGACCTTTTCCCACGCCCCGAACCCCCTCCGAGGTGGTGGTCGATATGCCTTCCTGTAGCCCCCTCTGCGGGGTGGGTCTGGCTTTCGGGAGATCGCAAGGGGGATGCTCATGCTCGCGTTTGCAACCTGTCTCGGCTTCACCGTCCGCTGGGTGAAGCGGCTTTGTGTTCTGGCGGCGGTGGCGGCCGCCTGTGGCTTCGCTCGGTCGGATGCGTTCGACGGCGTGGCCGAACCGCTGTGGACGAGCTACGCGCTCACCGACGCGCTCTTCTGGGGCCGTGACAACCAGGCGGCCAACAACCCGCTCGTCACGACCGTGAATGACGGCGTGCCGGTGATCTCGGGCCAGGACCTGCAGTTTCCCTTCTCCCAGGGCGTGCGGGCCTTCTACGGGCAGCGTCAGCCCTGCGAATGTGGATGGGAGCTCGGCTACTGGGGCCTCTACGGCCAGTCGGCGACGCAGGTGGCCGCCGGCACCCCGACAAACTTTATCCAGATGCCCGAGCCGATCGGGAGCCGGCTCACGGCCGACGCGGAGAACGCCGTCGTCAACTATGCCTCTACGATCAACAGCGCCGAGGGGAATGTGTTCAGCACGCGGCACGAATGGCGTGACTATTCGGGGGCGTGGCTCACCGACGACTGGCTGCTCGGATTCCGCTACATCGGCGTCGAGGAGCAGGCTTCGATCAACATGACGTGCTGCCCCGAGGATCTACCGGCGAACTACCGGGTGCGGACGAGCAACAACATGTTCGGCGCCCAGGTCGGCCGGCGGATGCGGTGGACGTGGAGCAACTGGGCGGTCGAGGGTTGGGCGAAGGCGGGCCTGCTCGGCAACAGCCAGCAGGGAATCCAGGACCCGCTCATCGACTACACCGGATTTCAGCAGCGGCCCGGCTACTCGACGTGGGGAAGCTGCGTCGGCTTCGTCGGCGACATCAACCTCTCCACGGTCTACCGGCTCACCGACGTGTGGGGCATCCGCGCCGGCTACAACCTGATCTGGATCGACGGGCTCGCCCTCGCCCCCAACCAGTTCAACTTCGCCGTGGCCGACAACGCCGGCTCCGCGCTGGTGTCGGGCGGGGGCGTGTTCCTGAACGGTGCGAATCTCGGTCTCGAGGCCCGGTGGTAGCGATCCTTCGCCACCGCGGCGGGGCGGGCCGGCGGAGTCGGCCCGCCCTGCCTGCGGCAGGATCAGCCGAGCAGGCGGATCTTGAGCGGCGCGATCCGCAGCGGCGGCAGGTTGCCGGTCGATCTCGGCAGGACGGTCGTGATTCCGGAATTCTTCGTGAAGCCGGAGACGCCGTTCGTGCCTCGGCCGCCGTTGCGGCCTTGCACGCCGTAGACATTCGTCACGGGGCCGTCGCCGGTCAGGTCGAGCGCCGCCGTGAACACCGCGGCGTTCGGCTTCGCGAAACTCCCGAACGCCGCCGGCGGCAGGGTCGTGATCTTTCCGCCCGTCGCACCGCTGTAGACCTCGACCACCGACTTCCCCCCGATGCCCGCGCCGATGAAGATGTCCTGGACCGTGTCGGAGTCGTACTTCGCGACCGAGAGCGTCACGCCGCCGGTGAACCTGGTGCCGAACGGCAGGATCGTGCGCACGATCCGCGGTGCGCTCGACACGGCCCAGATGTTGGTCATGGCCCGCATCCCTGAGTTGCTGCCGACGACAATCTCGTCGCGGCCGTCGGGCTGGGAAGTGTTTGCACCGCCCGTGAACGTGCCGAAGTCGCCCGCCGCGAGCATCACGCCGCCGGCATAGCGGGGCGGGAATCCGCGGAACGAGAAGGCGGCCGCGTTGGCCACCGGGTCGCCGGCCAGCGGGCTCACGACGAAGCCGCTCACCATGCCGGCGCCGCTCGACATGCCGGCGACGATGTCCTTGACGCCGTCGCCGTTGAAGTCGGCCGCCGTCACCTCGACGCCGCCCCGCCACTTCGGGCCGAACGGGAACGTCCGGTAGGCGGGCAATTCGACGCCCTGCTGCGTGAAGACGCGGATCTCGCCGATGCGGTTGCGGCCCGGGGCCACCAGGATCTCCTCGACGCCGTCGCCGGTGACGTCGCCCGTCGCGACCCGGACGCTGCCGCGGAAACTCCGCTCGTAGGCGAGGAACTTCACGAGCGTCGTGCCGTCGTTCGGGTCGAGCACGCTGACGTAGGGCAGGCCATTGCAGCCGTCGTCGCTGCCGATCACGAGCCCGCCAAACACCGACAAGGGGGGCTCTGGGCCGAAGTTGCTGTCGGTTGCGGTGGCCGTGTTGCCGGTGGTGCCCGGCGGCGGCGAGACGGTGACGGTGTTGTCCAACTGGCCGGTGGCGGTCGAGAGGATGTTCACCGTGTAGAGGAACGTCGCGGTGCCGTTCACCGGCAGGTCGATGGTGGCATTGATGTCGTTCCCGCCGGTCGCGGGCGTGACGGAGGAGCCGACCCCGGACGTCGTGGCAGTCCACGACGCGCTCGCCCCCTGCGGCGACGGCAGGAAATCCTTCACGACGCCTCCCTTGAGGAAGCTGGGGCCCGAGTTGGTGACGACGATCGTATAGGTCGTCGAGGTGCCCGGCGTGTAGCGGTCGGTGAAGTCGGTCTTCGTCACCGAGAGCGCGACCTGCGGGTTGGCCTGCGTGTTCGTGTCGCTCGTCGTCGCGGGCGTGCCCTGCGTGGTCGGGGGCGGCGCGATCGTCGCGATGTTGACGAGATCGCCCGTGGCCTCTGGCTTGATCTGCACTGTGAACGTGAACGTCGCGGTGCCGCCGACGGCGAGGCTCACCGTCTCGTTGAGGCCACCGGTGCCCGCTGCCGGGCCGGTGGAGCCCGCGCCGGTGTACACGGCGGTCCAGGTGGCGCTCGAGACCTGGGCGGGCAGCGGGTCGATGACCGTACCGTTCGCCAGGAAGCTCGGCCCGTTATTCGTGGCGACGATCGTGTAGGTGGTCGAGGTGCCGGGGACGTACGTGGCCTTGCCGTCGGTCTTCGTGATCGAAAGCACCGGCAGGACGGTGATCGAGTCGGTGACGGTGGAGGTGTTGTTTTCGGGGATGGGGTCGATCACGCCCTCGGGTGGCTTGGCCGTGGCGGTGTTGACGAGCGAGCCGGTCACGTCGGCGGGCACGGTGCCAGTGAGTGTGAACGTGACGATCTCGGTCGGGTCGAACGTGTCGCCGGGGTTCGCGGTCCACACGCCGGTGCCGGGGTCATATGTGCCGGTGCTGACGGTGTACGTGGGCGAGAGGAGCGCCGGCAAAGTTGTGTCGGTGCCGGTGAACGAGGTGATCGAACTCGGTCCGTTGTTCGTGACGGTGATCTGGTAGGTGACGGCTTCGCCGGCGACCGGCGGTGCGGAGAGCCGTGACTTCGCGACAACGAGGTCGGCGACGGGTGCAGCGGTGTCGGTGTCGGTGGAGCTGGCGGTGCCGCCGCCGGTGCCTTCCGGCGGGGTGGCGAAGACGGTGTTGACGAGATCGCCGGTGCGGTTGGCCGCGGTGAGGATGGTGAAGGTGAAGGAGGCGGTCCCGAGCGGGACGAGCGTGCCGGTGGTGTAGTTCACCGAGTTGGTGCCGGCGTCGTAGGTGGCTCCGCCGGTGGCGGAGACGAAGGTGGTGTTTGCGGGGAGGGGATCGGAGACGAGGGCGCCGGTGACGGTGCTCGGCCCGTTGTTGGTGACCTCGATCGTGTAGGTGACCGGGCT
>JBBAVM010000002.1:37879-70907 GCA_040397685.1 Pirellulales bacterium
CGGTGACGGTGCTCGGCCCGTTGTTGGTGACCTCGATCGTGTAGGTGACCGGGCTACCGGGGACGTAGGTGGCCGAGCCGTCGGTCTTGGTGACGGCGAGGTTGGCGACGGGCGCGGCGGTGTCGGTGTCGGTGGAGCTGGCGGTGCCTCCGCCGGTGCCTTGTGGCGGGGTGGCGAAGACGGTGTTGACGAGATCGCCGGTGCGGTTGGCCGCGGGGAGGATGGTGAAGGTGAAGGAGGTAGATCCGAGCGGGACGAGCGTGCCGGTGGTGTAGTTCACCGAGTTGGTGCCGGCGTCGTAGGTGGCTCCGCCGGTGGCGGAGACGAAGGTGGTGTTTGCGGGGAGGGGATCGGAGACGAGGGCGCCGGTGACGGTGCTCGGCCCGTTGTTGGTGACCTCGATCGTGTAGGTGACCGGGCTGCCGGGGACGTACGTGGGCGAACCGTCAGTCTTGGTGACCCCGAGGTTCACTTCGGGGCACGGCCTGTCGGTATCCGTCGAGGACGTGGTCGTGCTCTTGACGTTCGCAGGGGGCGTAGCGGTCGCGGTGTTGACGAGGCTGCCGGTGCGATCCGAGGGCGTGGAGATCGTGAAGGTAAACGATTCCGTGCCCCCGACTGGAATCGTGCCGCTCGTGTATTTCACCGTGCTGCCCACCAGCGTCACACCCGTGCTTCCGGACACGAACGATGTGTCGCTCGGCAGCGGATCGGCGACCGTGACCCCCGTGACCTGGGCCTCGCTCGTGGCCTGGTTGGTGATCGTCACCGTGTATGTGACGCTCGTGCCCGGGATGTAGCAGTCGGAGGAATCCGTCTTGTCGATCAAGAGGTCGATCTTCGGCTTCACCGGCGGAATCGGTGGAAACGGAAAGTCGGGCGTGTCGTGGTGCTCCCACTGCTGCACGTTCTGCTGGGTGAACTGCGTGGGCTGGACCTGGGCCGGGTTCGTGTTGAAGCCGTCGATCCGGAACGTGTAGTCGGCGTTAAAGGGCTTGGTCGAGGCACCGCTCGGCGTGGGGTCGTAGTACAGCAGGTTTCCCGCCGGCGGCCCGCCAACGATCTGAATGCTCACCGCCTCGAGCCGGTAGACGTCCGGCAGCCAGTCCCTGCGACTGGCGGGCGTGAAGAGCACGCGATCGGCCGAGTTCCCGACTCGGCCGGTGACGTTCATCGTCAGCGAGCCGCCGATCACCGGATCAACGCTGCTGAAAGTGATCGTCGAAATCTTGTTGACGGCGTTTCGCTGCGTGACCTGGACGTTCTGAAACGAAAAGTCCGCCTGCTCGACCACGCTACCGGAACTCGGCGTGCCGTTGTAGAGGGTCACGCGGTACTGGTCGCTGATCGTCGTGTCCACGATGGCGTTCGTCGTGAAGTAGATGAACGCCTGCTTCGTGTCACCCGCGTTGACCGCACCGATGCGGTACAGTCCGTCTTCGTTGTTGAACCCCGGTCCGAAACTCACAGTTGGGGTGGGCGTGAGCATTTCGACCTTGACCCATGCGTCGGCGATCGCGCCGGTGTTCGAGATCGCGTACTCGGCATACTGGGAATCGATTGCGAAGGCCGGGGTGGGATCGACGAAGAACTGGTCGGTGGTGATCCGGGAGATGGTGAGCAACTGCCGGCGCTCGAGAGCCTCGGCGTGCCGCAGTGTGCGGCGCTTTTGCGAACCGGCGGCCGGGCGACGGTGCATACGACTAGTCTGCGGTGGGAAAAGCGTGTCGAAGAGGCTCATGGCGATCTCCCGTGCGCGGGGCTGAATCGGGGCCCTGAAAACAAAAAAGCCGACGCGAACGGGCACCCGAAAGTGCTCACTCGCGCCGGCTCACGCGTGGCAGAACCGCCCGGCCTCAGCCCGGCTGTTCCATCAACTCGTTATCCGACATCCGATCGTCTCGACCCGCGGGCCACGCCTTCGCGTCTCCCGCGGATCACTCGTCAGCCAATCTCTACGCAGCCCATGCCGGGCTGGCAAATGCCGAGGCGCAGGGATCGATTCGGGGGTGGAGCGGGCGTTTTTCCCGTCGGACACCTCGCGCGGGCATGGGCCGCACCGGCGCTACTCACCCACGTGCTCGGGCTCGATCAGGGAGTCGTATTCGCGCTTCTGCACGCGGGCCCGCACGACCGTGCCACTGCCGGGGGCGGATTCGATGCTGAACCGTCCGCCGAGACGCTCGATCCGCTCCCGCATGCCGGTGATCCCGAAATGCCCCAGTTCGGGCCCGGCCTCCTGCCCGATCGCAAACCCGGCCCCATCGTCCTTCACCGTCAGGGCGATCGTTCCCGAGGCCACGTCGAACACCGCCTCGACGTCCACCTGGCCGCAATCGGCATGTGCCAGGGCGTTGTGAATCGCCTCCTGCGCGACGAGCAGCAGGTTGCCCGCCACGAACTGGGGCAGCGAAAATGGCTCGCCCACGATCCGCACGTCGATGTGCTCCGCATGGCCGTGGCCTGTCTGCCGGACGATGGCCTCGAGCGATTCGGCGAACGAGGCGTGGGTCACCGGCATGGTGCGCAGCGCCCACACCGAGCCCCGCAGCTCCTCGGCCGCATGATTCACCATCTTGCGGGCCACCTCGAGCGGCTCCCAGCGGCTCTCCCCCGGCAGGTCGCCCCGGGCCCGACAGGCGCCGAGCTGATAGTCGATCCCGCGCAGCGTCTGGAGGAGCGTGTCGTGGAGGTTGGCCGCGAGACGGTTGCGCTCCCGCAGCGTCGCCTGGAACTCCACCACGGCGTTGCGGCGAGACTGCATTTCCTCGAGGAGCCGGGCGGCCGTCGCCGTCACCTGCCACCGCAGCAGCAGCCCCCATGCCAGGGCACCGACGAGCACCGTGGCCAGCCCGGCCAGCAGCATAGTGAGCCGGCGTGGCGTCCACCACGAGGGGGCCCGCAGAACGACGACATCGTCCGCCGAACGCAACAGCAGTGTCATCCGCTCGAGCACGGGGTCGGACACCGTCGCCAGTTGCGGGTCGGTCGGCTCGTCGATCCAGTCGATTTGGAGGACCCCCGTCACGCTCACCTCCGTCCCCGGCGCGAGCGATGCCAACTGTTCCCGGCCGACGCCATCGAGCATCGCCGAGAGCGTGGCGGCGTTGCTCGAAAGGACGAGCTGGGCCGGTCCACGCGGCAACGCCTTCGCCTCGACCACGCGGGCGGGAAAGCGGATCAGGCACCCGTCGTAGTTGCCCGGCTGCGCCACCATCCAGCGGACGCGCGACTCGCGGTTGATCCGCAGCACCTCCGCAGGGTCAATGTCTCGCGGTGCCGGTGGCGGCCCCTCTCCCACCTTCTCGACGATGCCACCGGTGATGCCGGCGATCTTGCGGGTCTGCTCCAGAAACCCCGCCACGCGCACGCGGTCGCCCGGCACGAACGGCACGGAGCCGGTGGTGAATACTCGGATTCCCTCGAGCCCCTCCTGCAGAAACAGCATCCGCCCGGGTTGGGCCAGCGTGACGACGCCGGCGGTCGTGATCCGATGCGTGGGCACCGGCTCGGCGCGAAACCGTGCCAGGGCGTCGGCCGCGATGAACGGCGTGTCGAACGGCGAGCCCTCGGCCGGTTCGAGCACGGCGAGGTCGGCGGGAGACTCCATCACGAGCCGCGGCGCGAGGAATTCCCCGCGGCTGTTGCGGACCGAGCCCACGAAGCCGGTCACCCGCACCCGTGCATCGAGCAGGTCGGTGCCGCGCGACGCGGTGGCCTTGGGCGCCAGGATCCCGATGCGGCGCGATTTCACGGCCAGGCCGATGTGCCAGCGGCCCCAGCGCTCCTGCTCGCACACCTGGACGACCCCCTCGAGCACCACCTTGCGGGCGTTGTCGAGGCCGAGGAACAGCCGGTCGAGATCCGCGGCCTCGGCTTCCGGCACCGCCGCCTCGCCGAGCACGGTCACCTCTTCCGGGAGGAAGCGGGGGGCGTAGGCGCCGCGATCGATGGTGCCGCGCAGCATCACCCGCTGGCCGGCACGCAGATCGTCAGGGATCCGTTCGGGCCCCGAACGCGCCGCTTCATCCCGGTATTCGACCACCCACATCGACGCGGAGTCGTCCTGGACGATCAGAAAGCCGACTTCACTCGAGACGCCGGCGATGACGCCGGCGATGCGGGCCGGCAGGGTGCCGTTGTCCGACTCGAGCACCAGCCGCATCGCCTCGGCGATCGGCAGCAGGGGCGGATGGTCGGCCTCATCGCCCCGAGCGTGGGCCGGGCCGACGGCGACCCCGGCCAGGACGACGCCCAGCACGCACATCCGCCACATCGGACTCGTCATCGCCATGCAACGGCCTCGAGCGATCTTGCAGGTGACCGCTGCAAGCGAGTCTATGCGAAACGCAGACGCTCCTGCCCGGCAACCGTCAGTGCTCACCGCGCCGGACTGATATCGAGCCGGCTGAGGGGATACCAGCCGTCAGCGGACCGTCCTGCGATACCCAGCTGCACCACTGGCTTTTCCCCCTTCACGTCCACGACGCCGATGGCCAGTTCGTACTCCCCCTCGGGGGCGTCGGCGGGAATCTGAAAACGGTCGGTCACGTCGTTGAGCGGCCCCGGCGGCAGGTCGGGGGCTGCTTCGAGGAAGTCTTTGGTGAACAGCTTGACCGAGCCGGGCAGCCATTGATCGACCGTCACGCCCCCGACGACCACCGAGCGGAAGCCGTCGGGACCAGTCAGCCGGTAGGCCAGGCGGTAGGGGCGATAGCACGGCGCCGAGCCGGCGTTGCGCCATTTCATGGTCACGTCGAACGAGGCCCCGGGCTGCACCGTGGCCGGATGGACGAACTCCTCGAGCACGAGCCGGTAGCCGAGCCGCCTCAGGAACCGGCGCAGCTCGTCGTGGAAGGCGGGATTGTCGGGGATCGGCGCCGACTTGCCGTTGAACGTGCTGCCGTGCAGGGCGAGCGCGTAGTTGAAGATGTGGCGGGCCGGCCAGCCCTTCTCCACGAACTCCGCCAGCGTTTGCGGGGGCTCGAACGCCACCGGGGCTTGCCGCCACGCGTCCCCGAGGCCGTGCGTGCGGATCGCGGCAGGGTAAATATCACGCATATGGTTCCATTTGTCGGAGAAACTGCCGAGGTCGCCGAGGGAGTCGGCCCGCCAGCCGGCGCCCTTCTTGACGGCGTAGGCCGTGCATTCCTCCGCACCGATCAACATCAGCAGGGGCGTCTTGCGAAAGGCGTCCACGTAGGCGTCGATCACCCGATGACGGCTTTCCAGCGAGGGGAGCGACGCCGTTTTGCAGCGGGTCATGTGCCATTCCCCCCACCAGCCGATCGATCCGAGGTCGATGTGTGCGATGCCCGGATGGCCGTCGAGGGCCGCACCGAGACGCCGAATGAAATCGACATGCCGGTCGAGCACGACGGGGTTGTCGAGGTCGGGGATCGGAATGTCGGCCGGGCCGCCGTTGAAATCGACGAGGAGTTCCCGACCGCCGACGTTCGCCAGCCATGTGGGATGCTCGCGCATGCGCTTGTCGGGGTTGCAGCACTTCACGCGGAGTGCGAGCTGCTGGCCGGCACGACGTGATTCGTTGATCTTCGATTTGATGAACGCGGTGTCGATCTTGCCCGGCTGCGGCTCGAGCTTCCCCCAGCCCAGCCTGACATATTGGATGGTGGAGGGAATCCCAGCGGGGAGGTGCTTGTCGGCCGACCGCGGGTAGCCGAAGGTCTCCCACCCCACGCCGGGGTTGGCGAGCAGGTCGTCGGTGGGCTCCGGCCGGATCACGACCGCTTGCCCGGCATCGGGAGTGAAGGCGGCTTCCGCCGACGTGACCGCCGCCGCCACCAACAGGCTCCAGACCGCGTTGCGGCGGTGCTGGCTGGTGGGCAGTTCGTCTTTCTTGCCCGCCTTGTAGTCCTCGACCTCATTGGTCGGCACGTGCACCACTTTCGGCCCGGTGAAGAAGACGGCGACCGTTCCGCCCGACCCCTGCGACTCGAAGACCAACGCCTGACGGCCACCGACAACGGGCGCCCCATAGCGGATGAAAAACGGCTGGCCGTCGCGCTCCGACACGAACAGGCCGTCGAGGGTGCCGGCGGAGACCCCCATCTCCTCGAGGGCGGCCGGGCTCCTCGCGAGAATGAATTTCCGCAACTCGGCCTCGTTCTTCGGCCCGCGCCCCTGCTCCATCTGATACTGGCTGTAGAAATTGACGAGCCGCTTGCCGTTGGCATCGTTGAAGGATTTCACGAGCGCCTTCGGGTCTGGCGCGGCCGGGCCGCAGCCGTGGAGAAGGCCCGCTGCTGCGATGAGCAGCCAGAAGGCACCGCGGCGCGGCAGAACAGTGGGTGGGATCCGTCCCTGACGCGTCATGGCAAGTCGTCCGCCCGCCCGGCCCCGTCATCCCGCTTGCCGACCTGCTGAAACACCGTGCCGCTCACGGTGAACGACACCGTCCGCACGCTGCCGTCGCCCATGATGGCGTTGAATCCGGCGGGGTGGGCGGAACCGAAGCTGCGGTCCTTCGAGTCGGAGCGCCCCGGCGTCGTGCTGAGGCTGTCCGGCGTCGCCTGGTAGGTGAAGGTCGCCATTGTTCGCGCTGAATTCTGGACGCCGTTGAACAGTGTGCCGAACGTGCCGTCCTCCCAGCCACCATTCACGGCAGGATCCGAGTAGCGGTCGGTGGACACCATTTTCTCGGCGAACATGAGCGTGTTGGACGTGCCGTCGAGGACCTTCGCGATCTTGATCGGGGCGGCGAGTGTGAAGTTGGTCACGGCGTCGATGCCGAACCCGCCGGGAGAGATGATGCCGCCCCACTTCGCGTCGCACGTCGCCTGCGTGCGGCCCGTGCCGCTGTTCTGAAACCACGTGTCGCCCGCGCCGGCTGTGCAGTACGCGGCGTAGTCGAAAAACGCCCGCGGCGCACCCGAGGAGAAACCATACCGCCCCGAGCGGCTCGGGCAGTTGTAGGCTTTCACGCGCTGCGCGTTCAGTCCCGCCGATGAGGTTTCGGTATAGCCGTTGGGCGCCTGGAACCGCATTTCGTAGAGAGCCGTCTCCTCCATGGCAGGGAGGATCTGCCAGAAATGGTTGAGATAGGGCGTTCCATACACGTCGTTGGTCTTGACCGCGGGCCAGTAGGAGGCGCCCGCCGATCCGTTGCCGAAGCCGTAGGGGACGACACCCGCGGTGGGGTAGCGCTTGGTGGCCGACTCCACCGTCAACGCGGCCAACCCCATCTGCTTCATGTTGTTCTTGCAGCTCGACATCCGGGCCGACTCGCGGGCGGCCTGCACGGCGGGCAGCAAAAGGCCGATGAGGACGCCGATGATGGCGATCACGACCAGCAGTTCGACGAGCGTAAACGCTCGCCGTGGATGCCTTTGATTCAAGGTGTGCATCTCGGGAGAGGATCGAGGGGGACGGAGCGTTCAGCGGATGTGCCGCCGCAGACGGCGACGCAGTCCGGCCATGACGGCGATCCCGAGGCCAGCCGACAGGATGGCTGCGGGTTCGGGCACGATGACCAGATCGCCCGTGGACTGGCTGAACGTGAGCGTCTGGGAGCCCTTCGTGCTCTGCCACTGGCCGCCACCGATGCTGCTCCAGGTGCCGTCGTAATAGCCGGTGGAGGTGACCGACGCGAGATCCCCCGCCGCCGAGCCGCTGAAGCCGAAGATGCTGAACGACGCATTGTCGCTGAGGGGATTCAAGCCGAAGGCGAACGACAGCGCTCCGCCGTACGTCAGCCCACCGTTCGTCAACACGTTGATGCCGTCGAAATCGGTGCCGCGGATGCCCTCGGCCACGATCTCGATGAGCGTCGTGGCCGACGGCGAGAGCGTGAGCGTGTTCATCGAGAGGATGCCCGGGCTGTTGCCCGGGCTGAGGACGCCGTCCACGCTCACGGCGTTGAAGACCGTGCCCGAGCCGCCGAGCGTCGCGCCGGCGGCCACGGCGACGGCCGACGCCAAGCTCCCGTTCACAAGTGTCTTGCCGGCGTTGAGGGCGGTGGCGCCCGAATAGGTGTTGCTGCTCGAGATCAGGAGCGTGCCGTCGCCCGTCTTCGTGATCCCGCTCGTGCCGGAGATTCCCGAGGCGGCGTCGAGCGTGATCGACCGGCCGGCGGTGGCGTTGAACGCGTGTGCGCCGGCCAGCAGCGTGATCGGGAGCGACGAGATCGTGAGATCGGAGCCGGCCCTGTGTTCGATCGTGCCGTTGGTCCAGTTGAAGCCGGTCGAGGCCGTCGCGCCGCCGGTCTGGGCGCCCCGGCCGATCGAGCCGGCTCGGAGGGTGCCGGCCTGCAGATTGAACGTGCCGCTCACTCGCTGCGTGCCTACCGAGGCGGCGAGCAGGGTCGTGGCCAGCTCCACCGTCTGGGCATCCACTGTGCCGCCGTTGAGCGTGAACACGCCGTTGCCGGCGAACGTGTTGCCGACGCCTGGGCCAGTGCCGGCGCCCGTGGTCTGGATCCGGCCGATCGAGATCGTGCCGCTCGCGAGCGTGCCGGCGGCCATCGTGAACGAGCCGTTTGTCGTGCCGGCTCGGTTCGCACTGTTGAACGCATCTGCAACGCCGATCGTGAGCGTGGCGACGTTGGCATCGAGTGTGCCCGCGGAGAAGTCGGCCGTGGCGGTGAACGTGCTCGAGTTGAACGTGCTCACCTGACCGACGTTCCAAAGGGTTACCGCCGACGTGCCGCCAGCGGCGCCGCGGACCGTGGCCGTGCCGCCGGCCGAGACAAAATTGATCGTGCCGTTGGACCGACTTTGGCCCACACCGATGTTGTTCACGTTGAGGGTGTTCGCCGCGCCGAGACGCAGCGTGGCCGTGCCGCCTTTGTCTGAGCCCGATTGATCTGAGACGGCAAGGATGGCCGCGGTGATCGTGTTCGCGCCGCCGAGCGTCACCGTCGTCAGCGAGTTCTGATTGTTCGTGCCGGCGCCTGACTTCAGGCCGATGCGGAGCGTGCCGGCGTTGTTGTTGTAGGTGAAGCCACCGAGGCCGCTCATGTCCACGACGCTCGCGAACGGGCTCGTGGTGCCGGTGCCGGGCCCCAGTTCCACGAGGGCGTTGGTGAGCGTGAGGCTGCCAGCGCCGCCGATCGTGGCGGTGCCGGAGGTATCGGGCACCGTGATCCGACTCAACTGCTGGGCATTGTCGAGCGTGAGCGTGGTCGCCGGGGCGAACGCGAGCGTGCCCGTAGTGGCGAGGCGATTCGCGCCGCCCGTGAGCCGCAGCGTGCCCGCGCTGATCGTCGTGGCGCCATTGAACGTGTTGGCACCGCCGAGCGTGAGCGCGCCGGCACCGACCTTCGTGAGCTGCAGCGTGCCGGAGGAATTCGTGATCACGCCGTTGTATTGCGTCGAGCTGGCATCGCCAGCCGTGAGCGTGACGGCTGCATTCGAACTGCTGGTGATCGTGCCGCCGGACGAGCCACTGAGCGCCGAGACCGTGAGCGAATTACCGAAGAGGTCCAGGCTGCCACCCGTCACCCGGATGGATTGAAGCGTCCCTGCGGGAAGCGACAGAAGCCGGAGGGCACCGCTGCCTGCCACTTCGAGGTTGTTGATCGCCCGGGCCGACGTGAGCGTGGCGGGCGTCGCGGAGGCGGCGGCGCCCGAGTAGCGGAAGGTCGCCGTGGAGTCGATCGTGCCGGAGCCGCTGAGTACGTTGGCGGTGCTGTTGCCGCCGGTCGCCTCTAGCACGAGGCCGGAGTTGACGTTGACCGTCGTGGAGCCGGTGGTGAAGTTGAAGAGCACGGCCTTGAACGTCCCGGCCGTACCGCTGAGGTTCCAGGCGGTGTTGGTCACGCCGGCCTGCGTCGATGCCGTCGGCGTGAAGCCAGCGGCGTTGGTGTTGGTCAGCGTGTACCTGTCGGTGTCGATGCCGAGATCGATCCGCCCCGATTCGTGAGTGTTGCCGAAATTGGTCGGAAGAATGTTGCCGGTTTGCGTGAGATTCGAGCCGAGTTTGAATGTGGTTACCTGACCGGCCGAGCCGCCGCCGTCGATGAGTTGCAGTTGGGCCATGGTGCCCGAGGACGTGGTCAGCGTTTTGACGCCGTAGCCGCGGGCGACGACGTTTCCGAGATTGATCGACGTGGACAACGTCTGGTCAGTGTTGGCCGTGATCACCATCGTGATTTTCGTGGCACTGTCGAACGTCGTCGGATTGAAGACGTTGGTGGAACCACTGAGGTAGAAGCTGGCCCCTGAGCCGACGGCTGTCACGGAGCCACCGCCGATATTTAGATTGCCTGCCACCGACAGTCGCCGATCCGTGTAGCCATTGTTCATGAACGCGATCGTGCCACTGTTCATGGTCAGGGCATTGTTCAATTGGTTGTTCGTGGATGCGCTCGCTCCCATGGAGCCTGACTTCACCACATCCGCAAGTTCGAGCACGCCGCCGGCGACCGTGACGTTGCCATTGAGAAAGGCGGTGCCCACGCTGGTGCTCCCGCTCGGGTTGAAGGCGCCCATCGACAGCATGCCGCCGGCATTGAGCGTGATTCCACCATTGAAAATCGGATTCAGCGCGCCCGTGCCCGTTGGCAGGATGTAGATGCGCGACGTGCCGGACGAGGCTGCCAGTGTGATCGCGTTGGTGACCGAGACCTGCTTCTGAATCTGCAATTCGTTTTTGAATGCGCTCGATTGCGTGAACGACAGCGTGGACAGCGAGCCGGATGCCGCGGAGTCGTAGAAGATGACGCGATCGGCCGTGGCGTCGTTGAGGTTCGCGGTGTCGGACGTCGTGGGCGCGCCTGACGGGGTCCAGTTGCCGGTCACCGACCACGACCCGCCGGTGCTGGACGACGTCCACGTGTAGACGACCGCGCGCGCGGGGGCGGCGAACATGACCATCGCGGCCACGACAGCGACGGGCAGGCAGGCGAACCGAAATCCGGCGAAAGGCACTCGCATGGATCAAACCCCTCCACGGTTGAGCGGCCGGGAGGCCCTGCCCCCGACTCACCCTTGGAGCCTACGAACGAACTCCGGCGGCCGGTATTAGCCACGTGGCTAGGAGAAATCGGATTTTTGGGTTCACGGGAGGGCCGCCAATTTCCGCTGATTTCCGTGATTTCGCCCGTTGGTGGGTTCGCCAACTGGCTAGTATTCGGGGGTGGGCTGGCGGCGCGATACTTCGCCGGGCGGTCGGCCCTTCCCCGCCGCGCAGCCCCCGGAATGCCTGGCCTGGACGCACGCGATGGTCCCTTCTCGACGGATCCTCCTCATGCTCGTGGATGACCATCAGGTCATTCGCGCGGGGCTCGCGAATCTGCTCGCGACCGAGCCCGATTTCGCCGTCGTCGCGCAGGCCGACGAGGGGGCGGCGGCGATCGACCTGTGGAAATCCCACCGCCCGGATGTCTGCCTCCTCGACATGACGATGCAGGGCATCGACGGCGTCGAGACGCTCCGACGACTGCGCGAGGTCGATCCCAAGGCGAAGATTCTCATGCTCACGTCGTCGGATTCGGCCGACGACGTGTCGCGGGCGCTCACCGCCGGTGCGAACGGCTACATCACGAAGAACGTCAGCCATCGCGAACTGTTCGCCGCGATCCGCGAGGTACACGCGGGCGGCCGGCCGGTGAGCCGGCAGAAGATCGTGGACGCGAGGCCGGCGGTTCCGGCCGGGGAATCCCGGCTGACCCCGCGGGAGGTGGAGGTGCTCGGCCTGCTCCGCGAGGGATTCACCAACGCCGACATCGCACGGCTGCTCGGGATCACCACGCATACGGTGAAAGTGCACGTGGCCGGCGTGATCACGAAACTCGGCGTCAGCGACCGAACCCAGGCCGTCGCGCGGGCCTTCGACCTCGGCATCCTTGCCGCCAAGCCGCAGACACCTGCGGGACCCTCCCGTGCTGGTTGGAATCCGCAACGCTGAGCGCCGGCGTTGGCTACCACCGCACTCTCCGCACGCCGATCAGCGTCGCTACGCCGGTCCCGGGATCGATCGCCTCGATCCGCACGTCGTTCCAGCCGCGGTGAAACATCCGTCGGCTCACGGCGATGTTGAAGCCGTGGTTGATGCTGCCGAGCCCGGGCCGCAAGGCGGGCCGGGGGATCTTCGCGACATACGTGCCGATCAGGTGACCGTTGATCACCAGCCGCACCGCGATCGGTGCCGCACCCGCGAGCGGGCTAAAGGCCCAGCCCGTGACGCGGGCCAGCGTCGCCGACTCGAAGCGGCCGATCGGGGGTGCGGATACGGGTGCGACCGGCGCCGGAGGCACTGGCGTGGGTGCAAGCGGCGCAGGGGCAGCGGGGGCCGGGGTCGGTGGAGCCACCGGGGCCAGGCCGAGGCTCCCGAGTGCCGCGAACGCGTTGAGCCTGCCGCCGGTGGCCACTTTGCCGGCGAGCGCCGGTGGGTGATCGACCGAGTCGAGGATCGCCGTCCGCACCTCGGCCACCGTGATGCCCGGCTTCGCGGCCGCGAGGAGCGCGACCGTGCCCGACACCTGCGGCGTCGCCTGCGACGTTCCGGCCAGCCAGCCGTACTGGCCGCCGGGAAGCGTCGAGTAGATGCTCGTGCCCGGGGCGGCGAGATCGACCGCGGTCGCGCCGTAGTCGGAGAATCCGGCGAGCGCCCCGGTCGAGTCGCAGGCTCCGACGGCGATCACGTTCGGCAGGTCGTAGCCGCTCGGATACCGGGTCGCGACATCGTTGTTGGCTCCGCTGTTGCCGGCGGCGGCCACGAACGTGATGCCCGTCGAGCCTGCGTCGCGGATCGCCGTCTCCAGGAGCGAGGCGTAGCCCGTGCCGCCTCCCCAGCTGGCGTTGATCACGACGACGTTCACGCCGAAATCGCGGCGCATGATGGTCGCGTATTGCACGGCCTTGATGGCATCGCCGGTGTAACCCACGCCACGGTCGTCCTGAAACTTGAGGGGCATGATCGACACGTTCCAGTTGATGCCCGTCACACCGACGCCGTTGTTGCCCACGGCCCCGATGATGCCGGCGACGTGCGTGCCGTGGCCGTAGCCGTCCTGCACGTTGCTCGTGTTGGCGGCGAAGTTCCAGCCGTGGACGTCGTCCACGAAGCCGTTGCGCTCGTCGTCGATGCCGTTCCCGGGAATCTCGCCGGGATTCGTCCAGAGGTTTGCCGCGAGGTCGGGATGCGAGAGATCGATGCCGGAATCGATCACCGCCACCACGACGTTTCTCGAGCCGGTCGTGACATCCCAGGCCCGTGGCGCGGAGATGGCATCGAGCGCCCACTGCGACGTCGAGCCCGGATCGCTCGAGATCGCCGCGGGGCGAAGCACGTCGCCAAGCCCGCTGTCGATCGGCGGCGGCAACATGACCGCCGGCGGTGTCGCCGAGAGCGCGAGGCGGCTCTCGAGCTGCTCCGGCCATCCCAGCCGATTTCCCGCGACACGCCGTCGGGCCGCACCGCGACCCCACCCTCCGCCCGGCAGTCCATGCGACATCCCTGAATCCGTTCGATTCTCCGATCGCCTCTGCCTGCGATCGGCTGTTCATCCTTGACGGCCATGGCAGCATGCCCGATTTCCTTGTCAGGAATGTTTCCTGACAATCCACTATCGCCGTCAGCTGGGGGCCCGTCCGGAGGGATTCCACCCTTCAGCAGTCTCGCCCCTGAAAATAGGGCTTTCGCGGCGGCTGCCGCTCAGGAGACACCTGGCGTGCGGCCGGTCGCCCATTCGCGCCACACGGAGCGGAGCAGTCCCTGGAGGGCCGCGGTGAACCGCTGCGGGTCGCAGATCGGCGCGGCCGCCATCCGCTTGCGGAGGCCGGCCCGGAGGGCGGCGAGGGAGGGCAGATCCCGCGACAGTTCTACGGCCCGTTCTACATAGTCGTCGAGGTCGCAGGCGATCGTTTCCGTAAGCCCCACTGCCGAGAGGTGCGTGAGCGCGTGGCGGCCGGCGAACGTGTCGCCCGGAAGCGTCACCACCGGCACGCCCATCCACAGGGCCTCGAGTGTCGTCACGCCGCCGCCGTAGGGAAACGGATCGAGCGCGATGTCCACGCGGCCGTAGTGGCCGAGCAGTTCCGACTGCGGCGAGTCCCCTTCGAGGGTCAGTCGGTCGGGGCCGATCCCGTGCTCCGCGAACATTTCTGTGATGCGCCCAGCGTGCACGGGGTCGTCGAGCCCCTTGTATTTGAGCAGGAGCCGTGCGCCAGGCAGGCGCTCGAGGATTCGTGCCCACGGGGCCGCGACCTGGGGCCCGAGTTTGCTTGGATTCGAGAAGCTGCCGAAGGTGATGTGGCCCCGGTCGAGTGCCGGCAGGGGCGCGATCTGGGGCTTGGCTGGAGGCTCGTAGCAGATGTAGGCGTCGGGCATACGCAACACCCGCTCGCGGTAATGTTGTTCGGCCCCGGGCGGGATCTCGTGCCCGTCGGCGAGCACGTAATCAATCGCAGCCAGGCCCGTCGTGCCGACGTAGCCCGCCCAGGTGATCTGGACCGGCGCCGGCTTGCGGGCCAGCACGAGGATCCGGTTGTTGCCCGTGTGGCCGGCGAGATCGAAGAGGATGTCGATCGCGTCGGCGCGGATCGCCGCTGCGATCGCGTCGTCGGAGAGCGGCCCGACGTCGCGCCAGGCCGAGCGCGCCTGCAGTCGGGAGGTGAGATCGTCGGGGGTCGCCGAGGTGCTGTAGCAAAACGCCTCGGCCTGCGCGGGATCGAGGTGCTCGAGCGCACCCACGAGAAAATAGCCGACCGGGTGCCGGTGGAGGTCGGGGGAGAGGAAGCCCACGCGCAGCGGCCGATCCGGGTCGCGATCGTTGTCGTGCGGCCGCCATGTGCCGCGCAGAGGCTCGCCGAATGCCTGTTCGAACTCGGCGTGTGCCTCGGCCAGGGCTTCTGGCGAGATGCCGGCGCGGTACTGCAGGGCGCAGAGCAGGTTGCTCCGGATGATCGGCGTGTCGGGCGCAAGTTCGATCGCCCGGCGGTAGTGCATCGCCGCCTCGTCGAACCGACACTGGTCCTTGAGCAGGTTGCCGAGGTTGCTGTGGGCCTCCCAGAAATCCTCGCGGGCCGCGAGGGCGCGGCGGTAGCAGTCGGTCGCTTCCGCGATGCTGCCGACCGCCCGCAGCGAGACACCGAGGCTGTTGAGGAGGGCGGGATTGTTGGGCGCGAGCAGCACGGCCCGCCGAAGCGTCGCGGCCGCCTCGGCGAGATGACCCATCTGGCGGAGGGCGAGGGCGAGGTTGCCGTGGGCGTCGGCGTGGTCCATGTCGAGCAGGATGCTCGTGCGATAGGCCGCCACCGCGGCGGGCAGGTCGCCGAGCGCCTGGTGGACGGCGCCGAGGCTGTTGTGGAAGGTCGCGTGACTGCCGTCGATCCCGATGGCGCGGCGGATCAGATCGAGCGCCTCCGCGTGGCGCCCCTCCTGGTGGGCGGCGACGCCGAGCAGATGGAGGGCGTCGCGGTGCCGCGGTTCGGCGGCGAGGATGTCGCGATAGATCCGCTCGGCCTCGAGGCGCCGCCCCTGCTGGTGGAGGGCGAGGGCGGCGTCGATCGGCGGCATGGTCGCAGGCATCGGCCCACGATGGGCGCGTGGGCCGGGAAAAGGCCAGCGACGTGCGGCGGCCGCCCTCCGCGGAGCAGGACAGTTGCGTCGGCCCCGTGGATCGCCGTCCCCCAACCGGTCAGGCGTGCACGCCTGACGCGGCCAGCCAGCGCTCGGCGTCGAGGGCCGACATGCAGCCGGTGCCGGCGGCCGAGATCGCCTGGCGGTAGTAGTCGTCGGCCACGTCGCCCGCCGCAAACACGCCTTCCACGCTCGTCTCCGTGCGGAAATGCTTCTTCCACACGATGTACTTCTTGGGCGTCAATTCCAGTTGGCCGTCGAGAAAGGCCGTGTTGGGCGTGTGGCCGATCGCGAGAAACACGCCTGCCACGTCGAGCCGCGTCTCCTTCCCCTGGTCGGTCGTGCTTTCCAGTCGCACGCCCGTCACGCCGTGGCCATCGTCGCCGAGCACCTCGGCCAGGGCCGTGTTGAAGTGGATCCTGATCTTGTGGTCGTCATGGGCCCGCTGCGCCATGATCTTGCTCGCCCGCAGCGCGTCGCGGCGGTGGACGAGGTGCACCGTGCTCGCGAACTTCGTGAGATACGTCGCCTCCTCGACGGCCGAGTCGCCTCCGCCCACGACGACGAGTTCCCGGTTGCGAAACCGCGGCAGCGCCCCGTCGCACACGGCGCAGGCGCTCACGCCCCGGTTCTTGAACCGCTCCTCGCTCGGGAGGCCGAGCCAGTTGGCGCTCGCCCCCGTGGCCACGATCACGCACCGGGCGAAGACGGGCGCTCCGTCGGCGGGCTGCAGTTGGAAAGGCCGCTTGGAGAAATCGACCTTCATGATGTCGTCGGTCACGATCCGGGTGCCGAAGTTCACCGCCTGCTGCCGCATCAGTTCCATGAGCTCGGGACCGGTGACGCCCTCGCCGGCGTGCGGCGCCATCATCTGCCGCCGCTCGGGAGGCAACGCGGAGTCGAGGAACGCTCCCAGATTGCCATGGGGGAAGCCTGCGTAGTTCTCCACCTCGCTCGTGAGCGCGAGCTGGCCGAGCGGTAGCGTGCCGGCCATGCGGTTTTTCTCGCTGATCGCCCCCTCGTAGACGAGCGGCTTGAGCTGGGCCCGGGCCGCGTAGGTGGCGGCCGACCAGCCTGCCGGGCCGCTGCCGATGATGATCAGGTTTTCGATGGTCGCCGACGTCATGGGTCCCGCTCCTTGGGCTCGCGGTGGTGTGGATCGGATGGATCGACCATGATGGTGGAATTCGCGGCGGGCCGGAAGCCCCGCCGTCCGCGCCCGGCGGAAGTTCCCTGGCGGCGACAAGGGATTCTCCATGAGCCTGCTCGTGATCCTCGTGCCGGCGGCCGTCATCCTGGCCGTCGCCTACCGCGTCTACGGCGGCATCCTGGCCCGGCTCTTTCGACTCGACGACGCCGAAGCCACACCCGCGGTCACGCTGCGCGACGACGTGGACTACGAGCCGATCGCACCGCAACTGCTCATGGGGCAGCATTTCTCGGCGATCGCCGCGGCCGGGCCGATCGTGGGGCCGATCCTCGCCGGCGTGGCGTTCGGCTGGCTACCCGCGCTCCTCTGGATCCTCGTGGGCAGCATCTTCATCGGCGGCGTCCACGACTTTTCGGCGCTCGTGGCATCCATCCGCCACAAGGCCCGGTCGATCGCGGAGGTGGTCCGCGATCATATGAGCCGCCGCGCCTACGTGCTCTTTCTCGCGTTCGTGTGGATCGCGCTCGTCTACATCATCGTGGCCTTCACCGACATCACGGCCTCGAGTTTTATAGGCCGGCAGACGCTCGAAAACGGCGACAGCGTGTCGGGCGGCGGCATCGCCACGTCGAGCCTGCTCTACCTCGTGATCCCCGTCGTGATGGGCGTCTGCATGCGCGTGCTGAAGATGCCGCTCTGGCTGGCCACCGCGATCTTCGTGCCGCTCGTCGGGTTTGCGATTTGGGTCGGGCAGTTCATCCCGTTCGACCTCGCCGCCGCGCTCGGTACGACGAACGCCCGGGCGCAGCAGCTCTGGGGCATCGCGCTGCTCGTGTATTGCCTCGCCGCGGCGATGATGCCGATGTGGATGCTCCTGCAGCCCCGCGGGCACCTCGGCGGATGCTTTCTCTACGTGGCGCTCGCCGGCGCGGCGATCGGGCTCGTCATGAGCGACCGGCTCGTGGCGGGCGACGCGGCGGTGCGATACCCGGCGTTCACGAGCTGGCAGACGGCGAAGGCGGGCGACCTGATCCCGATGCTTTTCATCACCATCGCCTGCGGTGCCTGCTCCGGCTTCCATTCGCTGATCGCCTCTGGCACCACCAGCAAGCAGCTCCGCCGCGAGACCGACGCGAAGGCGATCGGCTACGGCACGATGCTCCTCGAGGCGATGGTGGCGATCGTGAGCCTGTGCTGCGTGATGGTGCTCGCGGCCGACAGCCCGCTCGCGAACCAGCCGCCCAACTTCGTCTACGCACTCGGCATGGGCCGGTTTCTCGAGATGCTGGGCGTGCCCGCGGCGATCGGTGTGTCGTTCGCCCTGATGGCGTTCACGACCTTCGTCTACGACACGCTCGACGTCTGCACGCGGCTCGGCCGCTACATCGTCCAGGAGCTGACGGGTCTTTCCGGCCGGGCCGGTGGCTGGCTGGGCACGGCGCTCACGGCCGGGGTTCCGATGCTGTTTCTGCTCCGGCCGCAGCTTGACGCCAACGGCAATGCCGTGCCGGTGTGGAAGACGTTTTGGAGCCTGTTTGGGGCGAGCAACCAGCTGCTGGCGGCCCTCACACTCCTGGGCGTGACGGTCTGGCTGTGGCGGACGCGGCGGGCGGCGTGGGTGTGGGTCGTCACGGGGCTGCCCACGGCCTTCATGTATGCGATGAGCACCTGGGCCCTCACGGCGATGACGCTGCCGAAGTTCCGGGGGGCGACGGGGCTCGTCCTGCCGGCCGATCCGGTGCCGTGGGCGGGGCTCGTGCTGCTCGTGCTCGCGCTCGTGATGCTCGTCGAGGCGATCCGCGTGATCGCCGTGCCGCAGGGTCCGGGCGGCCCGGGCCGGGTTGGAGGCCTTTCGGAGCCCCGCGCATGGGCCGCCGCCAAGACCGCGTGAGCCGCGGCAAGCCGACGCTGCCGCGGAAAATCTGCGTCGCCTGCGGCCGGCCGTTTGCGTGGCGCAAGAAGTGGGAGCGGTGCTGGGAGCAGGTGCGTTATTGCAGCGACCGGTGCCGGACGCGCGGGGCCGCGTAGGACAGGCTTCAGCCTGTCAAATTCAGCCTGTCAAAGTTGCTTGCCGGCTCGGGGTTGCCCCGTACCGCTTCGCCGGACGCTCACTGCGCCCATCCCTGGGCTCCGTTCGCTCGGATTTGCCTGCGCTCCGGCATCCTGCCTGCGCTGGTCAAATACGCCGGCTCAACGGTAGGGGCAACCCCTCGCCTCCCGTCATCATCGGAGGACTCATCGTGAAATCGCTCACCCGTGCCGAAGTGCGAGAAGTCGATCGTCGGGCGATCGAGGATTTCGGGCTGCCCGGGATCGTGCTCATGGAGAATGCCGGCCGCAATGCGGCGATGCTTCTCCACGAGCGGGCGCCGTTGGGCCGCGTCGTGATTGTGTGCGGCAAGGGGAATAACGCCGGCGATGGGTTCGTGATCGCCCGGCATCTGGCCAATCTCGGGCACGGCGTGCGGCTCCTGCTCGCCTGTGATCCCGCGGAGTTTCGTGGCGATGCGGCGGTGAACTGGCGGGTCGTCGAGAAGATGGGCATTCCGGCGACGATGCTGGCGACGGCCGCGCGTGACGAGTGGGAGCGGGCGCTGACCGGGGCCGACTGGATCGTCGATGCACTGCTCGGCACGGGTGCGACGGGGGCGCCCCGCGGGGCGATCGCCACGGCCATCGAGGCGGTCAATGCCGTCGCCGCGCGGGATCACGCGGGCGTGTTCGCCGTCGATCTGCCCTCCGGGCTCGACTGCGACACGGGAGAAACGCCGGGGGTGTGCATCCGGGCGAACCTGACGGGCACGTTCGTAGCGCGAAAGGTGGGGTTCGACGTGCCGGGTGCGACTGACCGGCTCGGAGAGGTGAAGGTGCTCGATATCGGAGCGCCGACGTAGGACAGGCTTTAGCCTGTCGAATCTTCAGTCCGTCGCATGCCGCCTTCGTGACAGGCTGAAGCCTGTCCTACTCGCTTCGTGACAGGCTGAAGCCTGTCCTACTCGAGCGTCTGATCCAGGAACGTCCAGCCGAGCGCTTCCATGAAGGCCCGCTGCTTGTTGTCGGCGGCGCCGCCGTGGCCGCCTTCGATGTTCTCGTAATACAGTACCTCCTTTCCCTGCTCGAGGAGCAACGCCGTCATCTTGCGGGCATGCCCGGGGTGCACGCGGTCGTCGCGCGTGCTCGTCGTGATCAGGATCGGTGGATATCGCTTCGTGCGATCGACGTTGTGGTAGGGCGAGAAGCTCTTGATGAAGGCCCATTCCTCCGGCTTGTCCGGATCACCGTACTCACCCATCCAGCTCGCGCCCGCGAGGAGCTTGTTGAACCGCCGCATGTCGAGCAGCGGCACCTGGCAGACGACGGCCCCGAAGAGATCGGGCCGTCGCGTGAGCATGTTGCCGACCAGCAGGCCGCCGTTGCTGCCCCCCATGATGCCGAGGTGCCGGGGCGACGTGACCTTGCGGCGCACGAGGTCCTCTGCCACCGCGGCGAAGTCTTCATAGGCCCGCGGCCGCTTTTCCTTGAGCGCCGCCTGGTGCCACCGCGGCCCGAACTCGCCGCCGCCGCGGATGTTGGCGATCACGTACACATGGCCCCGCTCGAGCCAGGCCGCGCCCGCGATGGCGGTGTAGCTCGGGACGAGTGGGATCTCGAAGCCGCCGTACCCATAGAGGAGCGTCGGCGTCGAGCCGTCGAGGGGCAGGTCGGCAGGCCCGATCTGGAAATACGGGATGCGCGTGCCGTCGAGCGACACGGCCTCGTGCTGCTCGACCTCGAGGCCCTGCGCCGGGAAGAACGCGGGCGTCTGCTTGAGTCGCTCGGGGGGCGTTGCCGGCGTCGATGCGGAGCGGATGGAGAGCGTGGAGGGCTCGAGCGGGCTCGACGTCACGAGCCAGCAGTCGTCCGACTCCATCTCGTCCACCGGCGTCGCGGAGGCCGTGCCGAATTCCGGCACCCCGGCCAGGGGCTCCCGGTCCCAGGCCCGATCGACGAACGTGGCCGCCTCCACGCGACTGCGCACGTTGTCGAGCATGGTGAGCAGGATGTGGTGCCGGGTGCCGGCCCACGCGACGAGCGACGAGCGGTCCGTCGGCTCAAAGAGCACGTGCAGCTCCCGCCGGCCCGCCAGGAAGCCGTCGAAGTCGGCCGCGAGGAGGCTGCCCGCCTTGTAGGTCTTTGCCCCGACTTCCCAGTCGCTGCGCAGTTCGACGATCAGCCACTCGCGGTGCACGGCGGCGGTGGCGTCGTCGGGCTTGTCAACCTTCATGAGTGTGCCGTCGCGACGCAGAAAGAGCTCGTTCGTCCAAAACGTGATCTGGCGGTAGACGAAGTCGCGTTCGAATCCGGGCGTGAGATCGCGATACGCCCCCACGCGCATGTCGTCGGCCTTCCCTTCGAGCACGACGGCCGCAGCGGCGAGCGGCGCACCCCGCCGCCACTCGCGCACCGTCCGCGGATAGCCCGACGAGGTGAGCGAGCCCGGGCCAAAGTCGGAGGCCACGAACAGGCTGTCGCGATCGCGCCAGGCCACGCTGCTCTTCGCTTCGGGCAGGGCAAAACCTCCCGGCACGAAGGCCTTCGTTTCGAGGTCGAACTCGCGGACGACGTCGGCATCGGCCCCGCCGCGGGAGAGCGACACGAGACAGATGCGATCCTCCGGCTCGAGCACCGTCGCCCCATGCCAGACCCAGTTTTCGTGTTCCGCCGTGGCCAGGGCGTCGAGATCGAGGACGGTTTCCCACGCCGGCTCCGGCTTGCGGTACTCGTCGAGCGTGGTCCGCCGCCACACACCCTTCGGATTCTGCGCGTCGCGCCAGAAGTTGTAGAGCCGGTCTCCGATCTTCGAGACCATCGGGATCCGGTCCTTCGAGTCGAGGATCGCGAGCAGCCGCCGCTCAAGCGCCTGAAAACGCTCCGATTCGGCGAGCGCCTGCACGCTCTCGGCGTTCCGCGCCCGCACCCATTCGAGCTGTTTTTCACCGGCCACATCCTCGAGCCAGAGGTGCGGATCAACGGGCGGTTCGGCAGCGTGGGTGGCGTGCATGGATACGAAGAAGGTTCCGAGGAACAAGAGAGACTGAATACGCATCAAGAGACTCCACATGACCACGTGGCTCAATCCCGCCCACGCAAGCCCGAAGCGCAAGCGAGGGAAGCGGGAAATTGTTTCGTCCCTCGCTCGCGCTTCGGGCTTCCGTACAGGGAGGGGAGGGGTTGCCCCGTCCATCGAGCCGGCTTTGCCGACAAGCGAAGCCTTGGATGGCGCAGCGTAGTCGGCAGGAGTGAACGAAGCCCGGAGGGCGAAGTGAACGTCCGGCGAGATGGTCTGGGGCAACCCCAAGCCGGTGCCAACGAATCGAGGCAGAGACAGGCTGAAGCCTGTCCTACTCATGTGCGCACGTGGCCCGAACCGAGCACCACGAACTTGTAGGTCGTGAGTTCCTTCGTGCCGCAGGGGCCGCGGGCGTGGAGTTTGTCGGTGGAGATGCCGATCTCGGCACCGAGCCCGAGTTCGCCGCCGTCGTTGAACCGTGTGCTGGCGTTGACCATCACGACGGCCGTATCCACCCGCGCCGCAAACCGGTCAGCGGCAGCTTTGTCGGCCGTGACGATCGAATCGGTGTGGCGGGAACCGTAGCGGTTGACATGTTCGATCGCCTGGTCGAGCGAATCGACGACGGCGACGGAGATCTTCGGCCCGAGATACTCGGTGGCCCAGTCGGCTTCGGAGGCGGGGCCGGCCGAGGGGATGAGCTTCCGCGTGGCCTCGTCGCCCACGATCTCGACCTTGAAGCCGGCGAGGGCCTGCGCCACGTCGGGGAGGAATCGCCCCGCCACGTCCTTATGCACGAGCAGCGATTCGGCGGCGTTGCACACGCCCATCCGTTGGCACTTGGCGTTGACCGTGATCGCCTTCGCCATGGCGAGATCAGCCGCCTTATCGACGTAGACGTGGCAGTTGCCCGTGAAATGCTTGAGGACGGGCATCCGGGCCTCGGACGAGACGCGGCGGATGAGGGCCTCGCCTCCGCGCGGGATCACAATATCGATGAGGTCGTCCATCTGCAAAAACTCGCCCACGGCCTCGCGGTCGGGCGTGTCTACGAGCTGCACGCAATCGGCGGGCAATCCCGAAGCAGCAATCGCCGCCCGCATGCTCTCCACGATCCTCGCGCTTGAATGGGCCGCCTCCTTGCCGCTGCGAAGGATGATCGCATTGCCGGCGGCGAGGGCCACGGCGGCGGCATCGGCCGTGACGTTCGGCCGCGACTCGTAGATGAAAAACACGACGCCGAGCGGCACGCGGATCTTGCGCACGACGAGCCCATTGGGCCGCGCCGTCTCCTCGAGCACTTCACCCACGGGATCGGGCAGCGATGCGACGGCCTCGACGCCGGCGGCGATCCCCTCCACCCGCTTGGCGTCGAGCGTCAGCCGGTCGATGGCGGCGGGCGTGAGGCCGAAACCGGGCGCCGCGGCGAGGTCGCGGGCGTTGGCGGCAAGGATCGCCTCGACATCGGCCCGGATCCGCGCGGCGGCAGCCCGCAGGCAGGCGGCCTTCTTCTCGGCCGGCACGGCGGCCAGATCGATCGCGGCCCGGCGGGCCCGGGTGGCGAGGTCGCGGCAATGGGAGGCGAGGCCGTTCATCACAACATCGTAACACACCCTTCGCCGACCCCCTCACCTACCTCTTTGCTTCGAAGGCGGCCCTCACCGTACCCGCGGCGTGGACGCGGATGATGTGGATGCCTTGCGCGGCGAGGTCGCAGGCGGTGGCGGCCGTGGCGGCGTCGAGTTCGTCGCGGGTGGCTGGGCGGCCACGGTCCTGCTCGATCGCTTTGGCGAGGAAGCCCTTCCGCGAGTGACCGATCAGGATCGGCACGCCGAGGTCGAGGAATCGGCCCGCCTCGGCCATGAGCGTGCGGTTGTGGGCGTGGGTCTTGCCGAAGCCGATGCCCGGATCGAGGCAGATTTTCTCCTGCAAAATGCCGGTGGCGAGCAGAGCGTCGCGGCGGGCGGCGAGATAGGCGTGGATCTCGGCCACGACGTCGTCGTAGTGCGGCGCGACCTGCATCGAAAGCGGCGTGCCCTGCATGTGCATGGCGCAGACGCCCGCGCCCGAGTCTCTGGCCACGCGGAGCATGTCGGGGTCGCCTTCGAGGCCGGTCACATCGTTGATGATCTCCGCGCCGAGTTCCAGGGCGCGGGCGGCGACGGCGGCCTTCGAGGTGTCGATCGAAACTGGCACGCCCGACTCAGCCGCCAGCCGCCGCACGACCTCGCTCACCCGGCGCAGTTCCTCATCGAGGGGGACGGGCGATGAAAAGGGCCGCGTGCTCTCGCCGCCCACGTCGAGGATGTCGGCCCCCTGGGCCACGAGCGCGAGGCCGTGGGCCACGGCTGCCTCGACCGATTCGTGCCTTCCGCCGTCGGAAAAACTGTCAGGCGTGACGTTCACGATCCCCATGAGCAGCGGCCGCCGCGTCGCCCCACCGGGATGCGGTAGCGGCAGCGACCGGGTGCGCAAACACCAGAACGTAGGCAGGGTACTTACGAACATTTCCGCGTAATGTACCGCGCCAAATATCGCCAGCGCTCCAGGTCGCGATGCCAGAGCCTGACTCGCGGAAGCCCGAAGCGCGAGCGAGGGGCATCGACGTGATTCAGGAATGGTGACGTGGTGATTCAGGAATGGTGAAGTGGTGAACCCTCGCTGGCGCTTCGGGCTTTCGTGCCGGCGTACACGGGGGGCGGATGCCGTGTACAAGCGGCCTGAATCGCCGAATGATTGACTCTCGCCGGGGCCGATCGTAGCCTGCGGATGCAGGGTGATACCCCTTCAGCAGCTGGATTCTCGCGATGAATCTACCCCCCTTCGCGTTGGTGTTCCACGCTCTGTGCAGCGTGGGCTTGCTCGTCCCGGTCGCTGCGGCCGGCGTGGTCGGCGACTGGGATTTTTCCGGCGGGTCGCTCGCGCCGGCAGCCGGCACGATCGCGCTCTCCGAATTGCGCACGAAGCCGTATTACAGTGCCTTCGGCGGCCAGCCCGGCATTCCGGCGATTGAGTTCGTTTCTACGGCCATGGCCGGCATCGCCGCGCCGGGGGGCGTGCCGCAGACCGTGATGCGAGTGCCGAACACGGCCGGCTACGGGCCGATGGGGGGGCTGATCGCGGAGTTCCCGCGGATCACGAACGTGACGGCCACCTCGCTCAACCGCTACACGATCGTCATGGACGTGCTCGTGCGGCAGTCGGCCTACGCGGAGGTGAATGCTCGCTCGCAGGGGCGATTCGTTTCGCTCTTCCAGACGGCGCCGGGCAGCGATGGTGACCTGTTCATTGACGTGCGTAATGGGGCGACGGGTGCCGCCCGCCCGCTCGGCATCGCCGGCGTGTATGGGGGCAGCGTCGTGGCCGACCAGTGGCATAGAATCGCCTGGGTCGCGTCGCTCGACGCGGCCACCGACCAGCCCCGGTTTCAGGCCTACGTGGACGGCGTGCTGGCGAGTTCGCTCGTCGTGGACACGCTGTATGCCGACGGCATCGCGAATGGCGACGATGTGAAGCTGGGCCTCGCGGACCAGACGGCGCCTCCGGGGCAGGGCCTCAAGACCGACGGGCAGTTTTCGCTCTACACCCTCGGGCAGCTCACGAGCGGAAATCCGGCGAACACCACCGGCCCGTCTACCTTCTTCCTGTTCAACGACAACAACAATGAAGTCGGGGAGACGTTCGTCGCCAACCTGCAGTTCCGCGACGACACCCTCTCCGCCGGGGAGATTCTCGCGCTCGGCGGGGCGGCCGGCGGCGTGATCGCCGTGCCGGAGCCGGTGGGGGCCGTGCTCGCCGTCTCGGCGGTCGTCCTGGTGGCGGCGTTCGGCTACCGGGCTCCGTCGTTCCGCGATGCGCGAGCCTGATGCACGAGGGCGTCGATCGCGTAGGCGACCGGCGCGACCGAGCCGTCGGCCAGCGCCATGCCGCACGCGTCGGGGTGGGCGCTGCCGAACGAGATCGACGTGGGATTGAAGCCCGCCCGATCCTGCACCGGCGGTCCGAGGCCGACTCGCAGCACATCGCGGTCGTGGCCGGAGAAGAGACACTGGTCGTCGTCGTCCGACGTGCCGTTGCGCAGGCCGTCGGGATTCACGTATTTCTCCCCGACGAGGTACGTTCCCGAGGTGCCATCGACCACGTCTTTGAGCCGCACGCGGCTGCGGCGGAAGACGAGCCCATCGGGAGGTGGACCGTAGGCGTTCTGCCAGTCGGCGTCGCTCATGGCATCTGCCTCGGCCGTCGTCGAGGGTGAGCCACCGCTGCGATAGCGGTTCGTGGGGAACGAGCCGCTGCCCATGTTGGCGGCGTAGTCGCTGCGGGCCACGGTCGCAGGGCGGCGCACCGCATCGGTCGGCACGGCGACGACGTTCAGCGGCCGGGCGTTCTTCCCGGCATCGAGAGGCCAGAGCGTCGTCGCCCGGCGAGTCGCGCAGGTAAACGCGGGCACCGGGGTCTGCAGCCGCACGACGGCGACATCGGCTTTCGCCTCGGCGTCGGTCTGGCCGCCGCCGAGGTCGCGGAGCGCAGTTTGCTCGAGGAACGGCAGGGCATTGAACGCCCAGCCGCCCGGCTGCCGCGCGGAAAACCCGCGATCCGGGTCGCCGGTCCACGCCCCGCCCCAACCGCCGGTCGGCAAAAACCCCTGCACCTGCTCGTGGGCGAGGCAGGCCAGGGCGAGTTGCTTGAGATTCGACGTGCACGCGGTGCGGCGGGCCGCCTCGCGGGCCGACTGCACGGCGGGCAGGAGCAGCGCGCAGAGCAACCCCACGATCGCGATGACGACAAGCAGCTCGACGAGAGTCATGCCGCCGCGGGGTCCCGTTTTGCTATGCGAGCCGGTGCGGCGTGTCATGGGCGCTTGAAGTCCATTACGACCAGGCGTGGGCGGGCGTTCGGCATGGTTTCACCATCACCGCCGGCGATCACCAGCGCGTCGTCGGCGAGGTGGATGGCCTGCACCTGCCAGCCTGGCCGAAGCTCGTCGAACGTCGTCAGCGTGGTGGCATCGGAGATGCGAATGCAGTTGGCATCCGCCGAGACGAGCGCGCGGCCGTCGGCCGAGTAGGCGAGCCCCGCGATCCGGCGTTCGTGCGTGGCAAAGGCTCCACGAGAGACGCCCGTGGACGCATCGAATAACAGCACGCGGCCAGTGCGGGTGCCGACGGCCACGACGGTTCCATCGGTGGACCAGGCGATGCGGCACGCTTCTTCGCCGATCTCCAGTGGCAGGGATCGGGCGGGCTCATTCCGTCCAGCGGGGAGCGTCAGGATCGCCGTTCCCTTGCCGGCGACCGCGATTCGGCGCGCGGCCACAGGTGCCGGCACGATCTCGTGGATCGGATCGGCCAGGGTATGGAGCATCACGCTGTGTTGCAGATCGGCGGAACAGCGAAGCAGGGCCCCTGACTCGGTGGCTACGACAAGCTCTCCGTCAGGCAGCCAGCAGGACACCGAGGCGGGGTCAGCTTCGCCTCCAGGCAGTCGCACGTCACCGTGGGTGGTCATGGTGCCGGTGGAGGCGGTGGCGATCTCGACGGGCCATCTGCCCTTCCGCACGAGCGCCAGCCTGCCACGCGACGCCTCGGCGGCGACGTGCACGACGGGGCGACCCCCGGTCGGGATCGCATCTGCCGACGCGTTCGCAACCTTGAAGCGAGCCAACTCGCCGCCAACCGACACGGCCAAGAGATCGGGCCCGCCAGCCTCTCCAGACATCTCTGAGCAGGCGACGAGGTGCCGAACGCTCGGGCTCGACACAGGCAGGGCGATCTCCCGTATCACGGCCGCCTCGCGAGTGGCCCGGGGATTCCAACGCCGAACTGTGCCATCGGCGCCGGCGGAGAGGAGGCCGCCGGATCGCTCGAAAGCGACGGACCAGACCCGGCCTTCGTGGCCGACGAGCCGACCGCGCAGCTCGCCGGTGGCCGCGCTGAAAAAACGAATACCGCCATCGCGGCAGCCGGTCGCCACGAGGGAACCGTCCGGTGAAAAACCACAGCCTTGCACCCAGGCGGGGTGCGTCGGGAGCGAGACAACGAGTTTGCCGCTCGCGATGTCCCAGACATGTGCCTGCGCATCGGTACCACAGGCCATCAGTCGCGTACCATCGGGCGACACCGTCAGGCTGCCCCTGACCACATTGCGATTCAACCTCTCAGGTCGCTGGAGTTCGCGCACGAGCGATCCTGTGGCCTCGTCGAGGACCACGATCGTATCGCCGCACGACGCAGCGATTCGTCCGCCGCCGATGGCGACGAGCGACTCCACTTCCGGAGACTTCCCGGCGGGCGCGTCGAACGAGAAAAGCCGCCGCGGATCAGCCTGCGCATCCAGCGGCACGATGCGGATCACGCGATCCTCACCGCCGACGGCAAGCGATCGGCCATCGGCCAGGAATGCCACCGCATAGAGTGGTCCGGCTGCCGGAAAACACTCACCCAGCCTGACGAGTCCGTCGGCACCGCGGGCCCACCAGCGGAGGCGGCCCTCCTGGCCGACGGTGGCGAGCATCCGGCCGTCGGGTGAAAAACACGCGTCGTTGATCTCGTCGTGGGCGGCAATAGCCGTGAGTTGCGGCCCGCCGTCGGCCCGGTCGAGGCCCTCGAGCAGTCGGAGCTGACCGTCGGCGCCGGCCAGTGCGGCCGTTCTCCCGTCTGGCGAGAGTGTGATCGAGTAGAGGTCGCGAGGCGGACCACCCCGTGCGTTGCTCCCCGAGGCCGCGAGCAGCGTCATCTGCTCTTCGTGGCTTCGTCGCACGAGCCAGCGTCCGGCGAGGGAGTCGGCCAGTCCGGCATCGATGGCCCGGGTCGCCCGGAGGTGAGCGAGGGCGGCGCTGACGTTGCCGGTCTGCAAGGCCTCGCAACCACGTTGAAGTTCGGTGGCCGCTTCGCGGGTCGTGAGCTGTCGCTGATGGTCGAGTGTGCGGAGGGAGGCACGCGATTGCTCCCGGAAAGCCCAGCCAGCGATCAGGCCGGCAAGAAGGGCGGCGGCGAGAAGGGCGGTGGCGCCGGGACGCCGCGCAGCCTGACGGGCGACAGCCCCCAACGGCGAGAGTGGGCGGGCATGCGTGGGCCGGCCGTCGAGCCAGCGGGTGAGATCGTCGGCCAGATCCGCAGCCGACCCGTAGCGATCGGTGGGGCGCTTGGCGAGGCAGGCGAGGCAGACGGCCGCGAGGTCGCGGGGCACGCCGCGCACGATCCGGTCTGCCGACGGGGGATCGGTGAACAACGCCTGCCGGTAGGTTTCGGCAGTCGTGCGGCCATCGCGGAGGACGCGGCCCGTAAGCAGGCGGTCGAGCACGAGGCCGAGCGCGTGGACATCCGTCGCCGGGCCGATGGGCCCGAAAGCTCGATCAACCTGTTCGGGGGCCATCCAGGCCGGCGTCCCGAGGCTCGCGCCGGTGTGTGTGAGCTGCGTGAGAGGGTTGCCGGACTCATCGTCCCGCATCTTGCCGAGGCCGAAGTCTGCGAGTTTGACGGTGAAGCCGGCATGGCCGTCGGCAGCGCCGGTCGGCAGGAGCGGCGGTTCCTGCGCCCCGGCAGGGAGCGGGGCGAGCAGAATGTTGCCCGGCTTGATGTCGCGGTGGATCACGCCTTCGCCGTGGGCATAGGCGACCGCGCGAGCCAACGCGAGCACAAGCCGAGCGGCGGTGCGGGCATCGAGCGGTCCCGGGTGACGCAGGAGCCACGTGGCGAGGCTGCCTCCCGCGCAGAACTCCTGGGCGATGAACTCACGGCTTTCCTCGACGCCGACTTCGTAGATCGTGACAATGTGCGGATGGATCAACCGCGAGGCGATTTCCGCCTCGCGCATAAACCGCCGTCGCACCGCCGTGGAAAAAAGCGCCTCGGGCCGTCGCACCTTGAGCGCGACCCGCCGTCGCAAGAGCGGGTCGTGGGCCGCCCAGACGGTGGCGAAGCCCCCCTCTCCCGCCCGCGCGAGAATCTCGTAGCGCCCGATGTGGTGCGGCGGAGCGGGGGCGGCGGGCGGGGCAACTCCCGAAGCCGCCGCCGACTGCCGCAGGAGGAGGACGATATCCACGAGCCCGGAAAACTGGGTCGCGTCGATCTCGGCCGCCGATGTCTGCTCGAGCGCGTCACGGTCCGCCAGCCCGGCGATGTAGTCGTCCACCGCCGCGATGCGAGCGACGACGTCGTCCGCCGGCGCGTCGTCATCGGGCCGCGGACGTGAGGCCGTATCGGGCATGGCTGTGATCCGGGGCCTCAGCGATCGCCGCTCGCGGCCGTTTCCAGATGCTCGCTCCGGGCGAGCTCCCTCTGCAGCCGCCCGAGGGCGCGGTACCAAAGTTTCCGCACCGCATCGGCCGAGCGGTTCATTTCCAGGCCGATGTCGGAGAACGAGAGTGCCTGCCAGTAGCGCAACTCGATCACGCGCCGCTGATCCTCCGGCATGCGGACCAGCGCCGCCGTGACGGCCGCTGCGTCTTCATGACGGATGGCCGACCCCTCGGGCAACCTCCACGAGGCCATCATCGCGGCATCGTCGCAGGCCTTGCCTTCGAGCGATTCCTCGCGGGCGATCTCGCGCTTCTGCGAGGCCTCGAACCGCCTGACGGCATCGACCACGTTGTTGCGAAGGATCGACCGTAGCCAGGCGAAGCATTCCTCGGCCGTGGTGCCGCGAAAGCGGTCGAAGTCCCGCTGCATGTCGAGGGCCGTCTCCTGCACGACGTCGGAGGGCCCGAGTTTCGCGCGGAGGGCGTCCGGCAATTCCTGGTCGGCGAGCGCGACGAGCTGCATGCGCAGCGTCTCGAACATCCGCCCGAGCGCGGTCGGGCAGCCTTGCCGAGCCGATGCGATCAGCCCCCGCAGCGACGACTCGACGGCGGCTTGGCCGAACGGCCGCATGACCGTTGAGCGGGCTGGCATGGCATCGACGTCCATGGCGGAGCCTCCATGAGGGGGTTGGGCCGTCAAACACTGCAACCCCCCAATGGTACAACAGATAACCATCGCCCGCATCCACCCGGAATGTTTGGATCCTACGAGCATTTCAGGCGACCATCCGGCACGTGGCCACAACCGAGCGGCGCGGGTATTTGTGCCGGCGTCGTCGGATGACCGCTCCGCCGACACACGCGAGGCCCGCGGCCCCAAGCACGCATGCCGACGGTTCCGGGACGACCACGAGCTGCAACGAGCCGGCTTGGAAGTAGGCCGTCTTGCCATCACCGATCGACACGGCGTGTGCGGCACCGACGTTGATCACGTTCGTGAAGTTCACGGAGCCGGTGAGCAGCGTGTAGGTGCCCACGGCCGTGCCGCCGTCGAGGCCGAGTACGTCGGCGATGCCGAACGTCGAGGCAAACGACGCCGAGCCGCTCGCAATGGTTAATTGGGAAAGATCGCCCGGTATGAAGCTAAACTTGGAGCCTGTCCCGAAAACGAGGTTGCCTACGACCGTGCCACTGCCGCCGATCGACTGGCCGCTGCCGAGCATGAGTTGGGCGGCTGATACGTCGAAGGTTGCGCCGTCGGCCACGCGAATCGCCGTGCTGGCGATTGACCCAGCCGCGCCGAGCGCAAGCGTGCCGCCGTCGATCGACGTGCTGCCGGTGTACATGTTGGCCGTATCGAGGACCAGCCGGCCGGTGCCCTGCTTCGCAAGCCCACCGCTGCCGACGATCCGGCCCGAGAAGGTGGAGGACCCCGAACCGTTCACGACCAGCGTTTTCACGCCAAGCGAGACGGTGGAGGATGCGGAGCCCGACAGGGCGGCGATGGTGAGCGAAGGCGCCGCGATCTCCGAGATGTCGAAGCCGGCGTTCTCGGCTGTACGGATCGTGGCTGTAGGGCCGACGTTGCCCGCAGATGTGAGCTTGAGCGTGCCTTTGCTGACGGTAATGGCGCGGTTGAGTGTCGTGGCTGCGGGAATTGACACCACCCCACCCGTGCCGGTGAACGTGCCATCCGACCAGCCCCATCCACCGCTCCAGGCATAGGCATCAGCTGTGATCGAAGCATTGAGATAGGTACTGTCGCTGCCCCAGTTCGCCCTGGGCCCGAGGACAAAATCAATCGCCTGGCCGGGGACCACGTCGATCGACATGCCTGGAGTGAACGATTGCTGCGAGTAGTCAGTGCCAGCGATGGTGCCCGATTGCAGGACGAGTGTGCCGCTGCGGATTTGGGTGACGACACCGTCGCCGCTGGACCCCACCTTGCTCCAAAAACCATCCAGGTACACCTTGCCGGTGACGTCGCTGACCCAGCGCCGTACGGGGACGACGGTCGTGGTGTTTCCTGTGGATGGGTCTCCGGGATGCGCTAAGGCAGCCGATTGTTGTTCATACTGATGGATGCCTGTGGCAGACGAATACTGCCATTGGGTACCGCCGGGATTGCTCCAGTTGGCGGTCGTAAAGGATGAGGGTTCATTGGCTGTACCGTAATTCCCATACGACCAGGCACCGTAACCGTTGGTCGTTTGCGCCTGCGAACTGTTGAAATCTGCCGTCGAGTTGGCGAGCACGACCCGCCCGGCGAGGTTGTCGGAGACCGCCATGTTGAAGTTTGTAAAGTCGGTCGCGTTCGTACCGTTGGAACTCACGACCAGATCGACGGTGTCGCCGGCGGTGATCGGGACGCTGAACGAATAGGTGCGCGCAGCGGTCGTCGCCGCGAGATAGCTGGCGAGAACCTCCAGCCCGTTGAGCCGGAGCGATGTCCTGACGCTCCCGGCGCTGTTGCCAAGCGCGTACGAACCGGAGAGCGTCAGGAAGCCCGAGGTGCCACTCGTCCATCGCCGCGTGGCCAGTCCGAGCGTGTCGTTGTCGGAGGGATGTGCTCCCGTGCTTCCGACGAGAAAATAGTTGGGCGCGATTGAACTGGTGTAGGACCAAGAGCTTGAAACGTAGGAGCCGAACCGCGTGAACGTCGAGCCGTTCAAGCGACCATATTGCCAGCCGTTGAGCCCTTGCGTGCTCGAGAAACCCGTCACGCTGTTGGCAATCTCTGCCGCAGCCACGCTGCCACCGGAAAAGCCGCCAACCACCGCTGCGATTCCGAGCGCGGCGGCGATTGCCGATCGCGGCAGGTTTTTCCGCCGGCGTCGTCGGATAACCCACCCGCCGACACACGCGAGGCCCACGGTCCCCAGCGCGCATGCCGACGGTTCCGGGACCACGAGAATCATGCTCGATGCCCGCCCCAAGCCACCCGTGCCTGGGGCGACGAGAACGTCGATGAACGCGCCCGTCGTCGGGTTGTAGCGATTGATCTGTGCCTGATTTCCATCGTCGCTCAAGGCGATCAGCGTGCTCG
>JBBAVM010000002.1:71007-72658 GCA_040397685.1 Pirellulales bacterium
GCCGCCGCCTCGCGGTTTTCCACGATGACGAAGCCGGCCGATAACGCCAGCGTCATCGCCACCGCGATAATTCTGGGTGCGCATGCGGGCGCTTGCCGCCTGCGGCGTCGTGTCAACACGACTCCCACTCCGCACGCCAAGGCACCAACGCCCATCATCCACGTGGTGGGCTCTGGCACCGGGGCGACAGCCGTAAAGAGAACCGTCGAGAGGGTGGCTCCGCCATCCGTCGAAAGAGCAGCAAAGCCGTAGTCACCGTATTGGATCGTCGAGTCGTTCGTAAGAAACGCGACGTCCAGCGAGAGCAGGTCGCCAGCCATCGCGGAGAAGACCGATGACATGAGCCGAGCGCCGGTCGTCCCCATGGTGGTTGCATAGGTGCCCGTCGTGTCGATGAACGCGAACCACGATCCCTCGCTGGGGGCTAGGTTGCCCACCGCTGCCGACGTTCCGCTGAAACTACCCGTTCCGGACATGAATCCCGTGGGGATGCCAGACTCAAACCCGAACACCAGCGCTGTGCTGTTGCCGGATGTGAGCCGAACATTGTCGGTCGCCAGGGCCGAGGGATAACTGGTATCACCGACGTTGCTCACCTCCCAGACAAGTTGGTAGGAGCTGGATGACACCGGAATGACGAAACTGCTGGTGACAAAGCCTGTGGTCCCGCCGGGCGCGCCGTTGTAGCCGACAGGGCCGTACTCCGTTCCGTTCAGCGGCCCGGTGGCAACGCCGCCGATCGTCGCCGTACCCGGGCTCAGGACCACCCCCGGGCTGACTGTCAGCAGGAGTTCCGCATGCGCGAGTCCGCCCGATAGGGCCACGATGATCAGGCTCGAGGCTGCGAGCAGGCGGTGGACGAGATCGAGGTGACGGAGGTTTTTCCGCCGGCGTCGTCGAATGACCGCTCCGCCGACACACGCGAGGCCCGCGGCAACCAGCGCGGCGGTCGATGGCTCGGGGACGGCGGCAAATGTGAGATTGAAGGCACCGTCGTAATGGCCGGTGCCCCCCGCGCCGCCACCGACAGCGGTGTCCCAGAACATCATGTAGTAGCCCGGGGTCAGCGTGCCCTGGACATCGACCGTTTTCGTGACGTTTGCCCCCGCATCGATCGGCGGAAAAACATTTTGGTAAGCGTTCGTCCAGAGATACACCATGCCGTTTCTGATCGAACCGGTGATGGCGAAATTCGTCGTCGTCGCGACCGAGAGATCAACCCGATGGAGGACGCCGCCGCCGGATTCGCCGAAGGTGGATGGCGCGAGAGTCCAATCGGACGACCAGTTCGCCGTGGCGGTGACCGGTGATCCATCGCTCGGAACGTTCGAGTTGAGACTGACGGCGAACGCGGAGTAGTTTCCGGGGACACCCGAGGAACCGGAAATCGATTGCACGAACGTCCCTGTCGTATTGTTCACGACCTCGGACACCAGCCTGGTATAGCCCGACGCCTGGGCATAACCGGACAGGGATCGCCTGATGTACTGGTATGAGATCGGTCCGGCATGGCACATGTTGCTTTCCACAAGACAGCCCAAGACGAGCGCCGCAAGGATGAGCGAGCGGCTCGAGGCGCCACGTTGAAGCCTGCGAAATCGGGATGCGCCGGCCATTCCGACACCGACGATGGCCACGAGCGCCAGGACGC
>JBBAVM010000002.1:72758-86030 GCA_040397685.1 Pirellulales bacterium
GGGACGGTCAGGATGAGCTCGGTGACGTCACTGCTCCAGCCGGTGTAGCCAAACAGCATTTCGCCATCGGTCCAGTCGCCGTTGAGCGTCGTGATCGCACCGCCGACCGCAAACAGTCCATTCGCAGCGTTGAGCGCTGCCACGCCAGCCGCGTTGAGCGGCACAGTCACATAGGCGCCATTGTCGGCCGACGTTGCCGCGTATCCGCCGAGCGACACGCCTCCGCCGATGTCCTGGAATGCCGACGTCCCGCCCGAGCCGCTCGTCAGAGCGGTCACGTTCGTCGTGATATCGAACAGCGTGTAGCGCTCGAATCCCGGCGAGTCGCTGCCGGTGCTGGCATAGCCGCCCGATGGATTCCACAGCCGCAGCGACGCGGCTGAGATTGGCTGCGTGACTGACGCGAGGTCGAATACGAAAAAATTACGGTATTCGGCAGCCAGGTCCGTAGGATCACCGACGATGTAGTTGGTATTCGCGGGATCGCGGTAGCCATCGCTTCGGTACCACCCGCGATCGACCGCGGAAAGCGTCATGGTGTCGGCCGTGCTCGTTTGCAGTGGAGCGAACGCGGCGGAGAACGCGACCATGAGCGCGAACAGGCATTCCCGGCCCCGCAGCGCGCACGCGGGGGGAGACAGCGACGGGAAGAAGGGCATCAGCGAGGCTCCGAGGTGAAAGCGAGGCGGAGCGGCCGACGCGGCGCGCACTCACCTCACAACCTCGGGCGGCAAACCCGCCGCCGACCGGACGCGCCCGGCGTGAAAAGTGACGAATCCGGCACGGGCAGGGACGAATCGGGCGCGCCGGAGCCACACACGCAATCCTGTTCGGCACAATTGTTGTGTCTTTGGATCAGATTGAGATGAAAAGACAGGGAACGTATGCCCTTGTCTCGACGTCGTTGTCGTGCCGATCATGGCCGGGTGTTTCCGGCTGTTCATGGCCGTTCATGGCCGTTCATGGATCCGTACTGTGCGCTGATCCTGCTTTCGCTCATCGGCACGCGGGATGTGCTGCTGCGCCGTCGGGAGCGCACGAGCCTCCCGGACGGAAGCCCGAAGCGCAAGCGAGGGATTGGTCGTTCTCCCTCGCTTGCGCTTCGGGCTTGCGTGGAGTTGAGGGAGGCGAGGGGCTGCCCCTGCCATTGAGCCGGATCGGGTGAGTGGAGGCATGACAGGCTGAAGCCTATCCCACAAAGGCCGCCGTGCCACATGCGCCCCGGAGCCGCGACACTCCCACCCTCGAAGGACGAGCGAGCCGGGGATCGGTGCGAGGATCCCGAGCGTGCGGCTGCCGCAGCCGCAGCGAGGGAACTCGTACCGTCCCCGGCGAGCGGCGCGCACCCCGTCCGCTACCACGGTTCTTCCATGAGCCCCACGATCTGCTGGGCCATCTTCACGATGCCCTCCTGCTGCGTGGTCACCACCGACCGGCCGAATTCGGGCACGAGCATCGCCGCCTGGCCCACATCCACGCTCGCCGCCGGCAGCGGCACCTGGCCCGAGGAGAGCACCGCCCCGCCCCGGTCGGCCCAGGTCACGAGCACCTGCATGTTCATCTCCACCTGACGCGACTGGTCGGTCGGGCTCTCGACGACCATCCGCTTCGTGTCGGCCACGATCCGGGCGGTGAGGACGCTGTCGGCATTCGGGTCGCCGACCACCTTGAACGGCGTCCGCTTCTCGATCTCCTTGCAGATCGCCTCCGTCAGCCGCTCGCCGAGGTCGATGCCCGGCGTCGTGCGGTAGCTCTCCGATTGCACCATCGGCACGTAGACGGTGCGGACGTTGGAGGCATAGAGCGTGTTGTTGCCGAACCGGTAGCCGGCGCAGCCGGCGAGGAGCAGCGGCAGCGCCAGCCCGAGAAGCGGAGCCCGAAGAAGACCATGCCCGGCCATGCGCATGAAAAAACTCCGCCCTAGCGGATGGGGGCCGCCGCGCCAGAGTTGTCGCCCCGGGCGATCTGGGCGTCGGCCTCGGCCATCGCGTCGAGTTCGGCTTCCTTGAGCGAGTCTGGGTTGATGATGCGAGTCAGCATCGGGAACGGATCGTCGGAGACGTCCGCCTTGTCGGCGATGAGGTTGAGCTTCTCGCGCGAGGCCTGGGCGAGCATCGTCTTGGGGTAGTCGCGGGCGATGAGCGCGTAGTAGATGCGGGCGCTCGTGTAGTGCTTGCCCTTGGCGTAGAACTCCGCCCGGTTCCAGTGCCGCTGGGCCTGCTGGGCGGCGATCTCGGCCCGGTTCTTCGCGACCCGAGCCTGCTCCTCGGTGCCGAGCTGGTCGGGGAATTGCACGAGGATCTGGTCGGCCAGCACCTCGGCCTCGTCGAGCACGCCCCCCTCGTAGCCCGGCCCCTGGTAGGCCCGCAGCTTCGCCTGCAGGCCGAGCAGGTGGGCCTCGAGCAGGAAGTCGCTGTCGGGATACTCCGTGCGCAACAGGCCGTAGAAGTAGTCGGCGTCCATCCACTGGCGGTCGATGAAGTGGGCATTGGCCTGGGCCATGATGCTGTCGTCGGCGAGGGGCCCGCGCGGATCGTTGATCCGCACGTGGTCGTAGGCCTTGAGCGCCCGGCCCTTGGTGTCGAACAGCGGCCGGCTGCGATCGGCGAGGTTGGGGATCAGGAGCGGGAGATGATGCTTCTGGTCGAGGGCGATCCAGTATTGGGCGATCACGAACTGCCGCTGCGCGATCCGGTCGAGGTACCGCGTATTCGCGTATTTCTTCACGAGCTCGTCGTAGCAGTCCTCGGCCTTGGGATACTTGTCGGTGAAGAACCAGCATTCGGCGAGCTGCCAGAGGGCGTCCTCCTCGATCACCGAGTCGGGCCAGCGGTCGATCGCGACCTTGTACTTCGGGATCGCCTCGGCGTATTTGCGATCGCGGAACAGCGCATCGGCTTCCGCGAGCGCCTTGCGGGCGACCGGCTCGTTGGGGCCGCGGCCCACCATTTTCTTCCACCGCTTCTTGACGTTTTCCCCCTTGAAGTAGTCCCAGCCAAATTCCCCCTCGGGCTTGTATTCCGACGAGATCACGGCCGAGTCGGCGTCATCGCCGAGTTCGCCGGCCACCTTCGCGGAGGCATCGTCCGGTTTCTTCGCCCACGGCATCTTCGGCATCGCCAGCGTCGCGCAGCCCGTCGCCGCCATGAGGCAGGCGAGCAGGATCGCCGTGGTGAACCGCCGCACGCGGCCCGCGGCGACCCGGAGCTGACGGCCGAGCAGATTGGCGAAGTAGGTGTTCATGATCGCCCGCAGTTCTCCGGCGACGGTGTCGGGCACGGCCAGGGTGCGCCAGGCGTCCCCGGGCGTCGCGAGCCGGCGGAGGGCGTCGAGCGCGCCAGCCGACACCGCGACGACCGACCGTTTTCCAGGGCGGCAATGCGGGCACAGCAGACCGCCGTCGAGCATGCCGAAGGCCGTCCGGCCCGCGGCCGGCAGGGCCGCCTGACATTCCGCACACGCATCGAGGGCGGGGGCATGCCCGGCGAGTCGCAGGAAGGTGAGTTCGGTGTGGACGAGCAGCGTTCCCACGGAGGCGTCGGGGCCGCGCCAGGCGGAGAGTGCGACGATGGTGGCTTCGGCGGCATCGAACAGTTCCGGGTGCGGATCGGCCTCCGCGGTGAGCACGTCGAGCAACTCCGCCACCTGCATGGCGGCCCGCACGGCGGCCACGCTGCCACCGACGCGAAACCGCCGGTCCAGCCGCGCCTCCGTGAGCAGGTCGAGCTGGCCCGCAGATTTGCGGAGGACGAGTACCTGACAGGTCGAAAGCAGGTCAAGGGCGCCGTCGAAGGCGCTCTTGGGCCGCCACGCGCCCTTGGCCAGACCCCGCAGCTTGCCGAACTCACGGGTGAAGAGCGTGACGACGGCGCTCGTCTCGCCAAACGCCACGGCCCGGATCACGATCGCCTGCGTCTTGTCGGCCGTCATCCGCTCATTATTAGCCCGCGCGCTCCCCAGCGGAACGTCAACTCGGCGCGCCTCGTGGGACAGGCTTCAGCCTGTCATGCCTTGCCTTGCCCAAGCCGGCTTCGGGCTCCCCACATCCCGTCGCCGGACGTTCGCTGCGCCCCTCCTGGGCTTCGCTCACTCGGAGATGCCTGCGCTCCGGCATCCTGCCTGCGCTGGTCATCTCACGCCGGCTCCCGGGACACGGGGAGCCCGAAGCCTCCTCAACGAAACGGGGAGGCGAGGGGTTGCCCCTACCATTGAGCCGGCTTGACCGACCAGCGAAGCCATGGATGGCGCAGCGCCAGTCGGTCGGAGTGAACGCAGCCCGGAGGGCGAAGTGAACGTCCGGCGAAATGGTACGGGGCAACCCCGAAGCCGGGTCCGGCGTGTTGGGGCATGACAGGCTGAAGCCTGTCCTACGGAGACTTGTCAGCGGAGCCGCTCGATGCGGACGAGGTCGATGCGGCGGCCCGTGGCGGCGAGCACCTCGCAGGCCACGCCGTGCGACTCGATCCGGCGGCCCACCTCCGGGATCCGGCCGCACTGGTGGAACACGAAGCCGCCGATCGTCTCGAAATCGGCCTCCTCGGGCAGGGCGACCCCCATCATCGCGTTGATCTCGGCGATCCGCACCTGCGCCTTCGCCTCGCACACGTCGGGCGACACCATCCGGATGCCGTCGGTGAGGGCGTCGTCGTGCTCGTCCACGATCTCGCCCACGATCTCCTCGAGGGCGTCCTCGATCGTGACGAGGCCGCTCACGCCGCCGAACTCGTCGGTCACGATCGCCATGTGGGTGTGGGTGCGTTGAAACTCGCGCAGCAGCTTCTGCACGCTCATCGTCTCCGGCACGAACCACGGCGGGCGGAGGAGGGGCCGGAGATCATGGGCGGCCGCAGGCGTCTGCGCCGCGGGCAGCCCGTCCACGAGCTGCGTGAGCAGTTCGCGGGTGTGGAGGATGCCGATCACGTCGTCCGGCGATCGCTCCCACACCGGGATCCGTGTGTGCGCGCTCTCGGCGGCGAGCCTCACGGCCTCGTCCCAGGGCGTGGCGATCGGGATCGAGATCATGGCGGTGCGGCCCGTCATGATCTGGCCGACGCGGGCCTCCTTGAGGTCGATCACGCCCGCGATCATGTCGCGGGCCACGCCCTCCAGCCGCCCCTCGCGGTGGGCCTCGTCCACGACGAGCCGCAGTTCCTCCTGCGCGGCGGCCCCGGTCGGCTCCACGTCGGCCCTGCCGATGAGTCGTCCGAGGTATCCGGCGGCAGTGGCGAGGCCTCGCACCGTCGGGTTCGCGATGCGCACGATCGGCCGCCAGACGCCCCACGTCGCGACCACGATCGCTGCGCCAGCGAGCTTCGTCACGAGCATCGGCACCACGACGAGCATCGCCCACACGAGCACCACCCACCCCACGAGCGCCGGCAGATCGAAGACCATCCGCCCACCGGTGATGTCGCCGAGCGACCGGGAGGCGAGGAGCGTGGCGATGACTGCCGCGATCGCCACGACCGACGCGGCGATGAACGCGATCGTCTCGCTCGCCGCGACGATCTCGTCGTATCGCTCCGGCCGCCCCCGCTGCCGACACAGCTCGAGCAGCCGATGCCGCCGGGCCCCGCGGACCGCGCGGGCCTGCACCGCGGCCACGGATGCCACGACGAGGAGCGCGGCCGCCGTCTCCAGTCCCAGCGTCGCCGACGTCATGGTGTCCTCCTGGGCGTGGAGGAGCGACGCGGGGGAGGCGGCAGGCCTGCCGCCCGCATGACGGCCCGTTCGCGGGCCCGCATGGCGCGCCGCGCGGCTGGCGTCGTGTCGTCGTGACCGGTGAGGTGGAGCAGACCGTGCACGACGTAGTAGGCGAGTTCGTGCCGTGGCGCCCAGCCGAAGTCCCGGGCCCGGCGCCGGGCCATCTCGGCGCTCACGACGAGGTCGCCGGCGAGCACGGGATCGCCGGACGTGGAGAGTGGAAACGTGATCACGTCGGTGGCCGTCGCGTCGGCGAACCACTCGTCGTGCAGACGGGCGATGCGGCGGTCGTCCACGAGCGTCACGGAGACCTCGGCCCGGGGCACGCGCTCCGCGGCCAGCGCCCGCCGCACGACCCGCTCGACCCACGGGATCGCGACGCGGACGTGCCGCTGGCGATTCACGACGGAAACGGCGACGGCATCCTGCCGTGGCTCGGCCGGGCGGCGCGCCACTACGCCGTCCTCTGGTCGGGATATTTGACGCGGCCGTGATAGACGGCGGTGAGGCTCTTCACGAGGCTCTGCTCGACGAGCTCCAGTTCCTCGAGTGTCAGGCCGCATTCGTCGAACTGTCCATCGAGGAGCCGCTTCATCGCGAGGTCGTGGACGAGGCTCGCGATCCGGGCCGGGGTGGGCTCCGTGAGCGCGCGGCTCGCGCTCTCGACGGCGTCGGAGAGCATGAGTACGGCCGATTCCCGCGTGCTCGGCTTGGGGCCCGGGTAGCGGTAGGTCTGCTCGTCGATCTCCTCGCCGTTGGGATCGTTCTGCTGCCGCTCGGTGGCCCGGCGGTAGAAATACTCGACGAGCGTCGTGCCGTGATGCTCCGCGATGAGATCGACGATCGGCCGCGGCAGGTTGTACTGCCGGGCGAGCTCGGCTCCCTCTTTCACGTGCGCGATGATGATCAGGGTGCTCATCGCCGGCACGAGCGACTCGTGGCGGTTCTCCTGCCCCTGGTTCTCCACGAAGTAGGAGGGCTTGAGCATCTTGCCGATGTCGTGGAAATACGCCCCCACGCGGACGAGCAGTCCCCGGGCGCCGATCGCCTCGGCGGCCGCCTCGCCGATGCTCGCGACGTTGATCGAGTGGTTATAGGTGCCGGGGGCGCGCCGCACGAGTTCCTGCAAGAGCGGGTGCGCCACGTCGCCCACCTCGAGCAGGCTCAGGTCGGTGAGCACGCCGAATGACCGCTCGATGAACGGCAGGAGGCCCGTCATCAGGAATCCGGCGAGCACCGTCCACACGCCGAGCCGCCCGGCTTCCTGCACGAGCAGCATGTCGAACGGCCGCTCCTCGAGGAGATGGGCCCCGACCTGCGTCGCGAGCGCGACCGCCCCGGCCCACAGGCCCACGTAGATGAGTTTGCTACGGCTGCGGATCCGGCCCATCCAGAAGATGGTGGCGGCCGCCGCGGCGGTGAGCGTGACGTAGTCGCCGAGGCCGTGGCCCAGTCCGACCACGACCACGAGCGCCACCTCGGCGGAGAGGAGCAGCGCGAGGTCCTCGTCGTAGGCGATCGCGACGGTCATCGCGAATACGAGCAGGGGCACGATCTCCGCCTGCCAGTTCTCGTGGGCGGAAAACAGGCAGAGCACCACCGTCGCGATCGAAAGCCCGAGGAGCGTCGCCACGTGCCCGAGGTCGGCGAGCACCTCGCGATGGTGGAGGTGGATGTAGAAGCCGGCGAGCGTGAACATGGCGATGAACAGGCCGAGCATCGACGCCGCCCGGCCCGCCCGCTGCCGGGCATCCTGCTGCCGGACGTATTCGTCGTGCTCGCGTTCCAGGAGGACCAGTTCGTCGGCCGTGATCGGCCGGCCGGCTGCGGCGAGCAGGTCGCCCTCCGCATAGCGGACGAACTGCTGCGGCGTCTTGTCCACGGCGTCGGCCTTGGCCTTGGTGGTCGATTCGCGGTCGATCTCGAGCGATCCCGAGAGCTTCGGCTCGATCCAGCCGAAGAGCCGGTCGGCAAACGGCCCCGTGCCGATCTCCTCCTCGATCCGGGCCTTGAGTCTGACCTTCGCCTCGCCGAGCAGCACGTCGGCGACCTGCACGCGCGTCAGTTCGCCGGAGTTGCCGAGCGGGTGCACGTCGATCTCCGTCTGGCTGCCCTCGTCGATGCCGTGCTGGATCTTCTCCAGCACGCCATGGTTCGCGAGGTCGGAGAACGCCCGATCGATCGCCTTGTCGAACTCGAGAAGCCGCTCCTTCGTGTCGATCCGTGCGCGGAATTTCTGGAAGGCCTGCTCGGCGGCTGACACGACCGGATCGACGGCCGGCTTCTCGGGCTCGGGCGGCGGCGGCACGTCGGCGGCCTGCGGTTCCGGTGCGGCGTTGGGAGGCTCGGGAGCGACGGGCGGTGGGGCGGGTTTGTCGCCGGCCGCGGACACTGGCAGCATCTCGAACGCCTTCGCGGCATCGGGGGTGAACTCGAGCCACGCCGCCCGCGAGACACCCGCGAGCGAGTCGGCGGCGGCGACCTCGGCGACGCGGTTCTTGAGGCCGTCGCGCAGCCGCACGACCGGTGCCTTGTCCTGGGCGTAGACGACCCGCACCTGCGCGGCGGCACGGTCCTGCGCGGCCCGGGTCCGTTCCGGATCGGGTTTTTCGAACGGCACCCGCGCCGCGATGCCGTGGGGCGCGATCGAGCCCTTGCGAAAGGGCTGCGGTTCGCTCCAGCCGTGGAGCAGGACGAGGAGCACCCCCGCCGCCGCCGCGCACAGCCCGAGCCGAGCAAGCACCTCCGACCGTGTGATCCGCTCGAGCAGCGCTCCCCAGAAGCCCTGAGGCGCCTCGACGGAGCCGCCACGGCGGGCGCGACGCTGGTAGGAGGAGGGGGCGATCGTCATGGGGTGGAGAGGCTCACGTCTGGTCGTCGTAGGCGTCGACGATCCGCTGCACGAGCGGATGCCGGACGATGTCCTGGCCGCCGAGTCGCACGCGGCAGCAGCCGCGCACGTCCTGGAGCCGGTTCATCGCATCCACGAGCCCGCTCGAGCGGTTGGGCGGCAGGTCGATCTGCGTGGTGTCGCCGGAGATCACCATCTTCGAGCCCATGCCGAGCCGGGTGAGGAACATCTTCATCTGCGAGATCGTCGTGTTCTGTGCCTCGTCGAGGATGATGAACGCATTGTTGAGCGTGCGGCCGCGCATGTAGGCCAGCGGGATCATCTCCACGACGTCCTGCTCGGTGAGCCGCTTGAGGAGGTCGTAGTCCATCATCTCGCGGAGCGCGTCGAGCAGCGGCCGCAGGTAGGGATTGATCTTGGCCTGGAGGTCGCCGGGCAGGAACCCGAGGCTCTCGCCCGCCTCGACGGCCGGACGCACGAGCACGATCTTCTTCACCTGCTCGGACCGCAGGGCGGCGACCGCCATCGCCACGGCGAGGAACGTCTTGCCGCTGCCGGCGGGGCCCGAGCAGAGCACGATGTCGTTCTCGCGGATCGCACGCACATAGGCGGCCTGGCCTTCCGACCGCGGCAGCACCTGACGGCCCGGTCGCTGAACCTCGATCGGGTCGTGCGGGGTGGCAGGCTTCTCTCCGGCGGCGATCGCGAGCAGGTGGGAGACCTGGTCGGGCTCGACACTGCCCTGGTCGCGGGCGATGCGGTCGAGCTGCTCGAACACCTCGGTCGCCCTGAGCACGGCCGGCTCGTCTCCCTCGATCTGGATGGAGTCATCTCGAGCCGAGACCCCCACGCCGAGCGCCGAGCGGATGCGCCGCAGGTGCTGGTCGCGGGGACCGAAGATCGTCAGCAGCCGCTTGGAATCGACAACCGCGATGGTCGTGCGGGACATCGGAGCCCGTGGCGACGAGCGGTCGCCGACGGTCTCGGGAGGATGGGGATGACGGAACTCAAATATACCCGCTCCCCCGACAGGCTCCCGAAAAAGGTGTCAGGACTCTTTTTCCTGTATTTCACTGCCACTGTGGGGAAAAGGTGCGGAAAAGAGTCCTGACACCTTTTTCAACCCACCCACAGCAGCCAGGCAACGGGGGCGGCGAAGAGCAGCGAATCGACGAGGTCGAGCACCCCGCCGAGGCGCCCGAGCGACGCGCCGGAATCCTTCCTGCCGGCCTCCCGCTTGAGCAGCGATTCGGCGAGGTCGCCGAGCATGCCCGCCAGGCCGACTGCGAGGCCATACACGATCCATCCGCCCCACGGCCGACTGGTCGCTTCGACGCCCGTGCGCTCGAGCACGAACCACGCAGCCGCCAGCGATCCCGCCACCGATGCGGCAGCCCCTTCCCACGTCTTGCCCGGGCTGAGCAGAGGCGCCATCGCGCGGCGGCCGACGAGCGAGCCGACGGCATACGCCGCCACGTCGCCCGCCTTGACCACGGCGACGAGGCTCAGGAGGGGCACGATCCCGAGGTGGCCAGGGCCCAGTTGCTCGGCCCCCAGATTCTCCACGCACAACAGCCGCAGGCCCACCATGAACGCCAGCGGCAGGCCGAGGTAGGCCATGATGAACGTCCCCGCGGCGAGCCGCTCGCCCGCGCGGCCCTGTGACCGATACCCCGCCACCTCCACCGCGAACAGCGTGAAGAGCGCCGCCGTGAATGCCGCCCCGGCCCAGCCGATCGCGGCGGTGGGCGCGGCGCTGGCGGTGGCCGCGGAGAACGCCTGGGCGCCGCAGGCCGCCGCGAACGGGATCGCCGCCGTGGCGGGCCGCAGCAGCCACGCCGGCAGGATCAGATCGCGCGCGCCGCAGAGCCGAACGAGTTCATCGACACCCCCGATTGCGATGCCGATCACGATGGGGAGGAGCCACCATGCGGGCGCGGCGCCGGCGAGACCGTTGGCGTCGGCCCACGCCAGACCGGCGAACACGGCCGCGACGGCGAGGCCCATCGCGATGCGATGCACCTTGGCTTGGCCGTTCATGCTTCCGCGAGCCCCCCGAAGCGGCGCTCGCGGCCGGCGAACGAGCGGATCGCATCGTCGAGGCTCGCCTCGGTGAAGTCGGGCCAGCAGGTTTCGGTAACCCACAGTTCGGCGTAGCTGCTCTGCCAGAGCAGGAAGTTGCTCAGCCGCATCTCGCCGGCGGTGCGGATCAGGAGATCGGGGTCGGGCATCGCCGCGGTGTCGAGCCGGGCGGCGAGGGTTTCCTCGGTAATGGCGGCGGGGTCGAGGCGGCCGGCGACACACTCCTCGGCGAGGGCCCGCGCGGCGGCCGCGATCTCGGCCCGCGAGCCGTAGTTCACGGCCAGGCACAGCCGCATGCCGTCGTTGCCGGCGCACATCGAGGTGGTCCGGTCGAGCGCGGCGAGCGTGGCCTCCGGGAGGTCGCTTCGGCTGCCGATCATCGCCACGCGGACCCGCTCGCGCATCAGGAGCGCACGCTCCTCGATCATGTACTGCTCGAGGAGATGCATGAGGAAATCGAGTTCCGCGGCCGGACGCCGCCAGTTCTCGCTCGACAGGCAGTAGAGCGTGAGTTGCTCGACGCCCAGGCGGGCGCAGTGCTCGGTGATCCGGCGCACCGTGGCCACGCCGCGCCGGTGCCCCTCGATCCGCGGCAGCCCCCGCTGCCTGGCCCAGCGGCCGTTGCCATCCATGATGATGGCGATGTGCCGCGGGAGCACTGCGGGAGCCTGCGTTCGCCCTGTGGTCAGGCGGTCACCGGCGTCGGATGCTGGTGTCGTGGCCATGCGTTGGGCTTCGAGGCGGCCGGGCGAAGGATGGTTTGGGCGCGGTCAGGACCGACCGACACGACCGTCACCGGTCGGCCGAGCAGTTCGCCGATCCGGGCCAGGTAGCGGCGGGCGTTTTCGGGCAGGTCATCATAGCGCCGCACGCCCGTGAGTTCCTCGCGCCATCCGGGCAGCGTTTCGTAGACGGGCTCGGCCTGCTTGAGGTCGTCAACGTGGCTGGGGAACTGCGTGACGTTGCGGCCGGCGATGCGGTAGGCCGAGCAGATCCGGAGCTCGTCGAAGCCGGACAGGACGTCGAGAAGCATCACGGCGAGTTCATCGATGCCGGAGAGCCGGGCCGTGTAGCGGGCCGCGACGGCGTCGAACCAGCCGCAGCGCCGCGGCCGGCGGGTAACGGTGCCGTATTCATTGCCGCGGTCGCGGATCCGCTGGCCCGTGGCGTTGTCCTGTTCGGTGGGCATCGGGCCGCCGCCGACGCGGGTCGAGTAGGCCTTCACGACACCGATCACCCGCTCGATCCAGCGGCCCGGCACGCCCGAACCGCTCGAGACGCCGACGCCCGATGAGTTGCTGCTGGTCACGAACGGATAGGTGCCGTGATCGACGTCGAGCAGGGCCCCCTGGGCCCCCTCGAAGAGCACCTTGCGGCCGGCCTCCACGGCGTCGAGGAGGAAGGCCGTCGTGTCGCAGACGAAGGGCCGCAGCCGCTCGGCGTAGCCCCGGTACTGCGCCTCGATCGCCGCGACGTCGAAGCCCGCGCCGAGCAGTTTTTCCTTGAGGGCGGCGATGTGCCGGAGCTGCGCCGGGAACTCCGGGCGATAGAGGTCGCCGAGCCGGATCGCGAGCGAGCGGCCCACCTTGTCGCGGTAGCAGGGGCCGATGCCGCGGCCGGTCGTGCCGATCGGCTCGCCGCCCGACAGGCTGCCGTCGAGCTGCTTGTCTTCGGCGACGTGCCAGGGAAACACGACGTGCGCCCGGTCGCTCACGAGCAGCTTGCCGGCGATCGTCACGCCACGCGACTCGAGACCGTCGATCTCCTTGATGACGGCGGCCGGGTCGAGCACGACGCCGCCGGTCACCACGCAGGGCACGTTGTCGCGGAGAATCCCGCTGGGGATGAGCGACAGCTTCCAGGTCTGACCGTTCGAGACGACCGTGTGCCCGGCGTTGGCCCCACCGGCATACCGCACGACGATCTCGTGCTCTTCGGTGAGGATGTCTACGAGCTTGCCTTTGGCCTCGTCACCCCACTGCAGACCGACGACGCATGTGCCGGGCACTGTTGAAAGGTCCTCACGCTGAACAGACGGCGACCGCCTCGCGGAGGCTGCCGTCTGGAGGCCTCCCCTCAAAGCATAAAAAGAGGCAAAAAGCGGTCAAGGGACGTGCTAGAGTTCAAGATGAGACTGGACGCCGCCGGCTCGGGGGCGGCAAAAGTCTCGTCGCGTGGGCCGCGGCGGCCCAAGGCTCCTCGAGCGTTCGCCGACCCCCTCACCTCCCTCTTCTTCCTGCGGGCATTAATCTCCATTAGATGAAGCAACCCCAGGGAAAGGTGTATCACGTCGCGGCCGCCGAGAAGGGCAGGACGCTCGCGGCGTTTCTCCGCGAGAAACTCGGCGGCGCGAGCTGGGGCCGCGTGCAGAAGTTCGTGCGGTCCAGGCACGTGATGATCCACGGCAACATCTGCACCGACGTGGCCCGGCGGCTCAAGGAGGGGGAGGTGGTGAAGGTGCTCGAGGCCGCCGCCGCCCCGCCGCCCAAGCCGGATGACGTCCGGATCGTGCATCTCGACGAGGAGGTGGTGGTGGTCGAGAAGCCGACGGGGATCACGACCACGCGGCATTCCGAGGAGCAGTCGTGGCCGGCCCGCCGGCGGCAGGTGCAGCCGACGCTCGACGAGATGGTGCC
>JBBAVM010000003.1:0-61930 GCA_040397685.1 Pirellulales bacterium
GCCAGGAGCGGATCCCAGTCCTCGCCCCAGATCACCTTGATGACGTTCCAGCCGGCGCCGCGGAACACACCCTCGAGCTCCTGGATGATCTTGCCGTTGCCGCGGACCGGGCCGTCGAGCCGCTGCAGGTTGCAGTTGATCACGAACACGAGGTTGTCGAGCTTCTCGCGGGCCGCGAGGGAGATCGCCCCGAGCGTCTCGGGCTCGTCGGTCTCGCCGTCGCCGATGAAGCACCACACGTGCTGGCGGCTCGTGTCCTTGATGCCCCGGTCCTGCAGATACTTGTTGAACCGGGCCTGGTAGATGGCCATGATCGGGCCGAGCCCCATCGAGACGGTGGGGAACTCCCAGAACTCCGGCATCAGCCAGGGATGCGGGTAGCTCGACAGGCCGCCGCCTGGCGCGAGCTCGCGGCGGAAGTTCTCCAGGTTCTTCTCCGACAACCGTCCCTCGAGAAACGCCCGCGAGTAGATGCCCGGCGAGGCGTGGCCCTGGAAGTAGACCTGGTCGCCCGAGTAGTCGTCGCCGCGGCCGCGGATGAAATGGTTCATCGCGACCTCGACGAGCGTGGCCGACGAGGCGAAGGTCGAGATGTGGCCGCCGATGCTCTTGTCTTCCCGGTTGGCCCGGACGACCATCGCCATCGCGTTCCAGCGGATGATGCTCTTGATCCGTCGCTCGATCTCGCGGTTGCCCGGATACGGGGGCTGCCGATCGGCCGGGATGGTGTTGATGTAGGGCGTCGTCGCGGAGAACGGGATCGCGACGCCCAGCCGATAGGCCTCCTGCTCGATGGCGTGGAGGAGATAGGCGGCGCGGTCTCCGCCCCGGCTCGTGATCACGTAGCGGAGCGAGTCGAGCCACTCCCGGGTTTCCGTCGGGTCGGAATCGACCGCGGAGACGCCGTCGGCGATCTCCGGCTGGCCGCTGGCCGTCTCGCCGACCTGCCCGATCGACATCGGGGCATGGGCGCCCCGCGGCAGCCCGGGAACCTCGTCGGCGACATCGCTTCCAGACTGCTCGGTTTCGGGGCTGGCCATGGTGGACTCCGGGAGTGCTATCGCGGCAGAACCTGCATTATCCGGCCATTTCCTCGCCCCGTAAAGGCCGAATCACCGAGCCGCGGCATCGGTGCGCGGCCTGTAGATTTCGGTAGCGAGGCCGAAGTAATTCTCCGCCGAGAAGGCCACCGTCTCGCCGAGCGTCGGGTGCGGATGGATCGTTTCGGACAGGTCGCGGGCCGAGCAGCCCATCTCGATCGCGAGCGTTCCCTCGGCGACGAGTTCGCCCGCTCCCGGGCCCACCATGCCCACGCCGAGCACCGTGTCGGTCTCGGGATCGACGATGATCTTCGTCAGGCCCTCGGTCCGGCCGAGGGCCTGGGCCCGGCCGCTCGCCGCCCAGGGATAGCGGCTGATCTCGACCGTGCGGCCCTGCGCGGCCGCCTCGTTCTCGGTGAGCCCGGCCCACGCGATCTCGGGATCGGTGAACACCACGGCGGGGATCGCCCGTGGTGCGAAGAGCGCCGGCTCGCCGTGCAGCGACTCGACCGCCACCTTTCCCTGATGGCTGGCCCGGTGGGCGAGCATCGGCTCACCGCACACGTCGCCGATCGCGAGGATCCGCGGGTCGGCCGTCCGCTGCCGCGCATCGACCTCGACGAAGCCCTTGGCGTTCACCATGGCCTTCGTATTCTCGAGCCCGAGCCCGTCGGAGTTGGGCCGGCGGCCCACCGCGACGAGCACGCGGGAAAAGTCGTGCACGCTCGGGCCGCCGGGCCCCTCGAAGTGCACGCGGATCGACTCGCCCTGATCCTCGAGCTTCACGACCTTCGTCTTGAGGTGGATCTTCTCGAACAGTTTTTCCAGCCGCGTCTGGAGCGGCTTCACGAGGTCGCGATCGGCCCCCGGCAGGAGCGTGTCGGTGAGTTCGACGACCGACACCCGCGAGCCGAGCTCGGCGTAGACGGTGCCCATCTCGAGGCCGATGTAGCCGCCGCCGATGACCAGCAGCGACGCGGGAACGTCGGCCATGTCGAGGGCCTTCGTCGAGTCCATCACCCGCGGCGTCGGCAGGTCGAACGCGGGGATCTTCGCCGGCCGGGAACCACTCGCGAGGATGCAGTGGTCGAACGAGAGCGTCTGGCTCGGGCCGCCCGGCGTGGCGATCTCGAGCGTCGAGGAATTGGTGAACCTCGCGGTGCCGTGCACGACCGAGACGTTCCGCCGCTTCGCGAGCTGGGCGAGACCGCCAGTGAGCGTCGAGATCACCTTTTCCTTACGGCCCCGCAGGATGTCGATGTCGATCGCGGGGCGGTCGAAGTGGATGCCCCACGCCTCCATTTCCCGGGCCTCCGCGAGCACGCGGCCGACGTGCAGAAGCGCCTTCGACGGAATGCAGCCGCGGAGCAGACAGGTGCCACCGAGCCGCTCGTCACGCTCCACCAGCGTGACCTGCATGCCGAGGTCGGCCGCCATGAACGCCGCCGCATACCCTCCCGGACCGCCTCCGAGAACCACCAGCGGAGCATGCGTTGCCATGAGTCGTGAACCTGTCTCGGGGAGGTGGGGCGGGCGGGGAGGGGATCACGGCGATCGGGGGTCGCCGGAAACGTCGGGGTTGTTGTAGTTTCGCCGGCGGTTTCGGACAAGAAAACCGCCTGACTGGCGGGACTGCCGCACGATCCCCGGTGGTGCATGGCACGTTTGGCACGGTCGGTGGCGACGTGGGCCGGTCGGACGTTCGGGCTCGATTTCCGCAGCCTGGCCTGCCTGCGGGCCGCGCTGGGCCTCGTCATCGTCGCCGACGCGGTGCTGCGCACGCGCGACCTCGCGCTCATGTTCGCCCCGGACGGGATGTTTCCGCTGGCCACGCTGCGGGAGTTCTTCGGCGACGGCTGGTCGTGGTCTCTCGGCTTCGTCGTCGATGCCACGTGGTGGGGCACCGCGCTCGTCGCGCTCGAGGGGCTCGCCGGGGCCGCGCTCGCCGTGGGCCTCGGCACGCGCGTCGCCTCGTGCCTGGCCTGGGTCGCGGTGGTGAGCGTGCTGCGGCGCACCGCCCCGGCCACCAACGCGGGCGACGAATGGCTCGCCTGCCTGCTCTTCTGGGGCATGTTTCTGCCATGGGGAAAAACCTGGTCGATCGATGCGCGGAGGCGCCGCCGGTGTCCATGGGTCGGATCCGGCCCGGCCTGCTGTTCCCCCGCCACCATGGCCCTCGTCCTCCAGATCGCCGCGGTGTATCTCGGGGCCGCCCTCTCGAAATGGAACCCGACCTGGCTGTCCGGCGACGCCGTGGGGTGCGCGCTCTCGATCCACGACCATGGCACCGCCTGGGGCGACGCGCTCGCGAGGCATCCCGCGGTCTGCCGGCTGCTCACATGGGCGGTGTTGGGAATCGAAGTGGCGGCGCCCTGCCTCCTCGTGGCGACAGGCCGCCCCGCCGTGCGGATCGCGCTGGTCGCGATCTTCCTCGCGTTCCACGCGGCCACGGCCATGCTCATGTCGCTCGGACTTTTCGCCTTCGTCGGCATGGCTGCCTGGCTGACCCTCGTTCCGACCGCGTGGTGGGACTCGTGGCTGGCTCCCGCGCGATTGCCGGCCCAAACCGCCGCGCCGCTCCCCGCCGCGGGACCGCGGTCGGGAGCGTGGCTGGAATCCGCGACCGTGGTGGCGGCGATCGGGGTTGCCAGCGCCGCGTTCCTCCACGCCAACACGCCGCTGCGCGCGGTGCCATTGCCAATGCCGCTCACGGCTGCCGTGCGCGCGACCTGCCTCGGGCAGGACTGGGGCATGTTCGGCGAAGTGCGCTGCCAGCGGCAGTGGGTCTTTGGCCGCGGGGTGCTGGCCGATGGCCGTGCCGTGGACGTGCTGCGGACCGGCCGCCCGCTCGAGGCAACGCTTCCCGCCGGTGGCTTCACCTCGCTGCCGCACCACCGCTGGCACAAACTCTTCTGGGAGTTGCCGGAGCCGGACCGCCGGGCGTTCGCCCCCGGTGTCGCGGCGGCGCTCGCCCGTGCGTGGAACCACAGCCATCCCCCGGAGGAGCAGCTCGTCGCGCTCGAACTGCGGGCGGTGCGCCTGCTCGACGAGCGTGCCGGCGGCACGCGGCACGAACTGCTTCTCGCCTCGTGGCCGCCGCGGGACGGCGCCGGGCAGGGCAGCCTCGACCGCTGGCTCGAGGAGCGAACGCCGCGGTGAATTGCCGCCGCCCCGAACCGGTGGCACACTGGCCGGATCAGGTCGCGGGCGAGAGTGGCGAAACTGGCAGACGCGCTGGATTTAGGTTCCAGTGCCGCAAGGCGTGCGGGTTCGACTCCCGCCTCTCGCAGTCATGACGCGGTTCGGCACGGCCCGACGTTGCGTCGCGTGGAGTTACCGCAGCGGGTTGCGGACGCGGGGCTTTGCCTGCATGGGCTGCTTCGCGGGAGAATGGACCGCCTCGGACGGCCGGGCTCCCGTCGATTCCGATACCGATTCCGCATAGGCGGTTCGACTCACGGTCTCGGCAGGCTCATCGGCCGCCGACTCGACCTGGGCTGCGGCCGATATGGCTGAACCGGCCGCACGTGCGGGGCGATGTGCGTGCTGGCGGATCGCTTCCTGGCGCATCCGCTCGTGGTTCCTGGCAGCCTGCTGCAGGATCGCGAAGCGTTCCCGGGCACGCCGCTGCACCGCGGCCTCGTCGAACAGGTTGTCCTCCGCGGACTTCTCCTTCGACTCCTTCGGCTGGTCAGGCGCCTGCTTCTCCGGACGTTCGGCGGGTTTCGCCTCCGGAGTGGCCGCATCTGGTTCGGGCAGCGTGGCGGGGGGCGATTCGGGCTCCGGCGCTCGCGTCGGCGGCATCACGTCGGCCTCAGGCTCCGGTGCCGGCGGCTCGAAATCCGGGATCGGCGACTCCTCGTCGGCGGACGGCACCTCGGACCTCGGCGGCATGACGGGCGCCGCGGGCTCCTCGTGCGCCGCGTGCATCACGCCGTGGCCGGGCCAGGTCCGCCATTGCGTTCCATAGAAGCCGAAACTCGCCGGACGAACCGGGCAACAGGCGGGGCAGCCCGGAATCTCGCAGCCCCCGTTGCGGCAGGCACCGTGGCCACACCGCCCATGGGCACACCGGCCCGTGGCGCACGCATGTCCGCCCCGCGCGGGCTGCGGGTGGACGCGGCTCGCCGCCGGCTGGCGGGCATGCGACGCGGCTGCCGCGTGCACGACCGGCGCCGTCCCGCCCACGCTCCCGGGAATCGCCGACATCAGTTCGCTTGCGGAGACTCCGCCCCCGCCGATCACCACGACACTGCATGCCAAGGCCAGGCACACACGACGGCGATATCGAACCGCAGCGGCCGGGAGGGAGATGGGGGATGCCATGGAAATGCCTGATGCGTCAGGGCGTCAAAGTCCGCACGATCGGAATCTTCGTTGCCTGGATGTATCGACAGGGCAGGCCGGCGATCTTCGGTGGAATTTTCCGGTCCGAGGCTCCGCCCCACCCCCTGGCCCACCCCACACTGCCCCGGGTTGCCGTAGATCGCCCAATCTCTCCGCGAGCGGGCCGAAAGCCGGGCCACGCCGGGAGTGGCGGGAGCACCGCGGGTTTCGGGTAGGATGCTCGCGGGGCGGTTTTGCCCCTCCTTCGGCCGCGCACTCGCCATCACAACGCCATGAAAAAGATCAATCTCCGGCTGTTGCTCATCCTGGTCGCGGTCGTCGTGGGCGGCTGCGTCGGCGTCGTCCTCCTCCACCGCTTCCAAGTCACGCGGAACGCCGGCGCCCTGGCCAAACTCGCGCGGGCCAAACTCGCCGAAGGCAAGAACGGCGAGGCCCTCACCCTGTTCACCCGCTACGTCGCGTATCGCCCCGACGACGGGGACGCCTACGCGGAGTTCGCCGGTCTCGTCCTCGATCGAGCGGAGGCACCGGGCGCGACCCGCAACGACGTCGCCCGAGCCTACGGGGTGCTGGAGACGGCCGTCCGGCGCAATCCGGATGACGACGCCCTGCGGCAGCGGCTGGCCGGATTTCAGATGCGGATCGGCCGGTTCGGAGACGCCCGCGAGCACCTGCGGATCCTGCGAGCCAAGCACGCGGCCGCGGACGGCGCCCCTGCGAGCGGCGATGCCGAGGCCCCCGGAACCGCCGCCGCGACCGATCGGTCCGAGAAGGATCGCACCGAGATCGATCTGCTGCTCGCGCGGTCCTGGGCGGGCACCGGCGACTTCGAGGAGGCGGCGAACCTCGCGAGCCAGTTGATCGGCTTCGACCTCGAGAAGAAATCGTTCGCCCCCGACCGCAAGGCCAAGGACGGCAGCACCGAGGCGTTCATCCTCCTCGCCGCGATCCTGCAGGAGAAGTTCGAGGACGCCGCCACGGCCGACAAGGTGCTCGCCGAGCTCGTGAAGTCGAATGCCGACGACCCGCAGGCCTGGCTGGCGCTCGCCCGCTGGCATCGGCAGCGGGGCAACCTCGCCGCGGCCAAGCAGGATGTGGCGCAGGCGACCCGCCTCGCCCCGGAGGACGTCGAGACGCTGCTCGCCGCCTTCGAGATCGCACTCGCCGAGAAGGATTACGCCGCGGCACAGAAGGTCGTCGATCGGGGCATGAAGCGGCCCGAGACCGACGAGCGGCTGGTGCGCGCCGCGGCGATCCTCGCGCTCCAGCAGCAGCAGCCGGAGGTCGCCGTGAAGGTGCTCGACGAGGGCATCGACGCGCTGCCCGGCCGGCCAGCGCTCCTCCTGATGCTCGCCGACTCGCTCCTGCAGACCAACGACATCCGCCGGGTCGAGCAGACGATCGGACGGCTCAAGGAGTCGCTCGGGGCGGGCAGCCCTGCGGTCGGCCTGCTCGAGGCCCGGGTGCTCATCGCCGAGCAACGCTGGCTCCAGGCGCGGCAAAAACTCGAGCGTGTCCGCCCGCTCGTGGCGGGCTCGACAGATCTCACGCGGCAGGTCGATCTCTACCTCGGGCAGTGCCACGAGCAACTGGGAGAATTCGACGAGCAATTGGAGGCGAATCGTCGCGTCCTGACCGACGACCCGTCGTCGCTCGCCGCCCGCGTGGGCGCCGCGTCGGCGCTCGTCGCGGCGGGGAAGCCGGATGAGGCCTTGCAGGAGTTCGAGCTGGTGGCCAATGCGATCCCGCGCGACCGTCTCGCCTCCATCCCGCAGGTCTGGAACCCGTTGCTGCAGCTCCGGGTCGCCGCGCAGATGAAGCGGCCGGCGGCGGAACGCGACTGGTCGGCGATCGACGACCTGCTCGACACGCTGCAACAGTCGGCCAGCATCGGCGACACGCAGATCGCCCTCCTGCGGGCCGACGTGCTCGTGCGCAAAGGAGAAGCCGCCACCGCCGTCGATCTCCTCACGACTGCTTCCGAGGCCAACCCGAAAGATCCGCAGCTCATCGCGGCCCTCACGACGCTCGCCCTCCGCGACAACGACGTCGAGCGGGCCCGAGCCGCGCTCGGCCGGGCCGACAAGGCGTCGGCCGACAGCCCCGCGCTCTTGCTGATCGAGGCCCAGCTCGCAGCCCGCGCCCCGGCCGAGGAGGCGGCGCAGGCGCTCGACGGCCTCGAACGTCGGAGCGAGTCGCTGCCAGCGGCCGAGGCGTCGCGGGTGTTGTCGGCACTGGCGTCGGTCCGGCTGGGCATGGGAGACGCTGCGGCGGCCGAGCGGCTCTGGACCAAGGCCCTGACCCGGACCCCGGAAGACCTGCGGCTGCAGTGGACGCTGTTCGAAATCGCCCGCGAACGCGGCGACCTCGAAGCCATGCAGGGCCGCGTCGCCGAGATCGCCAAGGCGGCCGGCGAGACGAGCCCGCAGGCCCGCGTCGCCAAGGCGAGTCTCCTCATCCAACGGGTCCGCGACACGCAGCAGAAAAAGCTCACCCGCGACCAGACCGTCCTCGAACTCTCCGCGGCCGAGCGGCTCGCCGTGGACGAGGCCCGCAACCTGCTCGTCGAGGCCGAGAACGACCGCCCGGGCTGGGCTCAGATCCAGCAACTGTTCGCCGACATCGCGGGCCTCCGCGGCGACCTGCCGGCGGCGATCGACCACCTGCAGCGGGCCAGCCGCATGGGCCCGCCGAACCCCGGGCTGATCCGCCAGCTCGTCGGCCTGCTGTATGCGTCGAACCGGTTCGACGAGGCGCAGCAGGCCATCGCACGGCTGGGACCGGAGGGGCTCGGCGGCTTCGAACGGATCACCGCCGAGATGGAACTGCGCTCCGGCAACATCGACGAGGCCGTGGCCCTCGCGGAGAAGAGCGTCTCGACCGACTCGACGAATGCGGGCGAGCTGCTCTGGCTCGGCCAACTGCTCAGCCGCTCCGGCAAGGCCGAGCGGGCCGAGTCGGTGCTCGAGCGGGCGGTCGAGCAGAGCCCCGCCCTCGCCGAGGCGTGGATGGCACTCTTCACCCACCAGTTCGCGACCGGCAAGCGGCGGATCGCGGAGCGCACGCTCGAACGGGCGGCGCAGGCCCTGGAGGAGCCGAATCGCCAGCTCGTCGAAGCCCAGGGCTACGAGATGCTCGGCCGGCTCGACGACGCCGAACGATGCTACCGCGAAGCCGTCGCCGCCACCCCGGCCGACTCCACCGCCGCGCGGGGCCTGGCATCGTTCCTCATCCGGCGCGGCCGGCTGAACCCCGCCCGCGACACGCTCCGCGCCATCATCGATGCGGCGGACGACTCGCCGGGAGGCAGATCGACGAAGATCTGGGCCCGCCGCTCGCTCGCGCAATTGACCGCCGACATGGGGGGCTACAAGTCGCTCGAACAGGCGCTCACGATCCTCGACGGCAACCGGGGCGCCGACGGCAAACTCGGACCGGACGATGTCGCCTTGCAGGTGACCCTGTTGGCCGATCGCCCGGAGCCCGCCAGCTGGCGGCGGGCGATCACGCTCCTGGAGACGCTCGGCCGCTCGCAGCCGCTGTCGTCGAGCCAGCGGCTCCAACTCGCCCAGTTGCGCGAACGGGCCGGCCGCTGGTCGGAGTGCCGCGATGAGATGATCTCGCTCGTGGCGGCGCCGAACGCGCCGCCCTCGATGCTCGGTCTCCTGATCGAGCGGCTGATCGAGCACGGCGAGCTTTCTTCGGCGAAGACCTGGCTCACGAAGCTCAAGGCGACCGCGCCCGAGTCGCCCGTCTCGCTCGCGCTCGAGGCGCGTCTGGCGATCGCGGAGAAGGACCGGCCCACGGCCGTGGCCGCGGCGAGAAAACTGATGCCCTCCGGCGACGTGCCGCTCGAGCAGATGGGGCAGCTGGTGGCCGTCGCGAAACTCATGGAGGAACTCGGGTTTCCGAAGGCGGCCGACAAGGTGCTCGCCGAGTACGCCGGCCGCGTGCCGAATGGAACGCTCGAGCGGGCCGAGTTTCTCGGCCGCCAGCACCGCGTCGCCGAGGCACTCGATCTGCTCGAGACCGCCTGGAGCAGGCTGCCGCTCGCCCGCGTGCTCCAGTCGGCGCTCGCGGTGCTGCGCAGCCAGGCGGGCAAGGCGGATGCCGAGGCGCTGGCACGGGTGTCGCAGTGGTTCGCCCGGGCCCGCCGCGAGGATCCCGACGCCGTCGTGCTCGAACTCCTCAACGCCGAACTCCTCGACCTCGAGGGGCGGCCCCAGGACGTCGAGCGGGCCTACCGCGAGATTCTCGGCCGCAAGGATCTGGGGGGCCAGCAGGCGGCGATCGTGGCCAACAACCTCGCCTTCCACCTCGCCCGGCCCGAGACGGTGGACGAGGCGAAAAAACTGATCGACGAGGCGATGCTGGAACTCGGGCCTCATCCCGACCTGCTCGACACCCGTGGGGTGGTGCGGCTCGCCGCGGGCGACGTCCGCCCCGCGCTCGCCGATCTCGAGGAGGCGGCGCTCGATCCGTCGCCGCTCAAACTCCTCCACCTCGCCACCGCGCAGGTGGCAAACAAGCAGGTCGCGGCCGCCCGCCAGTCGATCGCTCGGGCGAAGCAACTCGGCCTCGTCCCCGAGCAACTCCCGGCTTCCGACCGGGCCCGCTACGACCAGGTCGAAGCTGCGCTGCAGTCGGCGCCCGGGGCTTGATGCTTGATACACGGGAATGCTCGGCGTCGTGCCGACATTCCCGTGGCACGATCCAAATTTTCCCCTGAAGTGGCACACCTCCGCAACGCAAGCCCAAAGCGCAAGCGAGGGAGTCCGGGGCGCACATCACACGTTCCCTCGCTTGCGCTTCGGGCTTCCGTGAACATGAACGCTGCGGGCTTCCGTGAAACCGCTGCGGGCTTCCGCAAACGTGGGCGCTGCGGGCTTCCTTGAATTGATTGCTCAACCGGCAAGAAGGCTTTCTGCCCCGGCAGACTTGTTCCAGAGTCTGCTAGCCTTGCAGCATCCGCGAGCGGGCGAGGGCGTCTTCGGCCTCGGCGATTCGGCCGCCACGCATGCAGGCGACGCTCAACGCCGTGTAACTGAAGGGATCCTTCGGCTCGAGTTCACAAACGCGGCGGGCGTGCTTGACGGCTTCGTCATGCCGCTCGAGCCGCGTGCACCACGCGGCGAGCGCCGAGTGGGCGAGGGCGAAGTCGGGGTCGGCGGCGACCACGCCTTCGAGCAGCGCGATCGCCTCGGCCAGTTTGCCTTCGTTCTTGAGCACCTCCGCCGCCTCGTACCGTTCTTCGCGACTGGCCATCGACTGCTGGGCTCCCTCGGGGGTGCGGACGCGGCATGACCGGCGAACGGCTCATGCGACACGACCGCAGTCTACCGCGGCGGACCCGCCCGAGGAGCCCTTCGCGCCGCCGGGGCGGGGACCGCGCGGCGGATGACGGGGAGGACCGGGCGACCGGGGAAACCTGTGCACCCGGCTGGAAAATTGCCATTGAATCGAGGCGGTTTCGAGCCGATAAACCCCCGCGTCGCGAGGGTCGGCTCGTCCAGCCGCCCTGCAGTCGTCCCGCCACCATGGGCGTGTCTTGAGCATCCATCCGCTGGCCGCCGTGAGTCCGGAAGCCCGCCTCGGCGCGGGGGTCACGGTCGGCGCCTTCGCCACGATCGAAGCGGGCGTCGAGCTCGGTGACTTCTGCGTCGTCGCCCCCGGGGCGATCCTGAAAAGCGGCGTCCGCGCCGGCTGCCACAACGAATTCGGCGAGCACAGCGTCGTCGGCGGCGCGCCGCAGCACGCCGCGCGGCCGCAGCAGGTCGGCACGCTCGTGATCGGCGACCACAACGTGTTCCGTGAATACGTGACCGTGCACCGGGCGCTCAAAACCGACACGGCGACGATGATCGGCGATCACAACTACGTCATGGCAACCGCCCACGTGGGGCACGACTGCGTCGTCGGCAACAACTGCATCTTCGCCAACGGGGCGCTGCTCGGCGGCCACGTGACGGTCGAGGATCGCGCCTTCGTGTCGGGCGCCGTCGCGGTGCACCAGTTCTGCCGCATCGGCCGGCTGGCGATGGTGGGCGGCCACGCCCGCGTCGTACAGGACATTCCCCCGTACATGCTCGTGGACGGACAGAGCGGCTGCATCGTCGGCCTCAATATCGTCGGCCTGAAGCGCAGCGGACACGGGGCCGAAGAGATCGCCGAGCTCAAGGCCGCCTACCGCACCATCTACCGCCGCGGCCTGCCCTGGAAGCAGGTCCTCGAGACGCTCGAGCGGGAGTTCCACAGCGGCCCCGCCCTCAGTCTGCGGAACTTTCTCAACGCCGGCACCCGCGGATTCGCCCAGGAGCGACGCGCCCCGCCCGCCCCGACGCTGCGGCTGCGAGTGGCCGAAGAGGACGCGACGGGTGATCTCTCCGTGCGATCGCGGGCCGGCTGACGCACCGCACGGCCGCGTCCCACGAGCATCGACTCACGGGGCGCCGTCGCCAGGGTCTTCGTCCGCAGCCCGCCCCGGCCCGGCCTGACCGGTCGAGCCCGGTCCGTCGAGCCCGAACCGCTGGAGCTTGCGGCGGAGCACCGACCGGTCGATCCCGAGCAGTTTTGCCGCGAGCGACTTGTTTTGCATCGTGGCCGCGAGCGTGCGTTCCAGATGCAGCCGCTCGACATCGGCGAGCGTCGGCCACTCGTTGCCCACGGCGGCATCGCCCGGCCGTACCGCCGCCCCCGCCGGAGGGTGAGTCGGCGCGGCGGGCGGTGGAGGCGGCTTCACCGCCGGCTCGACACGAAACACGCCGGGCACCACCGTCGTGGAGAGGATGCCCTGGGCGGCGGCCTGTGCGAGCTGCGAGAGGTCGTGCGGCGCCGACTGGGGCGGCCCCGCCGCCGCCGCGACGTCGCCACCGTTCACCATGAATCCGCTCAAGGCCTCCGGGTCGATCTCGTCGCCGGACGAGAACATCACCGCGCGCTCGAGAACGTTTTCCAGTTCGCGGACGTTGCCCGGCCAGGCGTAGGCCTGCAACACGTCGAGGGCGGCCGGGGACAGGGTGCATAGCGGCATGCCATGGCGGGCGGCGAGCTCCGCGAGATACCGGGCCGCCAACACGGGCACGTCCTCGGGACGATCCCTGAGCGGGAGGGTGCGGATCGTGACGACGTTCAGCCGGTAGTAGAGATCCTCGCGAAAGCGGCCCTGGCCGACCTCGCGGCCGAGGTCGCGATTCGTGGCGGCGACCACGCGGACATCGACGGGAATCTCGTCGTGGCTGCCCACGGGCACGACCGTCCGTTGCTGGAGCACCCGCAGGAGCTTGGCCTGCAGCTCCAGTTCCATCTCGCCGATCTCGTCGAGGAAGATCGTGCCGCCGTCGGCCGCGCGAAAACATCCGAGCGTGGAAGACGTGGCACCGGTGAACGAGCCCTTGACGTGCCCGAACATGTGGCTCGCGAACAGCGTGCCGGTCGTCACCGCGCAATCGACCGGAATGAACGGCTTCGCGGCCCGTTTGCCCGTGGCGTGGACGGCCCGGGCGATAAGTTCCTTGCCGGTGCCGCTCGGGCCGAGGATCAGCACGCTCGACTGGTGGGCGGCGACCAGCTCGATCGCCCGTCGCACCTGCTGGGCCCACGGCGACACCCCCGCGATCCGATCGAGGGAGAATGCGGCGGCGCGGTGCTGGGAGACGCTTGGCATGGGACCGTCGTGATCGCCTTGGGCGCCAGTGAATTTAATGGGGAACTTCCTCGCACCATCCCCAATCCCTCGAAAATGTACCTTCTGCTGCGGCGACCCGCCATCGGGCGGTCCGGTTGCACCGGTCGAGCCGGTGGGATCGATTCCGGAAAAAAAGGCGGCCGAGCGTTCGCCTGCGGCGGAAAGATGGGCAAAGATTGAGGTGGTGGACGGTCGCCCACCCGTTGGAGTCCCTGGAGCCGCGCAGGCATGGATCGGATGTCCGTCGTCACCGCCCCTGGCGTCCAGCTGCGCCGGCGTTCCGGCTGGCCGTGGCTGATCGGCCTCGCCGCCCTCGGCGGCCTCGGCTGGCTCGCGGCCGATCGCCTGCTCGTCGATCGGAGCCCGATCCTCGTCGGGCTGCTCCACTCGCAGACCGGGCCGATGGCGGTCAGCGAGACATCGATGATCGACGCCGAGGTGCTCGCGCTCGAAGAGATCAATGCGGCCGGCGGCCTCCTCGGGCGGCCGGTCCGTTGGGTGATCGCCGACGGGGCGTCCGATCCCCAGACCTTCGCCCGGCAGGCCGAGAAATTGATTCACGAGGATCGCGTCTCGGTCGTGTTCGGCTGCTGGACGAGCGCCAGCCGGAAGGCCGTGCTGCCCGTGGTCGAGGCGGCCGATCATCTGCTCGTCTATCCGATGGCCTACGAAGGGCTCGAGCAGTCCCCCAACGTGATCTACACGGGCGCCGCTCCCAACCAACAGATCACGCCGGCGGTCCAGTGGTGTTTCGACACGCTCGGCGCCCGGCGGTTCTTCCTCGTCGGGTCGGACTACATCTGGCCGCACTGCGTCAACGCGATCATCTCCGACCAGCTCGCCGGCCTGGGCGCCGAACGCGTCGGCGAGGCCTACATCCCCTTCGGCAGCACCGACGTCGAAGCCACGGTCAAGGAGATCATCGCGGCCAAGCCCGACGTGATCCTGAGTTCGGTCGTGGGCGACTCCGCCCTCGCCTTCGCGCGCCAGCTGCGGGCTGCGGGCCTCAAGTCGGAGGACGTGCCCGTCATGATGTTCGCGATCGCGGAGGACGAACTGCGGACGGGCGACCGCGACGATTTCGCGGGCCATTACGCCGCCTGGAACTACTTCCAGAGCATCGGCCGGCCGGAGAACGAGGCCTTCGTCCGCAGTTTCAAGGCCCGGTACGGCAGCGACCGCACGACATCCGACGTGATCGAGTCGGCCTCCGCGAGCGTCCGGCTCTGGGCCCAGGCGGTCAACGAGGCCGCCACCACCGAGGTGCGGCAGGTGCGCAACGCCATGCGGTCGCAGAGCCTCGATGCCCCCGAGGGGATCATCTCGATCGATCCGGCCACACAGCACACCTGGCGGCCGGTGTCGATCGGACGGATCCGGCCCGACGGACAGTTCGACATCGTGTGGACGAGTCGCACCGCGGTGCGACCGGTGCCGTTCCCGATCTCGCGGTCGCGCGAAGCCTGGGAGCAGTTCGTCTCCGACCTCTATCGGAAGTGGGGAGGCTCGTGGATCAACACGACGGCCCGGCCGGCCCGCGAACGGGAGGCCGCCCGATGACGACGTCCCTCACCACGCCCCCGGATGCCGCAGGACCCGCTGTCGCGCAGGCCATGCAACGCTCGATCGCCGGCCGCCTCTTGTTCTGGTTCCTCGTGATCGCCCTCATTCCGTGTGCGATCCTCACGGCGATCACGGCGCGCATCGCCACGCGGGCGCTCGAGAACTCGGTCCGCAACAACCTCGTGCACATCGCCGCGTCGAAGGCCCAGGAACTGGAGGCCTACGCGATCGAGCGGGTCCGGGAAGGCATGGCCACGTCGCGTGGGCCGACGATCGTCCGCGCGGTGCGCGAACTCACGGCCGAAGCCGGGCCCGCGACCGACGCGCTCGACGAGGTCCGGCGGGGCAAACTCGAGGCCGCCGGCCGGCTGTACGAGGAGTTTCTCGGATACGTCGCCGGCTCGTACGGCTATGCGGAAATCCTCCTGCTCGACGCCACCGGGCGCGTCGTGTTCTCGCTCGACAAACAGATCCCGCTCGGCGGCTCCGTGCTCGCCGGCAGCCTGGCCGCCTCGGAACTGGCCGCCGCCTACGACCGGTCGCGGACGCTCCTGCAATCCGAACTCTCGGGCTTCCAGACCTACGGCGGCGGGCAGCGACCGCTGGCGTTCGTCACCAGCCCGGTCCTCTCCGAAGGGCGGGTCATCGGAGTGCTCGCCATGGGGCTCGGGCCGGAGCGGGTGTGGCAGGTTCTCTCCGATCTCAGCGGCCTCGGACGCACCGGCGAGATCGTGACCGGCGAACGCCGCGGCCAGACCATGCTGGTCACCTGCCCGCTCCGCCATGTGCCGGACGCGGCGTTCAAGCTCCAGATTCCACTGGGCGACAACGTCGCCACCGCCACGCAGAAGGCGGCCAGCGGGGGCCGCGGCTTCGGCCCGGCACGCGACTACCGCAACGCCGACGTGGTGGCCGCCTGGTGCTACCTGCCGAGTTTCCGCTGGGGCATGAACGTGAAGCAGGACGCCGCGGAGGCGTACGCGCTGGTGAACTTCCAACGCGCCGCGATTATCGGCCTCTCGCTGGCCACGATCCTCGGCGTGACGATCGCGGCGCTCGCCGTCGCCCGGACGCTCTCGGCGCCGATCCGCACGGCCGTGGACGTCGCGCGGCAGGTGGCCGGCGGCGACCTCCGGGCCCAGGTGGGCGTCACCAGCGACGACGAGACGGGCGCCCTCCTGACCGCGATCCAGACGATGACCAACGACCTGCGCGGGCTGATCGGCCGGATCCAGAAATCGTCCGTCGCCCTGATCTCGACCGCGACCGCGATCCAGGCCACGAGCAGCGAGCAGCAGCAGGTGATCGCCGACTACGGCGCCTCCACGAGCGAGGCGGTGGCCGCCGTCAAGCAGATCTCGGTCACGAGCCAGGAACTCGTGCGCACCATGACCGAGGTCAACGACATGGCCGCGCGGACCGGCCGGATGGCCGCCGAGGGCCGGGGCAACCTCACCGGCATGGACGCCACCATGCGGCAACTCGCCGAGAGCACGTCGTCGTTCGGCTCGAAGCTCGCCGTGATCAGCGAGCGTGCCGCCAACATCAACCTCGCCGTGACAACGATCACCAAGGTCGCGGACCAGACGAACCTCCTCTCGATCAACGCCGCCATCGAGGCGGAGAAGGCCGGCGAGTACGGCCTCGGGTTCCTCGTCGTCGCCCGCGAGATCCGGCGGCTCGCCGACCAGACGGCCGTGGCGTCGCTCGACATCGAGCGGATGGTGAAGGAGATGCAATACGCCGTGTCGGCCGGCGTGATGGAGATGGACAAGTTCGCCGAGCAGGTGCGGGGCGGCGTGCGCGAGATCGGCGACATCGCCGGCAAGCTCGGGGAGATCATCGGGGCGGTGCAGGGCATCTCCGGCCGCTTCGGCCAGGTGACCGAGGGGATGCGGGCCCAGTCGCAGGGCGCCGAGCAGATTCGCGAGGCGATGGTGCGGCTCGCGGAGGGGGCCTCGCGCACGGCGGCATCGCTCGACGACTTCAACACGGCCACGATCCACCTGCGCGAGGCCGTCGGCGACCTCAAGGAGGAGGTCTCGCGCTTCACGATCTGACGCGGGCCGCGGCCCATGCACATCCTCACCTTCACCGTCGCCGGCCAGCCCTACGCGATTCCTTCACGCAAGGTGCTCGAGGTTCTTCCGCTGGTGCCCGCGCGGCCCGTTCCGCTCCTGCCCGACTACGTGTCCGGGGTGTTCACATACCGGGGCCAACTCGTGCCGCTGGTGGACCTCGGCCGCCGGTTCGGGGCGCCCGCGGCGGAGCATGCCGATCGGCGGCGGCTGAGCACCCGGGTGATCATCGTCGAGTTCGCAGGGCCCGCCCCTTCCGCCGACGCTCCGTCGGCCGTCGCCCCCCCGCGGATGCTGCGGCTCGGGCTGGTCGCCGACGACGTCGTCTCGATCCAGGAGACCATCGGAGACGAGGCGGCGCCGGCGGAGTCGTCGATGACCCACGCGCCGTTTCTGGGACGCCTCGTGCGTCTTCCCAGCGGCACGGTCCAGATGGTCGTGGTCGAATTCCTGCTGCCGGCGGACCTCGTGCAGGGCCTCGTCGCCGCCGTTGCCGGAGCCTCCGCATCATGACGAACACGGCCGTCCGTGATCCCGGCAGTTGCCCCTCGGCGGAAGACCTCCTCGCGCGCTGGATCGGCCTCGACGCCGACACGATCGGCTCGGCCTCGATCGCGCGGGCCGTGCGAACCCGCATGGACGCGCTCCGGCTCGTCGAGCCGGCTGCGGCCGTGGCCCGCGCCGAGGCCGACCCCGCCGAACGCGACCGGCTCGTCGAGGAGGTCGTCGTCGGCGAGAGCTGGTTCTTCCGCGACCCGCAGGTGTTCGCGTTCGTCAGCCGATTCGCCGCCGCGCGGGCTTCCCTGCCAGACCGCGGCCCGATCCGGATCCTCAGCGCCCCGTGCGCCGGGGGCGAGGAGCCCTACTCGATGGCGATGGCGCTCCTCGACGCCGGCGTGGCGCCCGACCGGTTCGCCATCGACGCCATCGACGTCAGCCACCAGGCCCTCGATCGGGCCCGGGAGGGCCGCTATTCGGCGAACGCGTTCCGCAACGCCGACCTCTCGTTCCGCGACCGCTGGTTTCATCGCGACGGCGCCCAGTCCGTGCTCGACGAGGCGGTCCGCCGGCAGGTCCGGTTCCAGTGGGCGAACCTGCTCGACGATTCGTTCGTCACGACGGCGCTCGCCGCTGCGCATGCGCCCTACGACGTCGTGTTCTGCCGCAACCTCCTGATCTACCTGACGCCGCAGGCCCGCGGCACGGTGGAGCAGGTGCTCGACCGGCTCGTGACGGCCGACGGCCTGATCGTCCTCGGGGCCGCGGAGCCGCCGATCCTCAAAGGAGAGTGGATTCCTGCTGGCGATAGTTCGACGTTCGCCCTGCGCCGCGGCGTTCGCACCTTCGCCGTGCCGGCCCCGGTGCCGCCGCCGCGCCAGCGGCCGACGGCGCCCCAGCTCCCAGCTCGGCGCAGCGGCGCCACGGTGGCGACGACCACACCACCGACACCCGCGAGCGATGTCCCAGCGCGGCCGCTCGACGACGTGCTGCGCGAGGCGGGGGCGTTGGCCAACGCCCGGCGATTCACCGAGGCCCTCGCGGTGTGCGAGTCACACGCCCGGGCCGCCGGGCCGGCGCCGGAACTCTTCTTTCTCATGGGCATGGTGCATCAGTCGGCCGGCGATGCCGACCGTGCCGAGGGGTGCTTCCACAAGACGCTCTACCTCGATGCGTCCCACGACGAGGCCCTGCTCGCCCTCGCGCTCCTCGCCGGGCAACGTGGTGACGCCGTCATGGCGGAGCACTACCGGCGGTCGGCCGCCCAGATGCACGATCGGAAGGGCACGGCATGAGCAGCCTCGGCAAGACCGTGACCGCTCCGATGGAAGAGTGCTGGCGCCGGATCGGCGTGGCGGGCGATCGCAGTTGCCCGGAGCTGCAGACCTTCATCCATTGCCGCAACTGCCCCGTGCTCGCGGACGCCGCCCGTACCTTCTTCGACCGCGAGGCGCCGGAGGGCTACCTCGAGGCCTGGAGCCGGATTCTCGAGGAGCCGGACGTCGCGGTGGCGACCGATGCCACGAGCGTCCTCGTGTTTCGCGTCGGCCGCGAATGGCTCGCCCTGCCCACCCACACCCTCGTCGAAATCACGACCCTGCGACCGCTCCACCGCGTGCCCCATCGCACCGCTGGAGGGCTCTCAGGGCTCGTGAACATCCGCGGCCAACTGCAACTCTGCGTCTCGCTGCACGGTCTGATCGGCCTCGAAGACGCCCCCCCAGCGTTCCACGCCACCGACGAGGGTCCCACGGCCGCGCGGCTGCTCGTCATCGAACAGGCTACGGAAGCCGGCGGGGGTCGCTGGGTCTTCGCGGCCGACGAAGTCGCGGGCGTCCAGCGGATCGAGCGGTCCTCGCTGCGGGCGGTGCCCTCGACCGTCAGCCAGTCCACGGCCCATCTCTGCCAGGCGCTCTTCGACTGGCAGGACCGGTCGGTCGGCCTGCTCGACGAGACGCAGCTGTTCGACGGACTCCACGAACTGATCGCGCGGTAGCGGAGGAGACCACGTGGCCGAGGACTTGAGCGGATTCTCGATGCTGGAGCTGTTCCGCCTCGAAGCGGAAGGGCAGACGGCGATCCTCTCCGCCGGCGTGCTGGCCGTCGAGGAGCTGGAACGCTCCCCCGAGACGATCGAGGCGATGATGCGGGCCGCGCACTCGCTCAAGGGGGCCGCGCGGATCGTGGGACTCGATCCGGCGGTGCGGGTGGCGCACGCGATGGAAGACTGCTTCGTCGCCGCGGGCAAAGGCCAGTTCCGCGTGCGTCCTGAACATGTCGATCTCCTGCTGGCGGCCGTCGATTTTCTCGCGACCATCGCCCGGGCCGACGACGCGCTCGCGCCGGAGAGCCGCTGGGCCGCCACGGCCGACGCGCTCGTCACCGAGCTCGGAGCGCTCCTGGAGCCTGTGAGCCCATCGACCACCGGTGTGCCGGTTCCCCCCGTCGCCGCGGCTCCGGTCACCGCCGCTGCTCCCTCCACCGTGCCCCCGGCGCCGCCTGCGGAGACCACGCCGCCGACCGCGAAGCCGGCCCAGCAGGCTGCCGAGGAGCGGCCGGCCGCCGAACCGCCGCCGCCGGCCGCAGCCCCGGCCGGCTCGGCACGGGCCATCGAGCAAGCCGACCGCGTCGTGCGCGTCTCGGCCGACAGCCTGACGAGACTCGTCGGCCTTGCGGGCGAGTCGCTCGTGGAGACCAAGCAACTGCGTCCGTTCGTGGATTCGCTCCTCAACCTCCGCGCCGCCCAGGTCGAACTCTGCGACACGATCGCCGCGGTCGAGGAGCGATTCAAGACCGACGACGCGGCGATCCCCGCGCCCCTGGTGGGCCTGGTCGCGCGGGTCCGCGAGCGGGCCGACGCCTGCCTGACAACGCTCATGAAGCAGGTGGACGATCTCGAGAGTTTCGCCCGGCGCAACGAGGACCTCTCGAACCGCCTCCACCACGAGGTGATCGCGAGCCGGATGCGGCCGCTCGCCGACGGCATCCGCGGCTTCCCCCGGCTCGTCCGCGACGTCGCCCGCACGCTTGGAAAACAGGTGCGGTTCGAGGTCCGGGGCGAGCAGACCGGCGTCGACCGCGACATTCTCGACAAACTCGAGGCTCCGCTCTCGCACCTCATCCGCAACGCCCTCGACCACGGCCTCGAGACGCCGCAGGAGCGCGAGGCGAGCGGCAAGCCGCCCATCGGCACGATCCGCCTCGAGGCCCGCCACCGCGCCGGCATGCTCCACATCACACTCACCGACGATGGCCGCGGCATCGACGTCGAGAAACTCCGCGCCCGCGCGGTCACGCGGGGGCTCGTGGCCCGGCAGGTGGCCGAGCAATTGACGGAACTCGAACTGCTCGAATTCCTCTTCCTGCCGGGCTTCTCCACGAAGGACCAGGTCACGGAGATCTCGGGCCGGGGCGTCGGCCTCGACGTCGTCCAGAGCATGGTGAAGGGCGTGGGCGGCACCGTGCGGGTGACGACGCAGCCGGGCCGGCAGACCGTGTTCACGCTGCAATTGCCGATCACGATGTCGGTGATCCGGGCACTGCTGGTCGAGATCGGCGGAGAGCCCTACGCCTTTCCGCTCACCCGTATCGACAACATCCTCGAATGCCGCCACACGGACGTGCGGACGGTGGAGGGGCGCCAGTACTTCGACCGCGACGGCGTCTCGATCGGCCTCGTGTTCGCGGCGCAGATCCTCGACATGCCCGGCCGCGAGCAGCCGGCCGACCCGATGCCCGTGGTCGTGATCAGCGACCGGGGCCAGCAGTTCGGCATGATCGTCGATGCCTTCCTCGGCGAGCGCGACCTGGAGGTGCGTCCGCTCGACCGCCGGCTCGGCAAGGTGCCGGACATCAACAGCGCGTCGCTCCTCGAAAACGGCAACCCGGTGCTGATCGTGGACGTCGAGGATCTCGTCCGCTCGATCGACAACGTGCTCGCCGGCCGCCGGCTGTCGCGGGTGGAGTTCGAGCAGTTGGCGGAGCAGTCGCGGCGCCGCAAGAGGATTCTCGTGGTGGACGACTCGATCACGGTCCGGGAACTGGAGCGGCAGCTGCTCCAGGCCCGCGGTTTCGCCGTGGACGTGGCGGTGGACGGCATGGACGGCTGGAACACCTTCCGGGGCGCCCACTACGATCTCGTGGTCACCGACGTGGACATGCCGCGCATGGACGGCATCGGGCTGGTGACGCTGATCAAGAACGACGCGACGCGCAGGGATGTTCCGGTGGTCATCGTCTCCTACAAGGATCGCGAGGAGGACCGGCTCCGCGGGCTGGACGCCGGGGCGAACCGCTATCTCACGAAGAGCAGTTTCCACGACGAGACGTTCGTGCGTACGATCATCGACCTCGTGGGAGAGCCCCTGACGTGAGACTGCCGGCATGAGGATCGGGATCGTCAACGACGTGCGCGCCGCCTGCGAGGCACTGCGCCGAGTCGTGGACAGCCTGCCCGACCACGAGGTCGCCTGGACGGCGGCCGACGGGGTCGAGGCGATCGCGATGGCGAAACGCGACCGCCCCGACCTGATCCTCATGGACCTGATCATGCCGCACCTCGACGGCGTGCAGGCGACACGGCAGATCATGGCGTCGGCGCCGTGCGCGATCCTGGTCGTCACGGCCACCGTGAGCGGCAACATCTCGCTGGTCTACGACGCGATGGGCTTCGGCGCCCTCGACGCGGTCGATACGCCCATGCTCGGCCCCGCGGGCGAGGTGAGCGGCGCGGGAGCGCTCGTGGAAAAGATCGGCATGATCGCCAAGCTCGTCGGCGCCACGGAGTCGCGTCGGCCGGCCCGGCCGACGCCCGCATCCGGGCCGCCGAAGCTCGTGGTCGTGGGCGCCTCGACGGGCGGCCCGAAGGCGGTCTCCGACCTGCTCCTGCCGCTGCCGCGCGACTGGAACGTGGCGGTGGTGGTGGTGCAGCACGTCGATATCGCGTTTGCCCAGGGGCTCGCCAAGTGGCTGGGCGACCGGACGGGCCGGCCGGTGCGCGTGGCGGAGCACGGCCAGCAACCCGTCGGTGGCGACGTGCTTCTCGCCGGCACGAACGACCATCTCGTCCTCTCGAAGTCCCGCACCCTGGAGTACCGCGAGGAACCCCGCGACGTGTTCTTCCGCCCGAGCGTGGACGTGTTCTTCGAGAGCGTCGCGGAGCACTGGCCGCAGACCGGCACCGCCCTCCTGCTCACGGGCATGGGAAAGGATGGCGCCCGCGGGCTCTTGAAGTTGCGGTCGCGCGGCTGGCACACGATCGCGCAGGACGAGGCCTCGAGCGTCGTGTGGAGCATGCCGAAGGCGGGAATCGATCTCGGCGCCGCGACCGAGGTCCTGGCGGTCGATCAGATGGCCAGATCGCTCGTCGCGCGGCTCACCGTCTGACGGCGCCGGCTTCGATCGCCGCCATCGCCTCGAGCGCGGTCGCCTCGCCCCCGGTGAGCGCGATCACCTGCACGCCGACGGGCAGGCCCCGGCTGCCCCGATCCGTGAGCGCGGCCGCGCGGGCGATCGGATCGCGGTCCGCGGCCCGGCCGCCCTCCTCGTCGGAGCCCACGGTCGTCACGGGCACGGCTCCGGCGGCGAGGTCGAGCAGGTTGGCGAGCAGGCACGGGAACGCGGCCGGCAGCAATCGGGCGGCCGTGCCGTGCCGCAGGGCCGGCAGGGCCGACACCGGACAGACGATCGCATCGCACCGGGCCGCGAGGTCGCGCACTCGGATGGCGAGGTCTGCCCGGGCCGCGAGCACGCGCTCGAGCGCCGCCCGGGCCCGCGGCCCCGTGGCGCGGAGTGCCTCGGCCTCGATGCGGCGGCCCGTAAGGTCCGCGAGCCCGGCGAGCCAGCGACGCCGAGGTTCCGGCAGCCGGGCCAGGCGCAACAGCCGTGCGACGCCCGGGATCGGCCGCGTGCCGCCGAACAGCCGGCGGATGTCGGCGCCTCCGTCGGCGGAAAGGATGGCGAGCAGGATCCAGGCGGCCTCGAGCCCCAGCCCGCCGTCGAGGGGCACCATGCGGTAGCCGCCGGCTTCGAGCGTTGCCACGGCCTCGTGCACGCCCCGGCTGATCGCCGGCGAGGGCGGAAGCACGCCCGCATCGGTCCACCACCCGATGCGGCGCAGTGGCGGGGCGGTCGTGAGCCCGTCACCTCCAGGCACGAGCGCCGCATACGCCAGTGCGAGGTCGGACACGCTCCGCGCGAGAAAGCCGGCCCGCGGACGCACGACCGCGAGGTGCGGGACCGTGTCGAACGCGCCCCCCTCGCCGAGGACGCTCGTGCGCGGCAGCAGCCCCGCGATGCCGCAGGCGTGCGCCGGCTGCCGGATCGAGCCGGCGAGGTCGGTGCCGACCGCGAGGGGCACGACGCCGGCCGCCACGAGCGCGGCGTCCCCACCGCTCGAACCTCCCGGACCACGGTCGGCCGCGAGGGGATGGATCGTGCGGCCCCAGACCGGATTGTCGGTCTCGTGGAGATACATCGCCTGCGGCACGTTCGCCTTGCCCACGAGGACCGCCCCGGCAGCCCGCAACCGCACGACGATGTCGGCGTCGTGGTCGTCCGGACCGCTGCGGCCCGGGATGCCGAGCGTGGTCTCGAGGCCCTGAACGGCGAAACACTCCTTGACGCTGACCGGCACCCCGCCCAGCGGCAGACCGGCGACGGCCCCGATCTCGGCGGCGGCCGCGGCATGCCGCGGCTGGACGAGCGCGTTCACGCGCGGGTGGGTCGCGCGGTGCCGGGCGACGTGGTCGGCCAGCACCTCGGCCGGGGTCAGGTTACCGGCGGCCACGGCCGCGACGATCTCCGTGGCCGCGGCGGCTCCGCCGCTCAAAAAAGATCCTCGACGGGGGCGACTTTCTTGGCGATCGTCCGGCAATCGCTCGCCCACACGACGTCGCCGTCGAAGAGCACGCCCGTGACCATCACGGTCTCGCCGGTCTCGGCCACCGGCTCCGATCGGGAGATCACCGAGACGCTCCGCGGCTCCGTGCCCTGCACGGTGATGCGAGACGACCAGTACGGTCCGACCTTGCGTGCGCCCTCGAACGTCGCGAGGAGCACCGCGCCGTCGGCGGGACGGCGGCGGGATGCGAGCCACATCCCGCTCAGCTTCTCGAGCTCCGCCTGCATGGTGGCATCGGCCCCCACGGCGGCGCCGAGCGCCACGACGCCATCGAGCGTCCCGTCGAGACTGCGGCCGGAATCGGCGGCGACTTTCTCGAGCAGGACCAGTTGCTCCGCGACGGCGGCGAGCCGCTTGTACCAGCCGACGAGCAGCTTGCGGCGGTCGGGTGATTCCGGATCGGAAGCCGAGAGCTCCTCGAACGCAGCGGTGGCGTCTCCGACGGCGGCGTCGAGATCCGAGACATCGAGCGGCTCCGGTTCGGGCGGCGTCACCGGCACCGGCACCGGCGGCGTCTTCATGGCGACGTCGCCGAGCGGTGGGGCCGGCTGGGACTCGGGCGCCGGTTCCGTGGGGGCAGGTGCGGGTTCCGTCGCCGCGGTGACCGCCGCAGGCTTCGCAGATTCGGCGGGAGCCGGATCGGGTTCGCGGGGGTCCGGGAGAGGCGGCTCCGGTTCGGGAACGACCGGCGTCTCGCCCGCCTCGGGCTCGGCGGCGGTGGACAGGTTGTCGAGCGGAGAGGCCGCGTCGAGCTTCGGGCCCGACATCTTCTTCGAGCCGCCGGGCTGAAACTTTTGCGGCAGCAGAAACGCCACCTCCTGCGGCAGCATGCCCGTGAGCTTGAACGGATCGCGCTGGAAGCCCCAGAGCAGGATCGCGTACGTGATCGGAATCGCCATCAGGCCGCCGAGCACGATGCCGATGAGTTGGCCGAGTCCGCCCCCCTGCGCACGGGCCGCCCGCGTCGCGGCCGGCGCGACCGCCGGTGCGACTGCGGCTCCGGCAACCGCCATGTCGTCTGCATGAGCGTCATCGGACGCCGGCGCACCGAAAGGAATCGCATCGCCAGACTCGCTCGCCCCGTCGAAACCCGAGGCATCGAACGACGGCTGCTCGTCGGTGGAAAAATCGTCGTTCGACGTCTCCGCCGCGAGGGCGTCGGCCCAGTCGTCGGCCGCCGTGATGTCGCTCGTCGGATCGACCTCGCTCGCGGAGACGACCCCCGACATGCCGGTGCCGAGTTCGACGTGCGACGAGCCCACCGCACCCGGGATTTGGTCAGCGGAGGCGTGCAGATCGTCCGGGGCGGAAAAATCACCGAAAGCGGAGGCGTCATCGTAAGCCTCGGGAAACGCCGGCGCCGGCTCGGTGGCGTCGGCTTCGGCCGACGGAAACACCGCCAGCGGAGGCTCGCCCATCGGGACGACGTCCGGTTCCTCGAGCCAGGCGGAAACATCGCCCAGGTCATCTGCAGCGGCATCGGGCTTGAGCGACTCCACCGCATCGGCATCGCCCGTGGTGTCGAACGAAAACGTGAAGCCCTCGTCGGCCTGCCCTTCGCCCTCGTTTCCGATACCCGCCCAGGGATCGGGCGCCGAGTCGTCTTTGTCGTCCACCATGATGTCCTCGCCGGCCGCGAAATGCTTCTCGAAATCAACCCCGCAAAAGTCTACCACCGGCCAAAGACGGAGGGAAAACGACCGGCGGGCGACGGGCTCAGGCCGGCAGCCCGTGGGCCTCGCCGTAACGGCGCCGCAGGCTCGCGACGAGCCATTCCTCCGACACGCCGCCGCCGGAGGCCCGTTCGACGAGTTCCTCCGAGCCGAGCAGACGGCCGTGGTCATGGACCTCGCGTCGCAGCCAGGCGAGAAGGCCGCCGAACCGGCCGCCGGCGATGTCTTGCTCGAGCCCGGGAACCGCCGCCCCGGCCGCGTGCATGAGCTGCGCGGCGAACAGGTTGCCGAGCGTGTAGGTGGGAAAGTAGCCGATCAACCCTGCGGCCCAATGAACATCCTGAAGAACGCCATCGGCGTCGGTGGGCGGCCGGAGGCCGAAATCCTTCTCGAAGCGGTCGTTCCACGCGTCGCGCAGATCTGCGACGGCGAGCGTTTCCTGCACGAGCGCCCGTTCGAGATCGAATCGCAGCATCACGTGCAGGTTGTAGGTGACCTCGTCGGCCTCCACGCGGATGAAGGATGGCTTGACCACCATCAGCGCCCGCTGGACGCGGTCGGCGGTCGCGTCGGCGAACGCCTCGGGGAAGGCGGCCCGGGCCGAGGGGAAGCACCACTCCCAGAACGCGGGCGAGCGGCCGACGAGGTTCTCCCACAACCGCGACTGCGATTCGTGGACGCCGAGCGAGGCCGCCTCACCGGGGGGCAGGCCGAACCACTCGCGGGGCAACCCCTGCTCGTAGAGTCCGTGCCCCGCCTCGTGGAGCACGCCGTAGAGCGCGGTGGGGAGGAAGTGCTCGTCCCAGCGCGTGGTGATCCGGCAATCGTCCGGCCCGAGGGTCGTGCAGAAGGGATGGGTCGTGGTGTCGAGCCGCCCCCGGTCGAAGTCGAAACCGATCCGGCTCGCGACGTCGTGCACGAATCGCCGTTGGGACCCCACGGGAAACCGGCGCTCGAGCACGGCGCCGTCGGGTTTTCCCGATGCATCGATGCAATCCCGCATCAGGCCGACCAGCGCGGCCCGCAGCCGGTCGAACCGTGCCGCGATCGCCCGCCACGAGGCATCCGGCTCGTAATCATCCATCAAGGCGTCGTACGGATCGCGATCCGGCAGCTGGCAGGCTCCCTGTTCGCGCTTGAGCGCGACCATCCGCTCCAACCACGGGGCGAACATCTCCCAGGACGACTCGGCGCGGGCGGCCCGCCAGGCCTGCTGGGCCTCGACGCCCGTCTTCGCGAGTTCCACGACGAGCCGGGACGGCAGCCGGGCGTGCTTGTCGAAGTCGCGCCGCAGCAGGCGGATGGTGCCGGCGACCGCGGGCGGACCCGAACGGCCCAGCGGACCGTCGGCCAGCGTCGCAAGCCGCTCGCCGTGGGCCGGATCGGTCCGCGTGCGGTGCACGATTTCGGCGAGGGCGGCGGCCTGCTCGGCCCGATACCCGCCGCCGCGCGGCGGGAGATAGGTCTGCTCGTCCCACCCCAGGAGCGCCTCGACGGACGCGAGCCGCGCGGCATTGCGGGCCTGCCCGCAGACCTCCGCGAACAGTTCCTCGGGCGCTTGGCCGGTGCGTGTCGAGGTCGTCATGCGGCAGAGTATGCTGGCGACTCCACGGAGACGCAAACGAGCCATGCTCGACGCCCTGGTGATCGCCCCTCATCCCGACGACGCGGAACTCGGCATGGGTGGAACGATCGCGCTCATGCTCGCGCAGGGTCTCGCCGTCGGCGTGCTCGACCTCACCGACGGCGAGCCGACGCCCCGCGGTTCGCCGGAGATTCGCGCCCGCGAGACGGCCGCCGCCACGGCCGTGCTCGGCATCCCGTGGCGGGAGAATCTCGGCCTGCCGAACCGGCGGCTGCGGGCCACGCTCTCAGCCCGTGGAAAACTGGCCGCGGTGATCCGGCGCACGCGGCCGCGGTGGCTCTTCGCGCCCCATTGGGTCGATGCCCATCCCGATCACACGGCGGCCACGCGACTCGTCGAGGCGGCCCGCTTCTGGGCGAAGCTGACGAAATGCGATCTCCCCGGCGAGCCATGGCACCCGGAGCGGATCTACCACTACGCGTGCGTGCACCTGAAAGTCGTGGCGAAGCCCGCCTTCGTCGTGGACATCTCCACGACCTGGGACCTCAAGGCCCGCAGCCTGGCCTGCTACGCGAGCCAGTTTCCCCAGACCGCGCCGCGGCCCACGGTTCTCGATCGCGTGGCAGCCTCGGCAAGCTGGTGGGGTGCGATGATCGGAACGACCCACGGCGAGCCGTTCACGGCCCGTGAACCCATCGGCCTGCGGGGGTTCGCCGACCTCTTCTGAACCGCCCGACCCGCCCGAATATCGGGGTCGCGCGACGCCCGCCCGGGGATGGCTGGCCCGATCGCGGAGACTCGGGGGGCACGCGGCGGAAGGCTGCTGCGGCTGGTGGCAGCCTGCCGATACACGAGAAGCCTACGGCCAAGCACCTTGCCCAAAGGCGGCCCACTCGTCCCCGAGAGCATGCCGATGCCCGCCCGCGACATCAACGTGATCGCCCTCGTCAAGGGCGGCGAGCGCTACGTGTTCCTCTACGACGACGAGAGCCGGGCGGAAACGCTCAAGACCCTGGGGCGGTACGCCGCCAACCCCGACCTGAGTTTCTCGTGGTACGACGCCGCGGTGCTGGGCCAGAAGGTGCGGCTCAATGCACCGCAGGCCAACCGCCTGCGGAGCGTGCCGCCGGCCGACCGCGCCGCCTGATTCGGAATCCTCCCGCGACATGGCTGCGCATCCTCCGGCCGCAGGACCCTTTGCCGCGGCGACCGATCGCTTCCTCCGATTTCTGGCGGCGGAACGCGGCGCATCTCCACTGACGCTCAAGAGTTATCGCGAGGATCTGCTCCAGCTCGAGGAGTTTCTCGTCTCGGCCGGGTGCCGCGCCCCGGCGGACGCCTCGAGCGCGCTCTTGCGACGCTTCCAGGCCGGGCTCGGTGCGGCCGGCTACGCGCCTTCGACCGTCGCCCGCAAACTGGCGAGCATGCGGAGCTTCTATGCGTTCGGCCTCCGCGAGGGGTGGGTCCGCGCCAACCCCGCCAAACCGCTCCGCAGCCCCCGGCGGCCGCGCAAACTGCCCGGCTTCCTCACCGGCGATGAAATCTCCCGCCTGCTCGCCACCCCGAAACCGGCGCAGGCAGGCGGCGTCCGCGACCGTGCCATCCTCGAACTGATGTACTCCTCCGGCGTCCGCGTCCGCGAACTCGTCGGCCTCGACGACGGGGATCTCGATCTCGCCAACGGCACGATCCGGGTCCGGGGCAAGGGCCGCCGCGAGCGGCTCGGGATCGTGGGCACGCACGCCCGCACCGCCCTCCGCGCCTGGCTCGCCGCCCGTCCCCAGTCAGCCCGGCCGGCGGCGGGACGGAGCCGGCCGCTGTTCACCAACCGCTTCGGCGGCCGCCTGTCGGTCCGCGGCATCGCCCGCCTGCTGGAAAAGCACCTTGCGACCGCCGGCCTCGCCGGCCGGGCGAGCCCGCACACGCTGCGCCACAGTTTCGCGACCCATCTCCTCGATGCCGGCGCCGACATCCGCAGCGTCCAGGAACTGCTCGGCCACAAGAGCCTCGTGACCACGCAGATCTACACGCACGTCACGACGACGCGGCTCCGCGAAGCCTTCGACAAGGCCCACCCGCGCGCGAAGTGACGCTCTCTGATCGTGGGAGCGACGGAGATGGCGTCGCTTGCCGCGATCAACTCGCCCAATCCGGCGAGGGGTTGCCCCGTACCATCTCGCCGGACGTTCACTGCGCCCTCCGGGCTTCGTTCACTCCTACCGACTGGCGCTGCGCCATCCATGGCTCCGCCGACCAATTCGCCTGCGGCGAATCGGTGCCCGGGTAAAGCCGGCTCAATGGTAGGGGCAACCCCTCGCCTCCCCGTTCCAGACGAGCCAGTTGAGGAGGCTCGGGGCTGCCCATGCCCTCGAGCCGGGCTATGGAAGCGAGCGTAGCCAGGATGGCGAAGCGAAGCGGACATGCAGAGAGCCGAAGCCTGGAGGGCTGAGGCGAACGTCCGGAGAGAGGGGCTGGGCAGTCACGAGCCGGCGCGCACCATCACGTGAACACCGAAGGCTACGGTGCGGGAGACGCTCCCACGATCAGAGAGCGACGCTGCCTCTTACACGAGGCCGCGGCGGACGGCCCAGACGGCGGCCTGCGTGCGGTCCGAAACGGCGATCTTTCGCAGGATGTTCTGCACGTGCTCCTTCACGGTCTCGACGCTGATCGTCAGCGATTGCGCGATCTCCTTGTTGGAGAGGCCGAGGGCCATGTGGCGGAGCACCTGCGTCTCCCGCTGCGTGAGCGGGATGTCGGGATCGGGCGTGGCCACGCGATTGGCCATGGTCGTGGCGACCCGCCGCAGTTCGCCGGCCCGCATCGGCAACTGCCCCGTGGCCGCGCCGGTGATCGAGTTGATCAGTTCGCTGCGGGTCGAGCCCTTGAGCATGTAGTCGTGGGCGCCGGCGGCGACGGCCCGGGCCACGTACGTCGGGTTGTCGAACGTGGAGAGCATGACGCAGCGGACGTTCGGCATGTCGGCCCGAATTTTTTCCAGGGCCGCCAGGCCGTCCTTGCCGGACATGCGAATGTCGAGCAGGACGACGTCGGGCTTGAGTTTCTTCGTGAGTTTGACCGCCTCGTCGCCGGTGGCCGCCTCGCCCACGATCTTGACCTCCGACCCGGCCAGCAGGCTGACCAAACCCCGGCGGACGACCTCATGGTCGTCGGCGATTACAACTTTGACTGCCATGGCTTTCATTGCTTTCTGCGGCCTCCGGCCGCGAAAAATTCACGCACTTCACACACATCGACCCGCTCTCCGGCCATCACGAGACGGCCCTCATCAAACCTTAACGATCTCGCCGCCTCCGCGTTGCCCGTCTGGACGAAACCGGTCGGTTTGTAAGCATATCGAATCCAAACATTCGCCTGTGCGTCGCCGCTGTGCGGACCTGGGAAATCGGCTTGGCTAAGGTTGTACGGTATCCCCCTCGGGAGCCAAACCACCCGGGCGGGCGGTTTTCCACGCAGGTCGGGGCCCTGCCAAGACACTCTCGCCAAGGGGCAAGCCAAACGGGGGCCCAGCGACGCGGACCGCGCGGAGGCCGACGCCCCCGCCAGGGTGACACTCTGGTGATTCGACGGGGCCGGGATCACCCGCCGGCAGCCCGGGCCGCGGCGAGCATCCGATCCGCGCCCGCCTCTTTCAGCCGGCGGGCGACCTCGATGCCGAGCGACTCCGGGCTCTCTTCGGGCCCGGCGACCGCCGATGCCAGGATCCTGTCCACGCCGGAGCCGCGCTCCTCGAGCACGCAGCCGCCGAGTACGAGGCGGCGATCCTCACCGCCGCGGGCCCAGGCCCCGATCGGGGCCAGGCAGCCGCCGGCGAGGGACGCGAGAAAGCTCCGTTCCGCGCGGACAGCCGCGTGGGTTTCGGCGTGGCCGAGCGGGGCGATCGCGTTCCGTGTGCGGGCGTCGTCGGAGCGGGTCTGGACGACGAGGGCGCCCTGCGCGACGGCGGGCCAGAAGGCGTCGGGCTCGAGGATTTCGGTGATCCGGTGTTCGAGGCCGAGTCGCTCGAGCCCCGCTCCCGCGAGGACGAGGCCGTCGTACTCGCCCGCATCGAGCCGGCGCAGCCGGGAATCGACGTTGCCCCGGACGGGACGGACGACCAGATCGGCCCTGAGGGCCCGCAGCTGCAGGGCCCTGCGGATGCTCGCCGTCCCGATCACGGCCCCGGGCGGAAGGCTCGCGAGGCTGGCATGACGGCTGCTCACGAGCACATCGAAGGGGAGCGCCCGGCGCGGCACGCACGCGAGGGCGAGGCCGGGTGTTTCGGCGGTCGGAAGGTCCTTCAGGCTGTGCACGGCCGCATCGATGCGGCCCGCGAGCAGCGCCGCCTCGAGTTCCCGCACGAACACTCCGTCGGCCCCGATTCTCGGCACGGGCAGGTCGGCCCGCTCGTCCCCGCTGGTGCTGATCGTCTCGAGCGTCACGGCGTGCCCGAGGGCGCGGACGTGATCGGCGACCCAGCCGGTCTGGGTTCGCGCGAGCAGGCTACCCCGGGTGCCGATGCGGATACCGTGCCGCTCCGTCATGAGCCCCTCCTCCGAGCACCCGCGGAAAGCCCTTCGGCCCTGGCGACGGCGGCGCCGTAGACCGCCGCGGCGCCCGCGGCCCGCAGGGCCGCCGCGCAGGCGGAGAGCGTCGCGCCGGTCGTCACCACGTCGTCGATCACGAGCAGCCGTCGGCCGCCCCACGCCCCGCGCACCCGAAACGCATCGGCCACGTTGGCGGCGCGTTCTTCCGCGGGCAATTCGTTCTGCATCCGCGTGTTGCGGCAGCGACGCAGCGCCGTCGCCACGGGAAGCCGGAGCGCCCGGCCGACGGCCCGCGCGATCTCCTCCGCGGCGCTCGTGCCGCGCAGCGAGCGGCGCCACCAATGCATCGGCACGGGAACCACCACATCACATCGCGCCGCCTCCAACTCCGACCGATGCTTCTCCACGAGCAGCGCCGCGAGCCCACGCGCAAGATCCTCCGCTCCGGGCCGTTTGATCTTCAAGACAGCCTCGCGCAGCGCCGCGTCGTAGCCCCCCAGGAACACGACGCCGTCCCACCCGACCGCCCGGCATCGTCCCGCAGGGCATGCGGCTCCGGTGGCCGACTCCGCTCCGCAGCGCGGGCAGCGGCCGGCCTTCTCGACGAGTTCACGAACGCAGTGCTGGCAGAGCCCGTGCTCGTGGAGTTCCGGTGCCTCCGGCAGGTCGCCCTCGCGGCGACACCACTGACAGCTGCGGGGAAAAAGGAGATCGGCCCCGTCGCCGACCCAGCGGACGACCTGCCGACCCCAGTCTCGTGCCCAGGAAATCATCCGGTCGCCACCCGTCGCGCTCAGATTGACGGTGCCCCGGAGGCTTCCTATTCTCTGCCGCCCGCCGGCACGGACCCCGTGCGACCGTCCCTGGTGCATTCGACCGATGCTCATCGACCGCTACATCACCCGGGCCCAGCTGCACGCCTTCATGATCGTGTTCGTCAGTCTCGCAGGGCTGACGTTCGTTGTCGATGCCTTCACGAACATCGAGGAGTTCATCGCCCACGGGGCCCGGTCTGGAGGCCTGTGGCGGGTGCTCGGCACCTACTACGGCTGCCGGCTGATCTCCTTCTTCGACGCCACGAGCCCGGTGATCGCCCTCGCCAGCGCGATGTTCGCGCTGTCGTGGCTCGAACGCCACAACGAGCTCACGGCCCTGCTCGCGGCCGGCATCACCCGGTGGCGGATCGCCCGCCCTGCCCTCGTGTTCGCGGCCGTGGTCAGCCTGCTCGCGATGGCGAACCGCGAGATCGTGCTGCCCCGGATTCGCCATGCGTTCGCCCGCAATGCCCAGGACCTGCAGGGCGATGCCTCCCATCCGTTCGAGGCCCGCTACGACCACCGGACCGAAATCCTGTTTCGGGGCCGCACGGCCCGGATGGCCGACTGCCGGATCGAGGCGCCGAGCCTCCTCTTGCCCCCGGCACTCGCGGAATACGGACCGCAGATCGATGCGGCGGAGGCCTTCTGGAGGCCCGCCGAGGAGGACCGGCCGGCCGGCTACCTGCTCGTCGGCGTGACCGAACCCGCCGACATCGACCGGCTGGCACCGCTCTCGGCAGGCGACAAGACGGTGGTCCTGACCCGCTCGACGGCCCCGTGGCTCGCTCCCGGGCAATGCCTGGTCGTGAGCGACGTCACGTTCGAGCAACTGATCGGGTCCACGAACTGGAGCCACTATTCGTCCACGATCGACCTGGTTCGTGCGACGCACAACGCCAGCCTCGGTGTCGCCGCCGACGTGCCGTTGCGGGTGCATGCGCGGCTCGTGGCACCGTTTCTCGACATGTCGCTCGCCCTGCTCGGCATTCCGCTGGTCGTCGGCCCCAATCGACGCGGAATCTTCGTGGCAGTCGGCCTGTGCGTGGCGATGACGGTGATTTTTTTCCTGGTGACGCTCGGCTGCCACGCCATGGCGACCGGCTACCTGTTGAGCCCGTCGCTGGGGGCCTGGCTCCCGCTGCTCGTCCTCGCGCCGCTGGCAGCATGGCGGGCCCAGCCGATGTGGCAGTGATGCCGATCGTGCGGATTTGAGCGGCGGCCCCCCGCGGCGGCAGACTCGCCGTGACTCGCCGCAACACCGCAAGCGGCAAGGCCTTCCGCATCCCTCCTGTTTCGCCAGTCCTTTTTTCTCTACCCGGACCCCCACCGCGGCCGATGCTACAGGTACGAACGGGAGTTCGGTTGGAAAGCCTGATGGACGGGCTTTCACCCGGCAAAGGAGTGCCACGGCCATGCGGATCAATACCACCAGATTCGGGCGGATCGACGTCGATGCCGCCGACGTCCTGACGTTCCCGAGCGGCCTGCCCGGACTCGAGGATTGCCGCGAGTGGGCGCTGCTCGCCGACGCGTCGAACGACGCCCTCGGTTGGCTGCAGAGCACGACCCGGGGCGACATCGCGCTCGCCGTCGTCAGCCCCCGGCGATTCGTGCCCGACTACCAGGTGCGGATTCCGCGCAGCGAACTCACACCCTTGTCGATCACCGACATCCGGCAGGCCCAGGTCGTGCTCGTCGTCGGGCAGAACGGCAGAACCCTCACGCTCAATTTGAAGGCGCCAATCGTCATCAACCTCGAAGCCCGCACGGGCCGTCAGGTCGTTGCGAGCGGCGAGCTTCCGCTGCAGTTCGAACTCGCCACCCACCAACCCACGCTCAAAAAGAGCGCATAATGACAGTGACCGCCGGCGGAGGACTCCGCCCGCGCCACGAAAGGATTCAGGAAGGACCCTCCGATGCTCGTACTTTCCAGGCAACGCGACGAAAGCATCATGATCGGCGACAACATCGTCGTCACGATCGTGGACATCCGAGGGGACAAGGTCCGGCTGGGCATCAACGCACCGTCCGAGATCCCGGTGCACCGCCAGGAGGTCTACGAGGCCATCCAGCGGGAAAACCTCCGGGCCTCGCGGCTGGAGCCGGGTGACACGCAGGGCATCGGTCGGCTCGCCGGCCGCGGTCCGGCCGCAGGCCAGCCCACCCCGCAAAACCGCCCCACCGACGGCCCGCGCCGGTAGCAACCCGGTGGGACAGGCTCCAGCCTGCCGCCTTCACGCGCCCAACCCGGCTCGTGACTGCCCAGCCCCTCTCTCCGGACGTTCGCCTCGGCCCTCCCGGCCTCGGCTCTCTGCATGTCCGCTTCGCTTCGCCATCCTGGCTGCGCTCGCTCCCATAGCCCGGCTCGAGGGCATGGGCAGCCCCGAGCCTCCTCAACTGGAACGAGGGAGGCGAGGGGTTGCCTCTACCATTGAGCCGGCTTTACCGACCAGCGGAGCCAGGATGGCGCAGCGCCAGTCGGTAGGAGTGAACGAAGCCCGGAGGGCGCAGTGAACGTCCGGCGAGATGGTACGGGGCAACCCCGAAGCCGGCGCGTTGCGTCAAGACCGCCGCCCCGGATCCTCACGTCGAAAAATACGGCGGCTCGTTGCCCGGCTTCCACTTGATGTTGCAGCCCAGGCTCGGCCGCTGGTCGGCGGGAACGGGCCGGCCGGCCAGCACCGCGTCGAGGGCGGCACGGAGATCGGCGCCGGTCACCGGGATGTCGTTGCCGGGCCGGCTCGCGTCGAGTTGGCCGCGGTACACGAGTTTTCGTGCGCCGTCGAAGAGAAAGAAGTCCGGCGTGCAGGCTGCGTGGTAGGCATGGGCCACCTCCTGCGTCTCGTCGTAGAGATACGGAAACACGTAGCCCCGGTCCTCCGCCTCGTGCACCATCTGCTCGGGCGAGTCGGCGGGATGGGTGGAGACATCGTTCGAGCTGATCGCCACGACGCCGATGCCGCGCGGCAGGTAGTCGCGGCCCAACTTCGCCAGCTCGTCGGCCACGTGCTTCACGAACGGGCAGTGGTTGCAGATGAACATCACGATCGTGCCGCGCGGGCCCGCGGCGTCAGCGAGGCCGACCATGCGACCATCCACGTTGGGCAGGGAAAAGTCGGGGGCGAGCGTGCCGAGCGGCAGCATCGTGCTGGGCGTGCGAACCATGCGGGAACTCCTTGAAAAGAGGCTAGCGTTTGAAGAACAGCCGCCGCGCGTTGGCGGTCGTCGCGGCCGCGAGTTTCTCGATCGGCTCGCCGCGGGCGATGGCCAGGCAGCGGGCCGTGTGGACGAGGTGGCCGGGCTCGTTGCGGCGGCCGCGGCACGGCTCGGGCGAGAGGAACGGGCTGTCGGTCTCGATGAGCAGCCGGTCGAGCGGCACGCCCGCCGCGACCGTGCGCAGGTCGCCGGCGGAGCGAAACGTCACCATGCCCGCGAAACCGAGGTGACAGCCGAGTTCGACCGCCTCTGCGGCCTCCGCCGCCGTGCCGGTGAACGAGTGGAGCACGACCGGAAACCCGCCGCGGCCAAGGGCCGCGCCGAGCGTGTCGAGGACGTCGCGGATGCTGTCCCGCGTGTGCACGACGAGCGGGAGTCCGAGCTTCTGCGCGAGGCGGATGTGCCGCTCGAAATATTCCCGCTGCAGTTCGCGCGGGGCGAGATCGCGATACCAATCCAGGCCCGTCTCGCCGACGGCATGGACGCGACCGGAGGCCACGAGCCGCATCACCCGGTCCCACTCGTCGGGCTCGACCTCGTGGACGTCGTTGGGGTGGATGCCGGCCGCGCTCGCCAGCCCCGGCTCCCGGCCGGCGAGTTCGGCCGCCGCCTCGCTGTCGGCGGCGCGGGTGCCGACGACGGTCAGACCGGTGACGCCCGCAGCCCGGGCCCGTGCGAGGACGCCGGGCAGGTCGTCGCCATAGCGCATCGGATCGAGATGGCAATGGCTGTCGAAAAACTCCATCGTCAGCCGGCGGCGGCCCGCGGCCGGGCCAGCACCTGCTCCAGGGCGTCGATGTGGGTGCGGGTCGAGGTGGCTGCCTCACGCAGCAGATCCTCGGCCTGCGGATCCGTCGCGGCGCCGGCAGCCACGCCGTCGAGGTCGCCGAGGATCGCCTTCAGCCCGGCGATGATCCGCGGCAGGAGCGTCCGCAGGTCGAGGTCGTGGGTGGCGGTGAACTGGATCGGATAGACGGGCCGCGGGACCTCGACGCCCCGATCCTCGAGCGCGGCGCCCGCCCGCTCGACCAGACTGCGGTGGTCATCGGCGAGGTCGGCGAGCGCGAGTTTGATCTCCTCGGCGCCCGGGTAGGTCCAGATGCCGGCGTCCGACACGTACATCGCGAGCGACGACCCGAGCGTGGAGACGAGCCGCGACAATGGAGAGGTGGTGTGATGCATGGGTTCGGATCAGGAGGCGAAGGCGCCCGCCAGCTGGGCCGCCGCATACAGCCCCGACCAGAACAGGCCGAAGGCGACGACCGGCAGCACGAGGGCTGTGACCACGGCACCCGGGACCGACACGAGTGGGAAGGGCTCGGTGGCCCGCTCGTCCGACGGCGGATCGAACGTCATCACCTTCAGCACCCGGAGGTAGTAGAACAGGCTGATGACGGTGTTGAGCCCGCCGACCATGAGGAGCACGAGCATCAGGGGCCGCTCGGCCCCCGCCGCGATCGCCTCGACGAGCGAGGAAAACACCAGGAACTTCGAGACGAAGCCGGCCAGCGGCGGCAGCCCGATCAGGCTCACGAGCACCACCGCGGTGGCCACGACGATGCCCGGGCTCGTCCGCACGAGGCCCGCGTAGGCGGAAATCTCCTCGCTCCGCAGCGTGTTGCGCAGCAGCGCCACGATCGCGAACGCGCCGAGGTTCATGAAGACGTAGGTGCCGAGATAGAAGGCCACCGCCGTCACCGCGTCGCGGGCTCCCGACGCCGACGTGCCGGCGAGGGCGATCGCCGCCGCCACGCCCATCATCAGGTAGCCCGCATGGGCGATGGTGGAGTAGGCGAGCAATCGCTTCATGTTCGTCTGGCCGTAGGCGGCGAGGTTGCCGAGCGTGCAGGTCACCGCCGCCATGAGGGCCACGACGTAGACCATGAAGTGCCGGGTGTCGGCGAGCGCCGCGAGGGTCGGAGCGGCCGCTTCACCGACGGCCGGGACACCGAGGCTGCCGGCCGGGACGCCGAGGCTGCCGGCCGGGACGCCGAGCGAGTACGTCACACGCAGCAGGAGCGCTACGGCCGCCGCCTTGCTCGCCACGGAGAGGAACGCCCCCACTTCCGCCGCCGCACCCTCGAACACGTCCGGGCACCAGAAGTGAAACGGCACCGCCGAGAGCTTGAACGCCAGGCCGACGGCGAGCATCAGTCCGGCGAGCGACAGCACCATCACGCTGCCGCCGGCGACGCCCGCATGCCCGGCCTTCGCCAACTCGGCGGCCATCGTCGGCAGGTGGCAGGTGCCGAGCGTTCCCGCCAGCAGGCTCAGACCGTAGAGCATGATCCCGGCGGCACCGGCGCCGTACACGGCGTATTTGAGCGCCGCCTCGGAACTCGCCTTCCGCCCCTTGAGCAGGCCCGCGAGGGCATACGACGGCACGCTCGCCATCTCCACGGCCATGAAGAGCATCAGCAGGTGGTTGGCCGACGCCATCAAGCACATGCCGAGCGTCGCGCCGAGCACGAGCGTGTAGAAGTCGGCGCCGTCCTCGCGGTCGGGGATCCCCGAAACCCGCGTGAACACGATGTAGAGAGCGAGGAAGCCGAGCAACAACAGCCGGATGTACGCCGTGAGCGAGTCGTAGACGATCAGGCCGGTGAACAGTTCCTGCCGGCCCGCGAGGAGATCGCCACCCGCCGGCAGCGACGTGAAATCGCTCCAGGCGTACCACAGCCCGAATGCCACGCCACCGAGCGCGACCAGGGCCGAATCGGCCTGCCGGAGGACGGGCAGCATCCGGCAGACGAGCAGCAGGACGATCGTCGCCGCCAGGCACAGTTCCGGCCGAAACAGGGGCGCCGACACCTCGAGCGTGTTCGCGAGCGTGTCGGTGATGAGACTTCCCAGATTCACGGCCAGATTCACGGCGGACACTCCTGCGACGTCAGCGGGCGGTGGATTCCGGGGCGGCGATCGTCGCCACAGCCGGGGCGGCGGGCGCGTCGTGCACGCGGCGCGTCCAATCCGCGAGCGTTTCGACCTGCCGGTTGACCGACGGCGTGACGTAGTTGAACAGGATCTGCGGCGCCACGCCGAACAGGATCGCGAAGAACACGAGCGGGGTCGCGATCGCGAGTTCCCGGGGCGTGATCGGCGTCAGGTGGTCGCCATGCGGCCCCTTGTACTCCGCCCCGAGGTAGACCCGCTGGATCGCCCAGAGGATGTAGGCTGCGGTGAGGATCACGGTGAACGCCGAGACCACGGCGAGCACGCGACTGTAGTTCCAACTCGAGAGCGTGACGAGCACTTCGCCGATGAAGCCGCACAGCCCCGGCAGGCCGAGGCCGGCGAAGAACACCGCCACCGCGAGGCCGCTGTAGACCGGCATCCGGTTGAAGATCCCGCCGAACTCCTCGAGGTTGCGGTGGTGCACGCGGTCGTAGAGCACGCCCACCATGAAGAACATGCCCGCCGAGGAGATGCCGTGGGCGAGCATCTGGAACATCGCGCCGTTGACGCCCTGGGCCCAGGCGTCCCAGCGGTACTCATGCCCCGCGACGGCGCTCCACACGCCCAGCCCAAGCATCACATAGCCCATGTGGCTCACGGAACTGTAGGCCACCATCCGCTTGAAGTCCTTCTGGGCGAGCGCGGCGAAGGCGCCGTAGACCATCGACACGACTCCCAGCCCGCAGACGAGCCAGGCGAAGTCGAGCCCGGCTCCGGGGCAGATCGGATAGCAGATCCGCAGGATGCCGTATCCACCCAGCTTGAGCAGGATGCCGGCGAGGATCATGGAGATGGGCGTCGGCGCCTCGACGTGGGCGTCGGGCAGCCAGGTGTGCACGGGCACGACCGGCACCTTGATCACGAACCCGATGAGCAGGAGCAGGAAGGCCCACTTCTCGAGGCTCATGCCCCACAGCTGCGTGGCGGCAAACGGGGAATTCGGCAACTGCCCGATCTGGGCGAGCGCCAGGAGGTTGAACGTGTGCACCGGCGCCTTCGCGTCCTTCACGGCCCGCACGGCGTCGGCCTGGGCGGCCGCATCGAGCCCCGGGCTCACCACATGGCTGGCGATCAACTGCTCGGGCGACAGCTGCCTGAGGTCGCTCGTGAAATAGAGCATGAGGATCGCCAGGAGCATCAGCACGCTGCCCAGCAGCGTGTAGAGGAAGAACTTGATCGCCGCATACTCCCGGCGGGGCCCGCCCCAGATGCCGATGAGGAAGTACATCGGCAGGAGCATCACCTCCCAGAACACGTAGAACAGGAAGAAGTCGAGCGACACGAACACGCCGAGCATGCCCGTCACGAGGAGCAGGAACAGCACGTGGTACGCCTTCACGTGCTTCGTGATCGGCCAGCTCGCGGCGGCCGCCAGCATCGAGAGGAACGTCGTGAGCACGACGAGCGGCAGGCTGATGCCGTCCACGCCCAGCAGGTACTCGATCCCGAACGCCTTGATCCACGGCACCTTGACCATGGCCTGCATGCCCGGCTCGCCGAGGCGGAACTGCGCCGGACCTGCGGCCCCGAACAACTGCGGCCATGCCATCCACAGCGACAGCACGAACACCACGGCGGTCGTGAGGAGCGTCGTCCAGCGAATGAACTCCTCGCGGGCCTTGGGCACGATCGGCAGCGAGAGGAACGCGGCCACGAGCGCCGGCAGGAAGACGATCGCCGTCAGGGGCCAGAGGGCGGGCTGCACGAGGGAGGCTGCTGGATCCATGGGAAAGTCCGCGGGAAGGGGAGGTTGCTCGGGGGTCGGGGGTGTGCCGGTCAGCCGGCCATCGTCGTCCGGAACAGGAGGCTCGCCAGGACGAAAAGGGCCACGGTGCCGACCACGATGAACATCACGTACTGCCGGAGGTGGCCGGTCTGGAGTTTCTTCAGCTCGAGGCCCGCGTGCCACGTGGCCCGGGCCGTCGCGTTCACGAGCCCGTCCACGATCGTGCGGTCGATCCAGGCGTCGAGGCCGGCAATCTGGCGGGTGCCCCAGGCCAGGCCGTCGATGATGCGGTCGATCACGCCGCGATCGGTGCCGCTCGCGAGTTTCGCGATCCCGAGGGCGGGCACGACGAACAGGGCGTGGTACAGCTCGTCGAAATACCAGCGGCCCGCGAGAAACGCGTACACGGGCTTGAAGACCGTGGCCACCACGGCGGGCGAGATGATCTTCAGGAGATACATGAGCGCCGCGAGGACGACGCCGGCCAGGGCCGTGGAAAACGCGGTCAGGGTCGCCGTGACATGGATGGCCCCCTCGTGGCTCTCGTGCTCGGCGGGAAACACGAGGTTGCCGAACGCGAACCCGCCGGTCATCCCCTCCGCCGTGCCCGTTGGCCGGGCCTGCTCCAGGAGATTCGTCAGGCCAAAGCCGCCGGGCAGCGTCCAGCCCGCGACGACGGCCAGCACCGAGAGCACGACGAGCGGAGCCACCATCACCATCGGCGACTCGTGGGCGTGCTCGGCGACATGGTGGTCGCGCGGCTCGCCCGCGAACGTCATGAACCACAGCCGGAACATGTAGAACGCCGTGAGGAACGCCCCGCCGGCGACGGCCAGGAACAGGATCGAGTGGGCGGGATTTGCGCGGGAGAACGCCAGCGCCTGGGCGAGGATCGCATCCTTCGAGTAGTAGCCCGACAGGCCGATGACGAACGGGATTCCGGCACCGATGATCGCCAGGCAACCGACGAGCATCGTGCCGGCTGTCCAGGGCATGACGCGGGCCAGGCCGCCCATCTTCCGCATGTCGTTGGTGTGGCAGGCGTGGATCACCGAGCCCGAACAGAGAAACAGCAGGCTCTTGAAGAAGGCGTGGGTCACGAGATGGAAGAGCCCGGCCGACCAGCCGCCGACGCCGAGGGCGAGCATCATGTAGCCGAGCTGGCTGACGGTCGAATAGGCGAGCACCCGCTTGATGTCGTTGGCGACGAGCGCGATCGTCGCCGCGATGAACAGCGTGATCGCCCCGACGTAGGCGATCACGAGCAGCACGTCGGGCGTGAGCACCGGGTAGAAGCGGCCCACGAGATACACGCCGGCCGCGACCATCGTGGCCGAGTGCACGAGCGCGGAGACGGGCGTCGGCCCCTCCATCGCGTCCGGGAGCCAGACGAAGAGCGGGAACTGGGCACTCTTGCCGACGCACCCGCAGAAGATGCCGAGCCCCGCGATGAACAGCAGCCAGCGCCCGAGGCCCATGCTCCGCCACGTGTCGATCTTGCCGGGCACCTCGGCGGGGGGCGTCTTCACGAGTTCGTTCGCGGCGGCGAACTTCACCATCCCGTCCGGCACCTGGATCCCATGCCCGTTCGCGGCGGGCCGCACGAGGCTGAAGAGCCCCGGCCGGGTCACGGCGGAACCATCGGCTGCCGGCGTGGTCGAGTCGGCGAACTGGAGCGTGCCGAGCGCCCCCCACAGGGCCATCAGGCCGATCAGCATCCCGAAGTCGCCGACGCGGTTGACGATGAACGCCTTGTTGGCGGCGGTCGAGGCACTCTTCCGCTCGTAGTAGAAGCCGATCAGGAACCACGAGCAGATGCCCACGAGTTCCCAGAAGATGAACACCATCGCGAGGTTGCCGGCAATCACGATGCCGAGCATCGAGAAGCAGAACAGCGACAGGGCTTGGAAAAACCGCGGAAACCGCCCGGGCCGGTGCAGGTGGCCGCCGCCCGAGAGATGCACCTCGTGGTCGGTCACGTCGTGCAGTTCGTCGTGCATGTAGCCCGAGGCGTACACGTGGATGCACGTCGCGATGAACGTGACGACGACGAACATCAAGATCGTCAGGGCGTCGATGTACCAGCCGATCGAGAGCCGGAGGTTTCCGCCGTGGTAGAGCGTGTACCAGTCGCCCGCGTAAGCGGCCGGCTGGACCGCGCCTGCATGACCGCCATGATCACCATGCCCCCCATCAGCGCCATGACCCGCTGGCTCGGCGGCATGCGCCTCGCCATGCTGACCGCCGCCGTGGTGGGCCGCCTGAACGGGGTGGGCCGCCAGCCAGCTCCCGGCCGCGAGGAGCGAGAGCACGAGCGACGTGACGATCGCCGCGGTCGCCACCCACGCGGCGTTGCGGCCGTGCGGCCCCATCTTCGGACCGAAGAACAGGATCGCCACGAACGATGCCAGCGGCGCGAGCCAGGCCAGGCCGAGCAGCAGCGGAAGTTGGGCGGCGAGGTCCATGGTGAACTCGGAAGGTCCGGGCATCAGCCCTTGAGGTCGTCCGCCCGATCGACGTCAACGGTGGCGTGGTTGTTGTAGAAGGCAAGCGTGATCGCGAGCGCGACGGCCGCCTCGGCTGCGGCGAGCAGGATCACGAACAGGGCGATCACCTGCCCGTCGATCCCCAGCGACGTCGCCCCCTGGCCGCGCAGGTAGGGCGACGCGAAGGCGACGAAATTCACGTTGGCCCCGTTGAGCACCAGCTCGATGCCCATCAGCACGCCGAGCGCGTTGCGTTTCACCGTCATGCAGACGATGCCGGCCGTGAACAGGATCGCTCCCACAACCAAGTAATGGCTCACGCTCACGCCGTCGCCGACGACGGACGCCACGAGCGGCATCAGGCCGGGCATGGTCAGGCCGCTCATCGGGCACCTCCAGCGCTCAGGGCCGAGGCCGAGCCGCCCGCCCGCCGTCGCACGTCCACCGGCGACGCCACCGACGCCGCAACCTCGATCGCCCGCGGCGTGCGCCGCCGCTTCGCCCGCGCAAGATAGGCGGCTCCGACGAGCACGACGAGCAGATGGACCGACACGATCTCGAACGGCAGGAGGTACCCGCTGCGCACTCCCTGCGGCGCGCCGGGCGGCGGGGCATCGACCCGCACGCCCACGAGGGCGGTGCCGATCGGAGTCGCCGCGGGCGGCGCCACTTCGCCGAGGGCCGGCCGCCGCCACGCCTCGACCGAGAAGGCGGCCTGCAGGAGGAGCGCGAGCAGCGAGGCGGCCACGATACCCGCAAGCACACGGTCACCCGTGGACGTCTTGATCGACACGAACGGCGCCTGCGCGGTGAGCATCACGCCGAACACGAGCAGCACGAGCGTGCCGCCGACGTAGATCATCAACTGCATCGCCCCGATGAACTCGGCACCGGCCAGAAAAAACAGCCCCGCCGTGGCCCCGAGCGAAAGCACGAGATAGAGCGCCATCCGCACCACGTTGTCGGCGAGCACGACACCGACGGCGAAGCCGCAGGCGAGCAGCGCGAATACGTAGAAAAGCAACGTGTGGAAGTTGATCGCCGCGAGCATCAGGCACCCGGTCATGGCCGCACCTCCGCCACGGCCCGGGCCGACGCCGGCTCCGGACGCGCCGCCGCGCCGCCCGGCCCCTCGATCCAACCCTCGCGTATCTCGCCGGCCGGACGCGCGAGCCCGGGCACGAGGCCGCCGGGCAGGAACAACTGCCAGAGCATCGCCCCGGCGAACATGAAGGCCGCGATCGGGGTGCAGTATTTCAGGCAGGTGGTCATAACCTGGTCGATCCGCAGCCGCGGCAGCGTCCAGCGGATCCACATCATGACGAGCACGCCGAGCGTCGCCTTGAGCAGCAGGTTGCCGCAGCCGATGAGCCGCACCAGGTAATGAGCCGTGTCGCCCGTGCCGGCACTCAGGCCGAGGAGTTTCGCCACGGGAATCGGCCCGTTCCAGCCCCCGAGAAACAGCACGGCCGCCAGGGCGCTCACGAGGAACATCGAGCCGTACTCCGCCATGAAGAAGAAACTCCAGCGAAGCCCGGAATACTCGGTGTGGAAACCGGCCACGAGTTCGCTCTCCGCCTCGGCGAGATCGAACGGGGCCCGGTTCACACTCGCGACCGCGCAGGTGACGTAGACCCAGAACACGACGAACGTGAACGGATCGTGGAACAGGTACCAGTTCGTGAACCATCCCGCCTGCTTCTCGGCGATCGTCACGAGGTCCATCGTTCCCGCGAGCATCACGGGCACGACGACGCACATGCCCAGCGGCACCTCGTAGCTCACCACCTGCGCCGCCTCGCGCATCGCGCCGAACAACGACCACTTCGACGCCGAGGCATAGCCGGCGAGGATCACGCCGAATACCTCGAGCCCGAGCACGGCGACGACGAAAAACACGCCGACATTGAGCCGTTGGCCGACGAAGTCGAAGGCGAACGGCAGCGCGATGAACGCACAGAACGAGGCGCAGAAACTTACGTAGGGAGCGATGCGAAACAGGAGCCCGTCGGCCCCCTCGGGCATGAGATCCTCCTTGGCGAGCAGCTTGATGCCGTCGGCGAGCGACTGCAGCCAACCGAACCGCCCGCCGGTGCGCGTGGGGCCAAGGCGATCCTGGATCCGGGCCGCGATCTTCCGCTCGGCCCAGATGAACACGAGCGCCCCGCCGGCGATCACGTTGAGGATCAAAAACGCCGCGACACCGGCCACGACGGTCCACGCGAGCCACGGAGGCAGGCCGACCGAATTAATGAGGAAATCAGCCATGCAGGACGCTATTTCCGCACGAAACAGGACTTCGTGAAATTTCGCACGAAGTCTGCCCTACGCCGGGCCAAATCACAAGTCCCGGCGGGAAACCGGCCCGCGGAACGAACTCGCCCAACCGGGCGTCGGGGGCATGGGCAGTCCGAAGCTTGCTCGACTCACGGAAGCCCGAAGCGCAAGCGAGGAACGAGGTTGTTCCCTCGCTTGCGCTTCGGGCTTCCGTTCGGGCTTCCGTTCGGGCTTCCGTTCGGGCTTCCGTTCGGGCTTCCGTTCGGGGAGGCGAGGGGTTGCCCCTGCCGTTGAGACGGCGTATGTGACCAGCGCAGGCATGGATGCCGGAGCGCAGGCACATCCGAGTGAGTGAAGCCCAGGATGGGCGCAGCGAACGTCCGGCGAGACGGTACGGGGTAACCCCGAGCCGGATTGGGCGAGTTCCGGCATGACAGGCTGAAGCCTGTCCCACGACAGGGCGATCAGCGGTCGATCTCGCCCATCACGATGTCGAGGCTGCCCACGATCGCGGGCACATCGGCGATCAGGCAGCCGCGGCAGAGCTCGTGCACGACGGAGAGGTTCGAGAACGAGCTCGAGCGGGCCCGGGCCCGCCACGGGATCGGCGTGCCGTCGCCCACGACGTAGAAGCCCATCTGCCCCTTGGGGCATTCCGTCTCCAGGTAGGCGTCGCCGGCCGGGATCTTCTCGGTCAACTTGAGCGGCTCGCCGAGCGGGCCCTTGCAGGCCGAATAACGGTCGATCGCCTGGCGAACCAGGTCCATCGACTGCACCACCTCGAGCATCCGCACGAAGAACCGGTGCCAGCAGTCGCCGAGCACGGCGTCGGCGGGCACGGCCGGGTAGGTGTGGTCGCGGGGATAGCGGCCGTCCTTCTGCACGGCGACTTCGAAGGCGTAGCCGTCGTACATCGCGGTGTAGATGCTCTCGCCGTCGCGCCGCATGTCCTGATCGACGCCGCTGCCGCGGAGCACGGGGCCGGAGCAGCCGTAATCGATCGCCATTTCCCGCGACAGGACGCCGATGCCGGCGGTCCGCTTCACGAAGATGGCGTTGGTCGTGAGGAGGGCGTGATACTCCTGGATCACGGGCTCGAACTGCTCGAGGAACGCCTCGCACTTGTCGAGCCAGCCCGGCGGCAGGTCCGCCGTGAGGCCGCCGACCGTGATGTAGCTGTAGGTCAGCCGGGCGCCGCATGCCTCCTCGAACAGGTCGAGGATCTTCTCCCGCTCGCGGAAGGCGTAAAGAAACGGGCTGAACGTCCCGAGGTCGAGGCCGTACGCCCCCATGCCCACCAGGTGGCTGGCGATCCGGCTGAGCTCGGCAATCAGCACACGGAGGTGCCGGGCCTTCTCGCTGACCTCGTGCTTCATGAGTTTCTCGACGGCGAGGGCCCAGCCGAGGTTCATGTTCATCGCCGCGAGGTAATCCATCCGGTCGGTGTACGGAATCCACTGCCGGGCCGAGAGGTTTTCGCCGATTTTCTCGGCGCAGCGGTGCAGATAGCCGATGTGCGGCTCGACCTGCGACACGATCTCGCCGTCGGTGCGGAGCACGAGGCGGAGCACGCCATGGGTGCTCGGGTGCTGCGGCCCCATGTTGACGAGCATCTCGTCCGTGCGGACGTCGAACTCGATGATCCGCGGATCGTCGTCGATGAGTTGTGCCATGGTGTGAGCGTCTCGTGGGGGAGGCTAGCGGCCCCGGATACCGTGATAGTCCAGCGGCATCTCGTAGTCCTTGCGGAGCGGATACCCTTCCCAGTCTTCCGGGCAGAGGATGCGGCGGAGATCGGGGTGGCCGACGAAGGTGATGCCCGACATGTCGTAGACCTCGCGTTCGTGCCAGTCGGCCGTGCGCCACACGCCCGCCACGCTCGGGATCTCGGGGAGTTCACCCGGCGTGTCGTTCTTCCAGCGCGGCAGATTCGCCTTGAGCACGAGGCTCACGCGGGCCGCGGTGCTCCAGAGGTGGTAGACGAGTTCGATTCGGGGCTGCCACGTGACCTTCGCCGCCTTCTTCGGGTCGGGCTCGCACCAATCAACGGCCGTCACGCACTCGAGGGCGTCGAACCGCGGATCGGACGACTGCTTGAGCCACCGGCCCACGTCGGCGATGCGATCCGGCGCGACCTCGATCCAGGGGTCGAGGGCCTCGAGGTTACGTCCGGTGACCGCCCCGGGGAGGGCGACCTCGAGCTTCTCCAGAAATGCCGGGCCTCTCATCGTGAACGTCCTCGCGATATGCCGCGTTGTTCGGGTGGGGAGTGAAGCGTCTGTCGTCAGCCCGACGCGGCCCGCTCGGCGGAAACCGCCCGCACCCAGTCGAGATCTCCCCGACTCCAGACGTAGGCGAATCCGACGAGGAGGATGGCGAAGAAGGCGGCCATGTCGAACACCGCCGTGCGGGCGAGCAGCGTTCCCGTCCTGGCCACGGCCCACTCCGCCTCGGCCTGCGGCAGGCTCTTCTCGCCGCGGGTGGCCTCGAGGCGGCTCTTCACCGCGTCCGGAACCGGAAGGCGCGGGACGGCAGGCGCCGCGACCCCAAGTTCCCGCAGCAGCCCCGACGCGGCGGGCGTGAGGTCCGCACCGTCGGCCTGCACCGTGGCGAGTGCCGGGTCGGCGAGCTGGACCGACTTTCCGAACACCGTCGCCCACGGAAAGAAGAGCGCCACTTCCACGTCGAAGATGATGAACAGCAGGGCCACGACGTAGAACCGCAGGTCGAACTGAACGAAGCTCGAGCCGATCGCAGGCTCGCCGCACTCGTAGACCTCGAGCTTTTCCGTGTTGGGCATCCGCGGCCGCACCAGCCAGCCCACGAGCAGGTTGACGCACAGGAACGCGCCGCCGAGCGCCACGAACAGGGCGACGTAGCCGGCGATCAGGGCGGGATGGGTGGGGCTCATGCGCGACCTACTGGTTCGGACCGCCGTGCACGGGTTCGACGATCACCTTCGACGCTGCGACGGCGGTGGGATTGATGGTCGCCCGCCCCCACGCGACGTCCACCGGCAGCCGCGCGAAATCCACGATCGTTCCGTCGCGGCTGTAGCAGCTCAGGTCGAGCGTGGACCCCATGAAGATGCAGTCCACCGGACAGGGCTCGACACACAACGCGCAGAACATGCACTTGGAGTAGTCGATCGCAAACCCGGTCACCTGGAAGCCCTTACCGCCGCTGACCCGCTCCTTGCCGATGTAAATACAGTCCACCGGGCAGGCCTTCGAGCACTGGTCGCAGGCGATGCAGGTCGTGAGGTCGTAGCGATGGAAGCCGCGGTAGCGGGCGGCGACCGGCGCGGGCAGTTCCGGATATTCGAAGTGCTCGGTGAACGTGCGTCGCTTCTGGTCGTACGTGCTGCCGAACACCCGGAGCGTGACCGCCATCCCCTCGAGGACGGTACCGACGGCCGAGAACAGGTTCCGGAACCAGGACTTCATGGCTACCAGGACTTCATGGGTGCCAAACCGCGCCAATGACCGACACGGCGAGAGTATAGGGAGCGGCGCACCACCAACAAGGCACCGCACCGAAACACCTCTCTAGCAACGTGTTGCGACGAAGTGTCCTGGCGACCGCCCGCGGGACGCGCCCCGGCCCCGCGACCGCTTTCCCGGCAATTTCGCCCCAGAAAGCGAGGGTTTTCCAGCCTCCCCCGGCCCCGCAGAATGCTTGACTGTGGAACGGAAACCTTTACAGTTATGTGGTTTGAGTCGAGTGCGATCGGCGTCGCCCCGACTCCTAGAACAACTCAGGAACTCTGCCGCCAAGGATTGGTCCATGCTCGTCCTGTCTCGCAAAAAAGACGAGAGCATCGTCATCAACAACGACATCACGATCGTCGTCGTTGAAATCCGTGGCGACAAGGTGCGGCTCGGCGTCGAGGCTCCCAAGGAGGTGCCGGTGCATCGCCGCGAGGTCTTCGAGGCGATCAGCCGCGGTGAACCGCTCGACGCGGCCGCGCTGCCCCCCTCCGACCAGCTCGACGATGCCGCCGGGCAGGCCGACATTCGCCCTCCCGCCACCGACGCCATTCCCTGACCGGCCCGGCTGCGGTACAAATGATCGGCCGTTTGTTCGGCCCCATCGTCTAGCGGTTAGGACACGGCCCTTTCAAGGCTGGAACCGGGGTTCGAGTCCCCGTGGGGTCATTCGCTTCCGTTGAATGACGCATTCATGAGCGACGGAGTGTACGACGCGGTGCTGGTGGTGTCGTTCGGCGGCCCGGACGGGCCGGACGATGTCCTGCCGTTTCTGGAAAACGTGCTCCGCGGTCGCAACGTGCCGCGGGAACGCATGCTCGAGGTGGCCGAGCACTACCACCACTTCGGCGGCAAAAGCCCGATCAACGAACAGAACCTCGCGCTCCTCGCGGCCCTGCGGCAGGAACTCGAGCATCGCGGCCCGCACCTGCCCGTCTACTGGGGCAACCGCAACTGGCATCCGCTGCTCACCGACACGCTGCGGGAGATGGCGGATGCGGGCGTGAAGCGGGCGCTGGCGTTCGTGACGAGCGCCTACAGCAGCTACTCGGGCTGCCGACAGTATCGGGAAAACATCGCCGCGGCCTGCGCCCCGCTGGGTGACCGGGCCCCGCAGGTGGACAAGATCCGGGTGTTCTTCAACCATCCGGGCTTCGTCGGTCCGATGGCCACCCGCGTGCGCGCGGCCCTCGACCAGATCGCGGCGGGGGATCGGCCCGACATCCCCGTGCTGTTCACGGCGCACAGCATCCCGACGTCGATGGCGGACGGCTGCCGGTATGTCAAACAACTCACGGAGGCCTCCCGCCTCGTCGCCGAGCAGGCCGGCGTGAACCGTTGGGAACTCGTCTATCAGAGCCGGAGCGGTCCGCCCTCCCAGCCCTGGCTCGAGCCGGACGTCTGCGATCGGATCCGATCGCTGCACGCCGCCGGCGTGCGGCGGCTCGTGATCGCCCCGATCGGGTTCATCTCCGACCACATGGAGGTGCTCTACGACCTCGACACCGAGGCGGCCGACCTCTGCCGCGAGCTCGGCATCGAGATGGTGCGGGCCGCCACGGTCGGCACCGATCCGGCGTTCGTGGCGATGGTCCGCGACCTGATCGCGGAGCGGCACTTCGCCGAGCCCACGCGGCTGTCGATCGGCGAACTGCCGGCAAGCCACGACGTGTGCCCCCTCGACTGCTGCCCTGCGCCCGTGATGCGGCGGCCATGAGCGCTGCCGAGCGGCCCGCGACCGTCGCCCTCGTGCACGGCTACCTCGCCAACCGCTTCATGCTGGGCGTCCTCGGCGCCCGGCTCCGCGGCAGGGGCTTCGAGCCGCGGCCGTGGGGCTACTGGAACATGCGTTGCTCGCTGCTCGTGCATGCCGACCGCTTCGCCCGTCGCCTGATGGACCTCGACGCCGACGCCGAGGTCCACACGCTGCACCTCGTGACGCACAGCATGGGAGGGATCATCGCCCGGGCCGCGCTCGACCGCTACCGCCCCGCGAAGCTCGGCCGGTTCGTCATGCTCGCCCCGCCGAACAAGGGCTCGTTCGTGGCGACGCGGGCGGCCGGTACGTTCGGCCGCGTGTTCGAGCCCGTCCGGGAACTCTCGACCGCTGGCGACAGCCTCGTCAACTCGCTGCCCGTGCCCCGCGATGTCGAGATCGGGGTGATCGCGGCGGAGTGGGATGCGCTCGTGTCGGACGACAGCACGCGGCCGGACGTGCCGCACGCGCACGCCACGCTGCCGACGTTCCACTCGGGCCTCCTGTTCCGGCGCGACGCGGCCGACTACATCGCCGCCTTCCTCGCCACTGGACGATTCCCGACGCCCCCGGCCTCCGCAGCCACGCCCGCCCAGCCATGAATACCGCCCCCCGCCCCCTCGGAACATCGCCCGTCGCCGTCGGGCCGCTCGGCCTCGGCTGCTGGCCGCTCGCGGGCATGACCCGCGCCGGCGTCACGGCGGAGATGGCGGAGGCCACGGTGCGGGCGGCCCTCGACGCCGGCATCACGCACCTCGACACGGCCTACTGCTACGGCGAGCGCGGCGAAAGCGAGCGGGCGATCGCCGCGGCGATCCGCGGCCGGCGCGACCAAGTCGTGATCGCCGGCAAATGCGGCATCCACTGGGAGCCCGACGCCACGGCGAGTCCGCCGCGCCGGCAGGTCGTCGATGGCCGGCCCGAGCGGATTCGGACGGAGGTCGATGAGAGCCTTCGCCGGCTGGGCACCGACCATCTCGATCTCCTCTACCTCCACGCCCCCGATCCGAGCGTGCCGATCACCGAATCCGCGGGTGAGCTTTCCCGGCTACTCGACGTCGGCAAGGCCAAGGCGATCGGCGTGTCGAACGTCTCGCTCGCCCAGCTCGAGGCGTTTTCGGCCGCCTGCCCGCTCGCCGCGTGCCAGATGCACTTCAACATGCTGCAGCGCGAGATCGAGCGGGAGATCCTGCCGTGGTGCAGAGGCCACGGCGTGGCGATGGTCGTCTACTGGCCGCTCATGAAGGGCCTGCTCACGGGCACGATGCGGCGCGGGCAGGTGTTTCCCACGACCGACAGCCGCCACAAGTATCCGATGTTCAACGGCATGGAATTCGATCGCAACCTCGACTTCGTCGAGGCGCTCGAGCCGATCGCCGCCCGGCTCGGCTGCAGCCTGCCCGATCTCGTGCTCGCCTGGACGGCCGAGCAGCCGGGCATCACGAGCGTGCTCTTCGGCGCGACGTCGCCCGAGCAGGTGGCGATCAATGCCGGGGCGCTTGCCGTCGATCTCGACGACGAGGCCCGCCGCGGCATCGCCGCGGCGACCGTCGCCCGCGGCCCCGTCGCCAACCGCCGCCCCGTGTAGAAACCCATCCGAAGTCCCTCGCTCGCGCGTCGGGCTCCCGTCATCCCACGAAAGCCCCCACGAAAGCCCGCAGCGCAAGCAAGGGCCTCCTCACCGCATCACGACAATGACCTGCTGGGCCCCGCTCGGAGACACCGCGTTCGTCCTCCATCTGGATGCGGCATCATCCACCGCCGGGGCACACCGCGCTGGAGTCTTGGCCGACGCGATCCGGCGCGACCCGCCGCAGGGCACGATCGACGTCGTTCCGGCCCGGGAGAGCGTGACGGTGTTCTACGACGTCGCCGTCGTCAGTGATCCCGCCGACTTCGCGGCGGCACTCGCGCGGATCGTGAGCAGCCTTCCGCCAGGCGCTCGGCTCGGCGCGGGCAGCATGCACGAGATCCCCGTCGTCTACGGTGGCGACGAGGGGCCCGATCTCGACGAGGTCTGTGCGCGTCACGGCATCGATCGGGCCCGGTTCATCGCGCTCCACACGGCACCCGAGTATGTCGTCGAGGCGATAGGCTTCGCGCCGGGGTTTCCGTATCTCTCCGGACTCCCCGCGGAACTCGCCACGCCCCGTCGCGAAACCCCGCGGACGCTCGTGCCTCCCGGCTCCGTCGGCATCGGTGGGACGCAGACGGGCATCTATCCGTTCGCAACGCCTGGTGGATGGCACATCGTCGGCCGCACCGACCTGCGGTTGTTCGACGCCAGCCGTGAGCCGGCGGCTCTGCTTCGCACGGGCGACCGCGTGCGCTTCGTAGACGTCACCGAAACGGCTCGGAGGATCGAAGCAGCAGCGGAAGACGTCCACCCGAACAACGCGTCCGCTATGACCGGACAGGCCGTGCGCATCGGGCGGCCGGGCCTCATGACGACGATCCAGGATCTCGGTCGCCCGGGACGCCGTGCGGCGGGCGTGCCCCTCTCCGGCGCCGCCGATCCCCTGTCGCTGCGGCTCGCAAACCTGATCGTCGGCAACGAGGAACATGCCGCCGCGATCGAATGCACGCTCGTGGGCCCGGAACTGACGTTCGAATGCGATGCCGTCGTGGCCCTCGGCGGCGCCGATTTCTCCGGGCTCCCGCGCTGGCGGCCGGTGGCTGTCGCAGCCGGCGAGACGCTCGCGGTCGGCCATGCCCGCCAGGGCTGCCGGGGCTACCTCGCGATCGCGGGAGGCGTGCTCGTGCCTCCACAGCTCGGGAGCCGCAGCACCTACGAGCGGGCGGGGCTCGGAGGCCTCGCGGGCACGGCGCTCCGTGCGGGCGACCGGGTGCCGATCGCCGCCGCGGTGCCGGCGGTGCATGGCCGTTGGACGGTTTCGACCGCCGTCGCTCCACTGCCACCCACGTCCAACGCGTGCGTGCTGCGGTTCATACCCGCTGACGCCGGGGGGCAGCTCGCCGGCACGGCCTGGCGCACGAGCAATCGTTCGGACCGGATGGGTGTGCGGCTCGAGGGCAGCCCGCTCGAGGGTGGCCGAGGCGACCTCGTCTCGGCAGCGGTGACTCCCGGAACGATCCAACTGCCTCCCGATGGCCAGCCCATCATCCTCTTGGCCGATGCCCAGACGATCGGCGGGTATGCCGTCGCCGGGCACATGATCGCCGCCGACCTGCGGCTCGCCGCGCAACTGCGGCCCGGCGACGCCGTGACGTTCACGCCCGTGGCGCTCGAGGTGGCGCACGCGGCATTTCGGGAGCAGGAGCAGGCCATGGCCGAGCTTCGGCGGGCGCTCGCCGGCCGGGTCGCGTACCGCGGCCGCGAGCAGGCCGCCGTGAAAGCGATCGACCTCAATTGCGATCTCGGCGAGGGAATGGAGCACGATGCCGCCCTCATGCCGCTCATCTCCTCCGCCAACATCGCCTGCGGCGGCCACGCCGGCGACGACCGCACGATGGCGGACGCTGTCGCTCTCGCTCGCCGATATCGGGTCGCGATCGGCGCCCATCCGGGCCATGCGGATCGGAGCCACTTCGGCCGCCGCGAGCATGCGCTCTCGCCCGAGGCGGCGGCAACGCTCGTGCTCGGCCAGATCGCCGCGCTCGCCGCCCACGCCGGCGACGATCTCCATCATGTGAAACTCCACGGCGCGCTCTACCACCAGGCAAATCGTGACGACGCTCTGGCGGCGGCGATCGCCGCCGCCCTGCGGTCACGGCATCCGTGCCTCGTGGTCTACGCTGAGTTCGGCAGCCTGTTCGCCAGGTGGGCCCGGGCCGAGGGGCTCGCCGTGGCCGAGGAAGCGTTTATCGATCGGGCCTACCGCGGCGACGGCAGCCTCGCTCCGCGGTCGATGCCGGGCGCCGTGATCGCCGACCGTGACACCGCAGCGGACCGGGCCCGCCGGCTCGTGTGCGACGGGCAGATCGAAACGCTCGATGGCACGTCGCTCGCCATCCGTCCCGACACACTCTGCGTCCACGGCGACGGTGAGCACGCGGTCGCCATCGCGGCTGCGGTGCGCGAGACGCTCACGCGCACGGGCGTGGCGATCCGGGCCACCTCGGGCCGGGGCTAGGGGTTTTCTCCAAGGGCGAGCGCCGCGAACGACGCGAGCCAGTGCTCGCCCACGTAGTCACCGCCCACCGTGTGCGGCCGTCCTGCGGCAAAGTTGTTCACGGCGCCGGAGAAAAGTTCGTCCTTGAGCGGCTCGCCCTCGGGGAGGCCCGACGCGATCCTGCGAAGCATCCAGGCCCGCGAGAGCGCGAGGCCGTCGAGGTGGGCGATCTGGGCGTCGTGGCGATCGGCTACGACGGGCGGCTCGGCGAGGCGACCGATACCCCGCGGCAGAAACCGGCGGAGCCACGCGAGAAAATCGCGCGCGTCGAGCACCGCGTGCATCAGCGTCGCCACGGCGAGGCTGGGCGACAGGAAGTCGGTGAGCGACGGCTCCCACGCCAGCGGCGCGTCGGCATCGGCGGCATGCCACCGGCGGGCGGCGGCGGCGTAGGCCGCCGCGTGCGCGGGAGCGGAGCATGTGTGGGCGTGGTCGAGGGCGAGCGTGAGGGCGAACGCCGTGCAGGAGTGGACGCCCGATCGAATGGGATACGGTGCGGTGCTCGCGAAGGCGGCCAGCCGCGTGGCGAGGTCGGCCGCCAGCGGATCGACAGCATCCGCCCAGGCCCGACCGCGGCGCTCGACGGCGGCCAGCCGCTCGAGTTCCGCCCGGAGTTCGAGCAGCCACGCCCAGCCATACGGCCGCTCGAACGTCGCCCCGGCGGGCCCGGCGCAGTAGGCCCGCTCCCTCGCAATGCGGTCGGGCGTGAGGTGGGCCGAAAGCCGCTCGACGATCCGCGGCGCGGCCGGCAGCCCCGGGTGGAGGCGGAGCACCCGCACGAGCAGCCAGTGCATGTGCACGCTCGAGTGCCAGTCGAAGCTGCCGAAAAACGCCGGATGGAGGGCGACGTGGTCGGCAACACGAGCGTCCGGACCCTCGACCATCAGGTGGTCGAGTTTGTGCGGGAAAGCCCGCTCCACGTTCGCGAGGGCGACCTCGGCGAACGCCGCCGCCTGGACCTCATCGAGCGTCGGAAACGGAGGCTGCAATTACGTTCGCACCGCGGCCCGACGACGCCGGGCAAGCGACCAGCCCGCGATCATCGCGCCCATGCCGGCCAAGGCCAGCGCCCCGGGCTCGGGCACGGCCTCGATGGTCCCAACCCGCAGGCCATACCAGGCGTAGGAGGTTGCTCCCGCACCCGAGTAGATGTTGCGATACCCGGCACCCGCGAAATTTTCCCCATACCTCCAGGCCCCGCCGCGGTAGACGGGCAGCATTTGGCCCGCAAAGTTCGGGTTTTCCTTCACCGCCTCCGTCCAGTTGTAGACGAGCCCATCGACGTCGTAGAGCCCGTAGTAGCTCGTGCTCGTCGAGTAGGCGCCGACGTTCGTCAGGTAATCAACGCTGGCACTGAACGCGGCCCCGGTCTTCGCGAGCGTGTCGGCGACGCCGACAGGGTTGCCAAAGCCGATATTCGCGGCATTGCCGCTGCCGGGAGGCGCGATGCTCGACGGCGCGGTGTCGCTCCGCGTGCCGTATTGCCAGTATCCACCGGCACCGCCATTTTTCGTCGGATCGTAGTAGGCGGCCTTGTAGTATTCGTTCTCGCTCGGAATGAAAAACGTCGCATTCGCTGCTCGGGGCGGGGGCGTCGCAAAGGCGTTGGTAAACGGTATGGCCGACATGTCGTACACGCCGCTCTCGGTCCCGCCTGAACCTTGGCCGCTGGCCAGCCAATTCACGAATCGGGCGCTGGCGGCCCACGTCATCCACGTGGCAGGATAGTTTTCCTGCCCGGTCTTGACGCTGTACTTCGCGCCATTCGCGGCGGCGAGGTTGCGGTCGATGCCGCCCGTGTACGCGGCACCTGATGGGCTCGCAGCCGTGGTTCCCATCTTCGTGTTGTACAGCCGCAGGGCATTGCTGCCCGTCGGATCGACCATGTTCAGAAACGCGGTGTACTGCGCATTGGTGACGCTGTGCTTCGAGATTCGGAACGTGTAGCCCACCGAACCATAGCCGCTCGTCCCGTCGCCGTTGTATTTGTTCATGACGAGCGTATCGGCCGCGTTGCCCGCGTTGCCGACGGTCGCCCAGTCGAACGTCACCTCGGCGAGCGATGGTCGCCCCAGTGCGGCCACGACGAGCGACGCTGCTGCCGCCAACAGAAGCCGATGAACGCTGTGCTTCGTCATGTCCGCCATCTCCGTGTGAGGATCTGCACAGCCCAGAACCGGGCCATGGTCGATCGTCATTCGTTTTCCCCGGCGCCATCCCCGGCCTTGATGCCCAATTTCGCGAGCGCCTCGATCAATTTGTCTTCCTGCGCCCCCACGAAGGCCGCAGCCACGCGGCCGTCGCCGTCGATGAGGTAGAGCGTGGGCAAGCCCGGAACGTTGTACTTCTGCCCCGCCACGCTCTCGGTCGAGCCCTTGGCCGCCGGATCGAACGCGAACGTGAAGTTGTATTTCGTGCCCCGGTTCGTCGCGACCCACTCCTTGAAGGAGTCGCGGTCGTCGTAGACGTTGAGGCTCAACACCTCGACGTTTTGACCCTTCACCCGCTGATAGAGCTTTTCGAGGGCAGGCATCGAGGCCAGGCAGGGCCCACACCACGTCGCCCAGAAATCGAGGATCACCACCTTCCCCTTGAAGTCGGCGAGCCCGAGGGGTTTTCCTTCCGGCGTCTCGACCGTGAACGGCGGGGCGACGACTCCCGGCTCGAGCATCGGCCGCACCTCGACCGGCTTTTGGAGCGAGGCCACGTCGCTGCCCGGAGGGGCCACCGGCGAGATCGTGAGTTCGGCGCCGCTGATCGAGGGCCGGGCGACATACCACCGGTCGTCGATCCGAAAGGGGTCGGCGAGGTTGAACCGCTCCGGCGAGCGAAACTCCTTGTCGCCCTCCTGCGAAAGCAACCCCTTGAACGTGCCGTCACCGTCGAGATCGACACAGAGTTCGACCGGCCGCCGCGTCAGGTCCCCCTTGGCCGGCACCGTGAACAGAGCGTCGTTCGTGTTTTCGGCGAGCACGATCGAATATTCCTTGCCCTCCGCATCATCGGTCTTCCCGAACCTCGCCTTGCCTTCGCGAGCCGAGATCTTGGCGTAGGAGAAGCCGGGCATGTCGGGTCGCCGGAAGATGAAGAGGCGATAGTCTCCGCCCTCCTTCTCCTCTGCGAGCGTGCCCCACGATGCATGGACCGGCCGCGTGGCAAACTCCACCTTCGTGCCGTTGATGTCCTTCGTCACGTCCCACTCGCCCGTGCCGTCGTCGGCGAGATCGCCATTTTGGTTCGAGTCGATGTAGAGCCGGCTACCGTCCTTCGTCACATCCACGGCGACGAGCGTGTCGCTCTTCGGTCCGTTGCCCACTCGCAGCACGCCGTACCGGGGCGTGCCCGTGTAGGCAGGCTCCTTCGCCACAACCGCCGGCTTGGCGGTGCCGAGCGTCACAGGCGTGGGCATGTAGCCCATGCGACTCGCCTTGAGCCGGTCCATGTCGAGCGCCGTGGGATTGAGCGTAAGGCGAACCTTGACAGGCTCTCCCAGGTCCGCCGGAGCCTCAGGCGATTCGGTGGCCAAGGCCGCCACACCCCAGGCGATGCCGAGCGCGAGGATCCCGTTGCGGACGGCAGTGGAGCGCACGTTGATCATCGGCGACCCCGTGGAGTCGTAGGTCAGGCCGCAATGCGACGCATGCGACGACGCCACGCCGCCGAGCCACCGATCACCGCCGCAGCACCGAGCATGGCCAGCGTGGCGGGCTCGGGTACGGCGGTAACCGTCACGAGATCAAGCCGCATGCTGCCGCCGCTGCCCAAAGAGCGGTTATAGCCGTTGGTCAAGTCCGTGGAATTGGTGCCAGCGTACGAGGAAAGGAGCCCCGTCGTGCCGCTCGTGTATGTGCCGCTTGGTTCCCATGCACCCACGATCGCGAACGCGAAGTTGGCGTTGTTCTCGTAACCCTGGCCCGTCGGAAGCGTGTATGTGATGTTGTCCACGAAGCCTGCAGCGTAGTTGGCAGGCGTTCCACTCGTAGTGATGGATTGCGACAGCCAGTTGCCACTGATCGTCCGGAAGTCGATCAAGCCGCTCGAATTCACGCCCACGGTCGCATTGCCCGAGATCGCAGCCGTGCCCGAGTTGAGCCCGTTCACGAACTGGGTGATCGACGAACCCGTGCCGCCCGACGGCACGGAAAACGTGCCGCCGGTGCCGCTCGTGCTCACCAGAATCTGCCAGTAGCGACTTGAACGGAAGCCCACGGTTTGGCTCCATGACAGTTGCACGGCCTGCCCCGCGCTCATCCCGGCCGTGGACAGGGCGAAGGTCATGCCCACAGATTTATTGGCGGCAGTGAGGAGCGGTGGATTGACCGTGAACGAGCGATTGAAGGTGGTGCCTGTGACAACCGATCCACCGTCTGCCGAAGCGCCGTTGACCAGAATGCTCGACAACGGCACCGTGGGAGTGCTTTGGCCGTACCCGGCGATCGTGCCCGTCGCCATGTTGGTGCCAGCCGTCGCCGCACCATACGCCGGAAGTCCGGTAACCCCGCCGTTCGCATTCCACTGGCCGAGCACCGTCTCGGCCGACGCCGGCGACACGGCCGACAACGCCATGACGGCCACGACGCCGAATACAATTGCCTGCGATGCCAACGTGCGAGTATGCATGGGTAACTCCAAGACAGGCCAAGATCCCGAACGCCCTAAAATCCCCAGATAGTCAGTACCAGAAACCTGACGCACATTCAAGAAAAAAATTGGACTCTATAAAAAACACACAACTTTCATGGAAAAATCACGAATGGGGGGGCATTCGCGATAGGTTCGCCCCCTTGCGCACGAACGCCCACACCCCCATCAGGCAGATGCCACCCCCCCGGCCACAAGCGGGCTCGGGGCGAGCGTCGTCTCGAAATCGAGTAGTTCGACGTCCGGGCTCAGAAAACCTGGCCGCACCGGCTCGGCCTTCGCCAGGTCGGTGGTGAGATACTTCTTGTTGTCGTCGCAGAAGATCGTCGCGACGGTCGAGCCCCACCCCTCCCGCTCGAGCACGTGCAGAGCCCCGAGCAGGTTGGCCCCCGACGAAATCCCGACACCAAGGCCGAGTTCGCGGGCGAGCTTCTGCGCCATGAGGATGGCATCGCCGTCGCTCACCTGGATCACCGGAGCGAGGCGGTCGAGCCGGAGGATGCCCGGTATGAACTCATCCGACACGCCCTGGATCCGATGCCGCCCGACCTTGTGCCCCGTGGAGAGCGTGGGCGACTCGGCCGGCTCGAGCGGATGCACCCGCGCGTCGATGCCGTGCCGCGTAAACGCCTCCGCGACCCCCATCACCGTGCCCCCCGTGCCGACGCCGGCCACGAAGGCGCCGGGCGCGAGACCCAGGACGGCGAGTTGTGCGACGAGCTCAGGCCCAGTCGTCGTGGCATGGGCCTGGACGTTGGCCTGGTTGTCGAACTGCCGCGGCAGGAAGACGCGGCCGAGTTCCCGCCCCAGCGTCTCGGCGTTGGCGATGCTGCCGAGAAAGCCCCCGGCCTCGCGGGACACGAGGCGGATGTCGGCCCCAAACGACCGGATCACGGCCTTCCGCTCCTCGCTCATCCAGTCGGGCATGAAGATCACGACGGGGTGCCCGAGCGCCGCCCCGAGCGCCGAGAAGGCGATGCCCGTGTTGCCGCTCGTCGCCTCGACGATCGTGTCGCCCGGCTGCAAGACGCCCTGCTCGATGGCCGTCCGGCAGATGTGCAGCGCCATCCGGTCCTTGATGCTGCCCGTGAGGTTGAGATACTCCGCCTTCGCGTGCACCCGGCACTCGCGGCCGCGATACCGCAGCCGCACGCTCACGAGCGGCGTGTCGCCGACGAGCGGGCGAAGCCCTCGGAGCCGGCGCATGCGGACGTCGTCGAACATCATTCGCAGGCACCTCGCGGGACACGGCAGGCCGCCCGCTCGGCCACGCACGCGGCCCGCTTACGGAAGGTCGACCTGTTCCGTGCCGGATGGCGTCACGGCCGACCAGAACACGACGGGATCGATCGTCGCCGCGACGGGCCGCACGCTACCGTCGAGCATCGCGACATTGGCCGAGTTCGGGTGGACGCACTGCAGCCGCGTGGGATCGGCCTGGTCAGGCGAGGCGGGCGTTTCGCACGGCGGCGCGACCGCGTCGGCAAGCGCATTGGTCGCCTGACAGTTGTATGAACCGTTCCATTCGCCAGGCGAACCGGCCGCGACCGACGAGGCCGGACGATTCGAGCGGCCCGCGCCGCCGGGATGGGCGAAGGTCGGAGCCTTCGTTCCGGACCGCGATCGGTATTCCGACGTTATCGTCGGCGTCGCTCTCGCATACATCTCGCCCAGGGCGATCGTCTTCGAGGTACCGTCGAGCACCTTCTTGAGCGCCGGCTTATCGGTGAATAGCACGCCGTTCGTCGCATAGCTCGTGGGCCCGACGCTTCCCGTCACGAGGGCCACGGTCTGATCGCTGGGACAGAGGAAGAGGTTGATTTTCGGGACGTTGAGCGGGATCGCCCCGCCCTTGAACGTATCGCGAATCACTGCATCTTCCGAGTACGGCATGATCGCCACGTGTAGGCCGACGCTGCCGGTGATCGTGGCGCCGCTGCTGTTCACGCCCACGTTGTAGTTCGACAGGGCATCGGGCAGCGTGTCTCGCTTGGACGATGCGAAATTGAGCACGGTCAGCTGCATCTGCCGCAGGTTGTTCGTGCACGAACTGCGCCGCGCCGATTCACGTGCCGCCTGGACAGCCGGCAGCAGGAGGCCGATGAGCACGCCGATGATCGCGATGACCACGAGCAGTTCGACCAACGTGAACCCGGGTCGGGAAAGCAGTCGTCCAGGGCGCCCTGTCCCTGCCCCCCCGTGCCACCGACCGGAGCTGTTCATGACGCCCACCCTCCGGAGCCTGCTGGGGATCAACGCGTTTTAGGAAATTTATTTGACTCCATAAGTTAATGGAATCGCTCCGACGACGCAAACTGCCGCGGAAGCCGTCCGCAAGAAAAGCCCGCTTCCCACGAAAGCCCGCAGCGCAAGCAAGGGCCCGAACGCATCGCGGACCATCGCACTCAACGCCTCGCACACCCCCTCGCTCGCGCGTCGGGCTTCCGTCGTCCCACAAAAGCCCCCACAAAAGCCCCCACAAAAGCCCCCACAAAAGCCCCCACAAAAGCCCCCACAA
>JBBAVM010000003.1:62030-63047 GCA_040397685.1 Pirellulales bacterium
AAGCCCGCTGCGCGAGCAAGGGCCCAAACGCATCGCAGACCACCGCACTCAACGCCTCGCACAACCCCTCGCTCGCGCGTCGGGCTTCCGTGGCGTCCCGTTAACGCGGGACGGGGGGGCGGTTACGCCGAGCGGGCGGCGGCCACGCTCACGTACGACTGGCGGACCTCGAGGCAGGTGCGCCGAAACGGCTCGGGGCGACTCACGCCCGAGAGCCGTAGCGTCTCGATCGGGCCGCGGCGAAACACGAGGTCGCCGCAGTCATACCACTCCTGCCCGGGCTGCACGACGAGGTCGATGGCGTCGAACCGATCGAGATCGACGTATTGCTCCACCTGCGGACTGATGCCCCTCTCGACGGTGACGCGGCGGTTCGTGAGCCGGTAGCGCCGGATCGCCCACGGCAGCCGCAGCGAGAGATAGAGCATCAGGCCCACGGGGATCGTCGCGAGCAGGGCGAGCCGGCCGACGGAGACCGGGCCAAACCCGCTCTTGATGCGATACAGGCGGCCGAGCATCTGCCCCAGCGCCGTCGAGCCCACCGAGGGCCACACGGTCATCACCGTCGCTTCGGCCACGCTCGGGGGCACCACGCCGGAAATCGTCTGCATCATGGGAGTCGCGGTGGTCGTCATGGCGGATATCGTAATGACGATTGCCCGCAAGGGAAGTGAATAAAAAAACCCGCCGGGGCTCGGCCGAGCCCCGGCGGGTCTGAATTCCATGACGCTGTTGGCAGTTTTGCCACCGCCGACGGTTTCCCGTCGGGCTGGTTTCCCAGCGATAGGCGGCAGATCTCTTTCGGCGGCATCCTCGATCCGGCCTGTCGGCCGAGGTCGAGGCACGATCATGTCTCCACAATCTTTTGGTCCACTGGAACTCCCGATCCACCATTGCCATGCCGAAGCACGGAGGCGGATGTTCATTCCAGGGCTGCTTCGTCGGATCCGAAGATCCGAGTCGGCGGTTTCCTTTAGAAAGGAGGTGATCCAGCCGCAGGTTCCCCTACGGCTACCT
>JBBAVM010000004.1:0-24717 GCA_040397685.1 Pirellulales bacterium
TTTGTTCTTGATGCCCTGCTGGAGCACCATGTGGTCGCCGAACATGTTGTTGAGCGACACGTCGGCCCGCACGGAACCGGCAACGACGAGGAGCAGGGCGAGGGCCGCGGTGGTGAGGGGACGGCTCCGACGATGCATCGGTGAAGACTCCTGCGTGGGGAAATTTTCTGGGCCCGGTCGGCACGGCGTGCCCCGGCCCCGCCCGTAGGGTACATTGCGGCCGCCGGGCCGCAATGCTGCGCTCGACCCGGGCAAGGAGAGCGGCATGGCCTTCGACGATCGATCCGCGACCGACGACTCCCGCCGCGATGACGGCGGGCCGGCCCGGGAACCGGGCCCGAGCGGAGGCTTCGACGTCTGGCCGTTCCTCGCGCTCTCCGCCGCCGTCGCCGCCGCGGTGTTCTTCGCCCGCACGGTCGCCCCGCCCGAGGCGCCGAATGCCCGACCGGCGCCGGGCGTCGTCGCACCGGCGACCGCGGCCGACCCGCTCCCGAGCTGGAACGACGGGCCGACCAAGCGGCGGATCCTCTCGTTTCTGGCCGACGTCACCCGTTCCGGCGCACCCACCTTCGTACCGCCCGAGGAACGGGTCGCCGTGTTCGACCACGACGGCACGCTCGTCTGTGAGAAGCCGATCGTCCACGGCACGTTCCTCATCGACCGCGTCCGGGCGTTCGTGGACGCCCATCCCGAGCTGGCCCATGAGGAACCGTTTGCGACGCTGTGCGGCGGCGACCTCGAGTTCGTGCGGCGGCTGGGCAAGAAGTTCTTCGCCGACCTGACCTTCTCCACGCTCGCCGGCGTGCCGGAGGACCAGCTCGAGGAGGAGGTGCGCGAGTTTCTCGCCACCGCGCGGCACCCGGTATTCGACGTCCCCTACGGCGACGTCACCTTCCAGCCGATGAAGGAGCTCATCGCGCTGTTGCGGGCGAAGGGCTTCGCTGTCTGGATCTGTTCCGGCAGCGGCATCCACTTCATGCGGCCGGCGGCGGCGGCCTGGTATGGCATCGGGCCGGAGCATGTGATCGCCTCGCGCTCGACCACGGTGATGCGCGAGGTCGAGCCCGAATCACCGCTCTCTCCCACGGCGTCGCCCAACCGCCGGCTGGCGCTCGTGGTCCAGCCAGACGTCGAGGTTTTGAACGACGAAGGCCGGAAACCGGTCAGTATCGGCGAGCAGATCGGCCGCCGGCCGATCTTCGCCGCGGGCAACGTCGGCACCGGCGGCGACGTCGAGATGCTGCGCTGGTCGCAGTCGAGCAGCCGACCCAGCCTGCAGCTGCTCGTGCTCCATGACGACGCCGACCGGGAAATGGCCTACGGCGAGCCGACGAACGAGTCGCTCGACGCGGCGACGAAATACGGCTGGCAGGTGGTGAAGATCGCGAGCGACTGGAAGCACGTGTTCACGAAGCCGCTCGTGAAACGGGCGCCCGCCGCCGCCACGGCGGCACCGGCCGCCCCGGCGCCGAACCGCTGGGACGCGGAACTCGCCGCCTACGCCGAGCGCGACCGGGAGCAGCCCCCGACCGCGGGCGGGATCGCCCTCGTCGGCTCCTCCAACATCCGGCTGTGGACGACGCTCGCGGAGGATTTCCCCGGGCTGAACGTCGTCAATCGCGGTGTGGGGGGCGCGCGGCTGGCCGAGGTCGCGGATTTCGCGCCGCAGCTCGTCGCCCCGGCGAAGCCACGCCTGGTCGTCGTGTCGGCCGGCACCAACGACATCGCCGCCGGCGCGACGGCGAGCGAGGTGCAGGCTGCGTTCGCCCGGCTCGTCGGGAATCTCCGTCGCGAGCAGCCCGACGTCGGGATCGCCTTTCTCGCGATCGCGCCGAGCATCGAGCGGTGGGCGCAACTCGACCGCCAGCGCGAGGCCAACGCCGCCGTGCAGGAATTCATCGCAGCCTCCGGCGACGCGGGGCTCCGCTACCTCGACGCCAACGCCGCGTTCCTCGGCCCCGATGGCACGCCCGACCCGGTCTGCTTCGCCGACGACAAGCAGCATCCGAGCACCATCGGCAACGGCCGCCGCGCCGAAATCCTCCGGCCGCTGTTCAAGCAGCTGCTCGAGGAGTGACGCGTAGGACAGGCTTCAGCCTGTCGGTATCAATGACAGGCGACAGGCTGAAGCCTGTCCTACGCCCGGCGCCAGACGTAGTCCTCGACCTGGTGCAGCGCCACCTCGCAGCGGCTGAACCGGCAGGCGTTGACGTCGCCGATCGACACCAGCCCGACGACGGCACCCGCCGCATCGACGACCGGCACGTGCCGGATCCGGCGGCGCCGCATCAGTTCGGCGAGAACGTCAAACGATGCCTCCGGCGGGCAGCAGACGACGTCGCTCGTCATCACGTCGGCCACCAGGGTCCGCTCCGGCGCCCTATGTTCGCCCACGACCCGCCGCAGCACGTCGCGCTCGGTGAAGATGCCGACGAGCCGGCGGCCGTCCATCACGAGCACCGAGCCGACGCCCTCGTCGTTCATCCGCTGCGTGGCTTCGAGCACCGTGTCGCGGCCGCTGGCCGTGACGAGCCGCCGCGGCCGCTCGCGGAGCAGTTCCAGGACGGTCTCCATGATCGGGCCCTCCTCGCTCAAGAATGGTAGAACGTCGTCCAGCCGGCCGCGGGAGAAGCGCGTTGGCGGGGAGAAACACCGATGCCGCCCGACGAGGACACTTGGACACGACTCTGGTCGGGCCGCTGGCTCGCGCCGCTGCCCGAGCGGCTCCGGGAGCCGGCGGCCTGGGGGATCCTCCTTTCGCTCGGTGCGGCCGTGGCGCTCGCGGGGTTCGCACCCGCGGCCGACGCCCGGGGCGAGGCCTACCTGCAGGCGTCGTTCGCCCGCACGCTCGCGGCGCTCGCCGCCACCCGGGGGCTCGACGGGGCGATTTCGCTGTTGCAGAGTTCCGAGGTGAGTTTCAGCTTCGGGCCCGGAGGCAGCGTGGGCATCGGCCAGGTGCTCGATCCGATCAACGACCTCGTGGAGCAGTACGCGTCGCTCCTGCTCACGAGCACGACAGCCGTCGGGGTGCAGCGGCTCGGCCTCGAGATCAGCCGGGCGCTGGGCTGGTGGCTGCTCCTGCCGGCGGCCGCGACGCTCGGTCTGGCGGCCGCGGCGGGTGAAGGCCGGCGACGGACGCTCCTGGCCTGGACGCAACGTCTGTTCTGCATCGCGGTGTTCGCCAGACTCGCGATCCCCACCGCCGCCTGCCTCGACGAACTCGTCGCCTCGCGGTTTCTCGAGGCGGGCTACCAGCAGGCGGCGGCCGCCGTCACCGCCACGACGGAGAAACTCGAGGCCGTCGAGGCGGCCGAGACGGAGAAGCCGTGGTACGAGCGGCTCAACCCCGTGGACTACGTCGGCGAACGGGCCCAGAAGCTCTACGCCGCCGTCGGTTCGGTCGGCGAATCGATCGTGAATCTCGCGATCTACTTCACGATTTCCACGATCGTTTTGCCGCTGGGGACACTCTGGATCCTCGCGAAAGTGGGCAGCGTCGTCGTCGGTGCCGGCCGCCGAGAGGCGTAGATCCGCCGGGGAAAATGCAAAAAGGGCCTAAATCCGCGGCTGCCGACCTCCCGCCAGAGGGGGTTTGTGAAAATTTCGCGGCAACCGCTTGAAAGCCCCTCAAGTCAACGTAATCTATCCAACTTATCAGGCGGCCGAATCGTTCGGTCGTCGTAAGAGAAAGGTCTCTTCGACCGACCGACGTTCGGGCGCGTGCGAAAAACCTGCTCGAGTCTCTTCCTGTTTCCTTTTCCCTTTTGGAGGTTTGCGTGATTCGCAAAGTTCTGTCCTGCCTCCTGCCGGCTGTCGCCGTCGTCGCCATGTGCACCAGCACGTGGGCGAAGGACTGCGGTTCCTGCGGTGGTGGTTGTGCCGGTGGCTGTGAAGGTGGCGCCGTCGTCAGCGGCGGTGCGTGTGGTGGTTGTGGCGATGCCGGCGCAGCGTGCGGCGGCACCAAGACGGTGTACCAGCGGCAGTACGTGACCGAGATGAAGACGGTCACGAGCACGGAGTACACCACCGAGACCCGCGAGCGGACCTACACGGTCAACAAGCGCGTGCCGCGGACCGAGACGAAGACCCGCACGGTCACCGTGCAGGTTCCCGAGACTCGGACCAAGACCGTGAACTACACGGTCAACAAGAACGTGACGGAGACCAAGACGGCCGAGTACACCGTCCAGGTCCCGTACACCGAGTCGGTCGAGCAGACCTACACGGTGAACGTGCCGGTGAGCGAGGAGAAGACATCGACCTACACCGTCATGGTTCCGAAGCAGGAAGAGAAGACCTCGACCTACACGGTCCAGGTCCCCTACACCGAGCAGGTCGAGCAGACCTACACGGTGTGCGTGCCGGTTCAGGAAGAGAAGACCTCGACCTACACGGTCCAGGTCCCGTACACCGAAGAGGTCGAGCAGACCTACACGGTGAGCGTGCCGGTTCAGGAAGAGAAGACCGCCACCTACACGGTGATGGTGCCCTACACCGAGGAGAAGGTTTCGACCTACACGGTGAAGGTTCCCTACACCGAGCAGGTCGAGCAGACCTACACGGTGAACGTCCCCTACACCGAGGAAATGACCGGCACCCGGACCGTGCAGAAGCGCGTCCCGGTGACGACCATGAAGTCGGTGCAGGTCCGCGGCGGTTCGTGGCAGACCGAGATGGTGGAGGTTGCCGGTGGCACCGACGCCTGTGGCTGCCCGTGCCCCCCGAAGATGTGCTGCAAGCGCGTCTGGGTTCCGACGTGTGAGACGAAGGAAGTGCCCTGCACGACCTACCAGTGCACGACGGAAGAGGTTCCCTACTCCTACACGGTCAGCAAGTGCCGTCAGGAGCAGCGGAGCCGCATGGTGAGCGTGACGAAGTGCCGCGACGAGGAGCGCACCCGCACCTACACGGTGTCGAAGTGCCGCCCCGAGGAGCGCACCCGCACCTACACCGTGACGAAGTACGTGCCGGAGACGAAGACCCGCAAGGTCAGCGTCACCAAGTACAAGTCGGAGGAGCGGACCCGGAACTACACCGTGACGAAGATGGTCAACGAGACGAAGACCCGTTCGGTCAGCGTCACGAAGCACCGTCCGGAGGAGCGGACCCGCACCTACACCGTCACGACCTGCGTGCCGGAAGAGCGGACCCGCACCTACACCGTCACGAAGATGGTGCCGGAGCAGAAGACCCGCACGGTCAACGTCACCAAGTACAAGACCGAGACGAAGACTCGGGAGTACCAGGTGACCAAGTGCGTGCCGGAGACGATGACCAAGGAAGTTTCCTACACGGTCATGGTCCCGTCACAGAAGGAAGAGTCCTACACCGTGACGGTGTATGACTGCGTGCCGGAGACGAAGACCGAGAGCTACACGGTCCGCGTCCCCCACACCGTGACGAAGGAAGTGCCGGTGCAGAAGTGCGTGACCGTGGCCGTCGAGGTGCCCGTCGAGGGTGCGTGCGGCGGTTGCGGTGACGCCGGTGCTGCCGGCGGCTGCGGCGACGCTGGTGCCTGCGGCAACGCCGGCGGCTGCGGCGATGCCGGTGCGGCCGCCTGCGGCGACTGCGGCGGTGCGAAGAAGGGCTGCCGTCGCAAGGGCTGCCGTCGCTGCGGCTGCTAAGGCCACGGGGACACACTTCGTGTCGTGAACAAGAGGGGGCCGGGCGAGCGATCGCCCGGCCCCCTCGCTTTTTTCGCGGGACAGGCTTCAGCCTGTCATGACGCCCGGCCGATGACGCTGACAGGCTGAAACCTTTCCCACTTTCCGGCCGAAAAATTGACGCCCGCCGAACCGTGGGGTAGGTCTGAACGTAGAGTTGCACTGGGTTTCACCGTTTCGCCCCCAGCCCGAGCCTTCCCCATGCCCCGCCGCCGTCCAGCCGCCCGCCGCTCCCCGCACGCGCTCTTGCGCTGGGAGTCGCTCGGGCATTCCGTCACGGGACTGGAGCCGCTCGAGGCCCGCGTCGCCCTCGCGGCTGACCTCGCGATCGCGTTCGTCGGGCCGCAGGCCGCCCATGCGTGGTACCAGCCCGGAACGACCGAGACGTTCAAGGTCGAGGTCACGAACCTCGGCCCCGACACGGCCACCGGGGCCGCGGTGACGACGACGCTCGGCAGCCAGATCTCGCAGCAGACGTGGACGGCCGCGTTCTCCACCGGGGCGAGCGGGACAACGAGCGGCTCCGGCCCGCTCGCCACGACCGTCACGCTGCCCTCGGGCGGCAAGGCCACGTTCACGATCACGGCCACCGTCGCCGAATCCGCCACCGGCACGATGACTCCCAGCGCCCGCGTCACGCTGGCCGGCGATCCGACCGCCACCAACGACTCGGCGACCGAGACGCTGAAATTCGCCCCGAAGTTTCTCGTGGTCACCGACGCGATGGGGCGGGGGGCGACGTCGCAGGTGCGGATCGTCGATCCGAAGACCGGCGCCGTGATCGGCGGCTTCAACGCCGTCGGCGGCTCGTACGGCGGCGGAATCCAGGCGGCCGTCGGCGACTTCGACGGCACGAACCGGCCGATGGTCGCGGTCGTCCCGGGCCGGGGCGTGCCGGCGCTGTTGAAGGTCTTCGCGCTCTCCGACGCCGGCACCTGGCAGGAGCGGCCGGAGTTTCGCACCACGCCCTTCGCCGGCTCCACCCGCGGGCTCACCGTCGCCGCCGGCGATTTCAACGCCGACGGCCGCGACGACTTCGCGCTGGGCGATGCCGGCGGCGGCGAGGTGAAGGTGTTTCTCGCGCGGAAGCCGACGCCCCAGAACGCCGACCCCGTGGAAAACGCCCCCTTCCGCACCCTCACGCGCCCGGGCGTGGGCGGCGGGATCGCAGCGGCCGACTTCGGCACCTTTTCAAACGGCCGCGCGACCGATGCTGCGAAGCAGGACGGCCGGGCCGAACTGGCCCTCGCCACCGGGGCGGGGGTTGCGCCACGTGTGCGGGTCGTCGATCTCTCGGGGGCGAAGCCGGTCGTGATCGACACGATCCGGCCCGACGTGGGCCGCGACCGGGCTGGGCTGACGGTGTCGGCCACCCGCATCGACACGGGGACCATCCCTGAGATCCTCGTGACGGGCGGCGGCAGCCGCGGACGCACCGAGGTCTACGACGGCACGGTCGCGAAGGCGGCCAACCGGCGCCTCGCCGTGTTCAACGCCTTCGGCGACCTCGGCCGCGAGGCCGCGCCGGGCGGCGTGGCGGCGATCGACACCAATGGCGACGGCCGGGCCGAGACGCTCCTCTCGTCGCAGGGCTACCTTGGCGCGGCGGGCGTGAAGAGCCTGGGCACGACGGGACTCGCGACGGGGGCCGTCGGGCCGTTCTCCCGATTCGGCGCCTTCCGGCGCCAGGTCGAAGTGGCCGCTCCGCCGGCCCGGACCAACCCCGACATCGTGACGTCGTCCACGGGCCTCCAGTCGATCACACTCGCGAGCGGATCCGCCACGGGCACGGCCGCGACGGCGGGCCGAAAGCTCCTGGTGAACTACACCGGCACACTGCTCGACGGCACGAAGTTCGACAGTTCGCGCGACCCGGGCCGGTCGCCGTTCGAATTCACGCTCGGCCAGGGGCAGGTGATCAAGGGCTGGGACGAGGGGCTGCTCGGCCGGCGGGCCGGCGACCGTCTGCAGCTCATCATCCCGTCGGCGCTCGGATACGGCACGTCCGGGCAGGGCAGCATCCCGCCCAACGCCACGCTCGTCTTCGACATCGAAGTCGTGAGCGTGACGTAGCCGCGACAAGGCTCGTCGCCTACCAGCGGGCCTCGAGGCCGAGGTTGCCGCCGTAGAGGTAAACTCCGCTGCCGCCGTTGAGCCCCGTGCCGCCGGCGGGCGGGGCGGCGAAGTCGAACTGATTCGGCGCGAGCGCGACGCCCGAGAGCCAGATGAGGTTGTAGCCCACCCGCAGGCCCCACGTGTCGTCGATGCGATAGACGAGCGTGAAGTTGAGGTCGCCGATGAGGCCGGTGCCGCCCTCCGTCGCCGAGCGGGCCGACCGCTCCACGAACGGCACACCGCCGGAGGAGATCACGGAGTTCACGATTGGCTGCTGCGCCTGGCTCATGGCCGTGCCGCCGAAGCCCACCTTGCCCCAGCTCTCGAAGGCCCAGCGCTCCCACGCCATCCGGCTCCGGGCCCCGACCTGGGCCGCGAAGATGTTGCTCGTGCTCGACACGCCGTAGAGACCAGCGCCGGCGTTGCCCGGCGGCGTGAACGCCAGGAGCGCCGTCTCGTCGAGCCCGGCCCAGCGGAAGCCGCAGAGCCAGTCGAACGACCCGCCGTCGTAGCAGCCGGAGCGGCGCCACGGCTCGCCGGCGAGGCGGTCCGGCCCGCGGTCGGCCACCCGCCGAAAAAGGTTGAATTCGGCGGAGTTGAGCGACGAGCGGTACGACGCCCGCGCGACGTCCGCATCCCTGAGCACGCCGGGCTGCAGGCCGAGCGGCCCCGGGGCCTCGAGCGTGCCCGTGGGGCTCGAGGCCGTCCGCGATGCAAACATGCCCCAGACGCCGAGGTAGCCGACCTCCCAACCGGGATCACAGCCGCGGGCCTGACCGAGGAAAAACCGCCACGCCGGCTGCGTCGCAAACGACAGATCACCGGCCGAGATTACTCCCGGCCCCCCCGGGCCATCGACGACGAGGGGCCTGCCCATCGACTGGTTGTCGCGCTGGAGGAAGAGCGTGTTGAAGAAGGCATAGGTTTCGGGACAGCCGTGGCCGAGATCGGAGAACGCCGGCCGGACCGGCACGCAGATGTCGGTTTCGCCGCAGGGCGGGTAGGGGCCGGCATCGGCAGCAGCCTCCACGGGCACTTCCGCCACGTCTTCGACCGCGACGGCGGCATCCTCCTCGGCCCGACCCGTGAGGCCGGCGCAGACGAGTATCGTAGCGAGCGCGAATGCCGTCTTGACCCTCACGGAACCCATGCCAAAGCCTGCCCTCGGCGCACGATCCATCCATGCGGAACAACCGTTCCCATCCCGTTTTTCGGCATATCCGGCCCGGGGGGATGAGCCGCGTTTCCCGGCTCCGGCCGGCCCGTGGCACGTCCTGCCGCCCGGAGCGTGATTCGCGGTTCAAGGGGTGCTACCCTGGAGATTCCGGGCGTGCGGCCTGCACGGACTGGGCTGACTGGCGACTTTTTGTGGGCCCGGCAAACACCGCGGCCCGATGCTGATTTTCACACGTGGAAGGCAGGCGCATGGTGTCAACGGTATTCGGGAGATTCTCCCGCTCGGGCAGGAGTCTGGTGAGGCAACGTGGGCGGGCACGGGCCGCCCGGCGGCTCGAGGCGGAAGTGCTCGAGCGCAAACTCGCCCTCGCCGCGATCCCCATGGCCACCGTGACCGGTGGCTCGACCGCCTTGATCGGCCAGGAGATCCCGCTCACCGTCACGTTCGACAACACGGCAACGCTCGCCTCCGACATCGGCTACGGCCCCTTCGTCGATATCGTGATGCCCGCCACGGGCGACGCCCCGCCCACCCCTAACGACGGCATCTCGTTCAAGCCGGGCAGCGCCACCTACAACGGCCTCTCGCTCACGCCGACCGTGCTCACGTTCAACGCGCAGGGCAAGGCGACGCACCCCTTCGCGAAGAATCCCGACGGCACCGCGCTCATCGTGAGCGGCAAGCCGGGCGACCAGCTCGTGGTCGTGCAGCTGCCCTTCGGCAGCTACGGCCCTGAGCAGCCGGCCGCCGAGATCAACTTCACCGGCGTCATCAGCCCGCTCGCCCAGCCGAACGCGTCGTATCCGGTCACGGCGACGGGCGGGTTTCAATTCCAGACCGATGCCTCCGGCAATCCGACGGTAAACGTCGCGACGCTCGGCGCGACCACGACCGACCCGGTCGAGCCGCAGCTTTTCCGTCTCAAGAAGACGTCAAGCGCTCCGGAGGCCGAGACGGCCACGGGCCCGAACTTCAAGCACACCTACACCGTGAGCATGGCCGTCGCCCCCGGGCAGACGGTGAACAATCTCTTGCTCGCCGACGCGTTGCCGAACAACGTCCAGTTCGTCTCGGTGAACACGGTCACTGGCAATGGCTCCACGACGATCACGCCCGTCGCCACGCCGAGCACGTCCACGCCCGGCGGCACGCTCTCCCGCCGGTTCGACAAGGTCGTCGGCACCGGCAGCGATTCCGACGCCGTGCTGACGTTCACCTACTTCGTGCCGCAGGACAACAGCCTCGGCCAGGACGTGATCCCGCTCGGCACCGGCGGTACGGCGATCGCCACCAACACGTCGAACGCGACCGGCACCTGGACGAGTGCGAATCCGAATTTCCCCGGGCCGCAGTCGATCACGAGCGATCCCACCGACGCGAATGCCCAGCACACGCTCACGGCCCGCACGGTCGCCCTGCAAAAGTCGGCCACCGACCTCACGAACCCCGGCTCACCGCGGGCCGGCGACCTCGTCGAATACACGCTCAACTTCCAGGTGAGCGACTATTTTGCGCTCGACAACTTCGATGTCAGCGACGTGATCTCCGACGGCCAGGAGTTCGACGCCTCGTTTACGCCGAAGCTCACGTTCACCCAGAAGACGGAGACGTTCACGGCGCAGCCGTTCGCGGGGGCGAACTACACGGTCGCCGTGCAGCCCAACGGCTCGACGAACGTCGATTTCGACGTCTCCGCCCAGCTGCAGGCCCTCGGCCTCACGACCGGCGGCAAGGTCATCGGCGCCGGCATCCCGAACACGGGCACCGGATCGTCGTCTACGCCGCCGAATCCGCTGCCGGGCGGCCCCGGCACGACGGGCACGATCACGTTTCGCGCCCGCATTCTCAACCAATACCGCGTCACGCCCCGGCCCGGTGCCGACGTGGTGCAGGGCGACGTGCTCGGCGACGAGGCCGATACGACCGCCACGGTGCTCGCCTTCTCGAATCTCACACCCACGTCGAGCACGGTCAGCGATGGCTCGTCGGCGTCGTTCACGCTCGTCAGCGGCGCCGCCACGAAGAGTGTCTACGCGGTCAACGGTGTGCCGACGTCGGGCACGCCGGTCGTCACGGCGGGCGACACGGTCACGTTCCGACTCACCTATTCGCTGCCATTCTCGAGCATCAAGGACTACAAGGTCTCCGACTTCCTGCCGCTGCCGATCTTCGCGGCGCAGAACCTCACATTCGCCGGGGGCGGCCCTTCGGCCACCGTACCTGCAACCGGCACGTGGAGCTTCGGCCCCACCGACACGTTCTCGCAACCGCCGATCGGCGGCCCCAATCCCGGCACCGCAGTCGCCAATACCGCCGCGAACAGCCTGACCTGGAGTTTCGGCACGTTCGAGGACACCCAGAACCGCCCCGCGGTCACCGACATCCTGTTCACCGTCACGGCCACCAACCGGCCGTTCGCCGACGGCCTCCTGCTCACGAACCAGGCCGAGCAGACCGAGCGCAACGAGACGGGCGATGTGCTCACGAGCAACACGGCGCTCGCGCAGGTGAAGATCTCCGAGCCGCTGCTCGGCATCACGAAGGGGGTCGTCTCGACGACCAACGCCGCCGGCGTATTCACGCCCCCCACGGTCGCCCCGGCGGGCGTGACCTTCTCCCAGCCCGGCCAGCCCGGCGCCGCCTTCACCGGCACGATCACCTCCGGCGGCCTCGCCTCCACGCCGATCAACTCCACGCTCTCGAACGTGCTCGGCAACGACCTCGTGAAGTTCTGCATCGTCGTGCAAAACACGGGCAGCGGCCCGAACGGCGCCTTCGACGTCAAGCTCAAGGACGTCTTCGACGCGACGAAGATGCGGATCCCCACGAACACCACGGGGCTCAACCTGAAGGTCACCGACGGCACCGGCGCCGCGATCGCGTTCACCGGCAGCCTGTTCTCAGCCGGCGGCATCACGCTCGTCGATCCCTCGCCGTCGAGCGGCTCGCTCGATCCAGGCAAGACGGCCGCCGGCGTGACGATCGACACGGGCGGCAACATCGCCATCATCACCTACGACCTGCAGCTGTTGCCGACGGTCGCTCCGCTCGACGTCGCCACCAACACCGCCACGCTCACGAATTACGCGTCGCAGCCGGGCGGCCCCAATTTCCTGCCGCCGGCCGGGCTTTCCGACACGGCGACGGTCACCGTGCAGGCCCCGCAGGTCACGAAGACTCTCGTCGGCACGTCGATCGTGGACTCCTTCAACTCCAACACGCAGGGCGTGATCGGCGAAATTGCCACGTTCGACCTGACGGTCGATGTGCCGCTGGGCACAACGCCGAACGCCGTGGTCGTCGATTCGCTGCCTACGGGGCTGGCATTCGTGCGGATGGTCGGCAGCCCCGTCATCGACCCCGGCGTCGGCTTCACCGGTTCCGCGACGCCCGTCGTCACCAATAGCGGTCGTACCGTCACGTTCAACCTCGGAGACGTGATCAACAAGAACCCGACGCTTTCCGGCGTCACGCTCCGGTACGAGGCCGTCGTGCTCAACGTCTCGACGAACAAGGCCGGCACGCAGCTCACCAACAACGCCAAGCTCACCTGGACCGGCCACACCGAGCTGCCCGCCGCGAAGTCGGGGCCGGTCACCGTCATCGAGCCCAAGCTCACGATCGACAAGTCGGTGACGCCGACGACGGCGCAGGCGAGCGACACGGTGACGTTCACGATTCTGGTCAGCGCCAGCCAGACGACGGCGCACAACGTCGATCTTCAGGACATATTCCCGGGCGGCTTCACCTATATCCCGGGCTCGCTCCGCAACACCGCCGGCGTCGCCCCCACCACGCTCGCCACGAGTGGCGGCGGCGATGCCTTCACGGCGACCTACACGCAGCTCACGCCCGGCCAGACGAGCACGCTCCAATTCCAGGCAAAGGTCGACGCGAATGTCACGGCCGGCCAGGCGATCAACAACGTCGCCACCGAGACCTGGACGAGCCTGCCCGGCAATCCCGGCCAGATCACACCCAACAACCCCAACGCCTACGAGCGCACCGGATCCGAATCGACGACCCTGGGCCAGCTCAACAACTACAAGACGAGCGACAATGCGGTCGTGACGGTCGCCCAGCCGACGGTGTCCAAGGCGCTGGTGACCACGTCGATCGTGAATGCGTCGAATTCGGCCACGCAGGCCGTGATCGGCGAGACGGCGACCTACACCGTGACGATGAAGATCCCGCAGGGCCGAACCCCGGCCGCGCAGCTCATCGACTCGATGGGGCCGGGGATGGCGTTCGTCCGCGTCGTCTCGGCGGTCAACGACGATCCCGGCAAGCTCACCGTGCCGGGCCTGAATTCGGCGCCCGCGCTCACCAATAGCGGCACGACGGCCACCTGGTCCCTCGGCGACATCGTCAACAGCGACACCGACAGCTCCACCGACGAGACGGTCACGTTCACGATCGAAACGGTCGTGCTCAACGTGAACTCGAACACGAGCGGCGTGAACCTCGTCAACCAGGCGCAGGCCGCCTGGAACTCCGGAGCCAACAAGTCGCCGACCGCCTCGAGCGGGCCCGTCACGGTGATCGAGCCCAAGCTCCTGACGACGAAGTCGGCCACCGTCGGAGGCTTCCGCGGCAACGCCGGCGACCCGGTCACCTACACGATCGTGATCCAGCAGGCCGGCACGAGCGACACCGACGCCTTCAACGTCACGCTCAACGACGTGATCCCGGCCAAGATTCTTGGTCCGGCGCTCACGAGCGTCGTGGACACCGCCGGGCTCGTCACGACGGCGAACTTCAGCCTCGCGGGCAGCACGCTCACGACGACCGGCACCGGCTTCGACCTGCCGAAGCTGCCCGCCGGCCGCACGATCACGCTCACCGTAACCGGCACCCTCGGCGGCCCGCTGGCCGCCAACGAGAAGATCACGAACACCGACCAGATCCAGTGGTCGAGCCTCTCCGGCTCGCCCGGCCAGATCACGCCCAACAACCCGAATGCCTTCGAGCGCACGGGCTCCGGCTCGACGAGCCAGGGCCAGCTCAACAACTACGTCACGACCGGCTCGGCCACGATCACCGCCAACACGGCCGATCTCGCCGTCGTGAAGACCGTGAGCAACCCGGCGCCGAACGTGGGCGACACGATCACGTTCACCGTCACGCTCACGAACAACGGCCCGAACACGGCCCACCTCGTGGAGGTGACCGACCAGTTCCCCACCTCCGGCCTTCAATTCCTCTCGGCCACGCCGAGCCAGGGGACCTTTAACCAGGGGACGGGCCTGTGGACCGTGGGCACGGTCCTCGCCGGGGCGGCGAACAAGCAGACGCTCACGATCCAGGCGAAGGTGCTCGCGCCGGCCGTGAATACGATCCCCGCGGCGCAGACGAACGTCGCCACGGTGACGAAGTCGGCCGAGCCCGACCCCAATCCCGGCAACAACACCGGCACCGCGACCGAGACGCCGAAGTATGCCGACCTGGGCGTCAAGAAGACGACGAGCAACGTGCAGCCGAACGTCGGCGACACGATCACCTACACCGTCAGCCTCTACAACCTCGGCACGTCGGCCGCCACCAATGTCGAGGTCACCGACACGCTGCCAGCGAACGTCACATTCGTCTCGGCCACGCCCTCCGCCGGCACCTTCAATACCGGGACGAAGGTGTGGAGCATCCCCACGGTGCCGACGACCGCGGGCGTCGCCAACCCGCTCACGCTCACGATCGTCGTCACCGCCTCCGCCCCGGGCCGCAGTTTCAACACCGTCACGATCACGAAGAGCGACGTCTGGGATCCGAACGACAGGAACAACACTGCGAAGACGCCGACCGACCCCCAGGAGGCCGATCTCGTCGTTTCGAAGACGGTGAACAATCCGACGCCGAACGTGGGCGAGAACGTCACGTTTACGATCAACCTCGACAACCTCGGGCCCAGCGCGGCGCAAAACGTCGTGCTGAACGATCTGCTGCCGGACGGCCTGCAGTATGTGAGCCACAGCGCGAGCACAGGGACCTACGTCTCGGGCACGGGCGTCTGGACCGTGGGCACCCTGCTCTCCGACGCCTCAGGCTTCCTCACGATCGTGGCCAAGGTCACCGCGCCGTCGTCCGGCCCCGCCCCGTCCCGCACCAACACGGCGACGGCGACGTCCACCACGCCCGACCCGAACCCCGACAACAACACCGACAGTTCGACTGTCACGCCGAAGCAGGCCGACCTCGCGATCATCAAGGTCGTGGACAATCCCACCCCGAAGGTCGGCGGCACGATCACGTTCGAGATCGGCGTGGCCAACTTCGGCCCCGATACGGCGACGAACGTCGTCGTCAACGACCGGCTGCCCGCAGGCGTCACGTATGTCTCCGCCAGTGCCACACAGGGCACCTACGACCAGGTCACCGGCATCTGGACCGTGGGCACGGTCGGCACGGCCGACTTCCCGATCCTCTCGATCGTCGCCACGGTGGACACCCCTGCGAGCGGCATCCCGTCGGCCGTCACGAACACGGCTACCGTCTCCGGCACCGAGTACGACCCGGATCCCTCGAACAACACCGACAGCGTCACGGAAACGCCTCAGTACGCCGACCTCAAGGTCACGAAGGTCGTGAGCGACGCCCGGCCCAACGTCGGCGACACGATCACCTACACCGTCACGCTCTCGAACCGCGGCCGCGATACGGCGAACGGAGTGACGGTGCAAGAACTCCTGCCGTCCGGCCTGCAATTCATCTCATCCTCGAACTCCGCCGCGTACGATTCGACCACCGGTATTTGGACCGTGGGCACGGTGGACACATTCTTCCCCCGGACGCTCCAGATCGTGGCTCGCGTGCTGGCCCCGACGTCGGGCAATCCACTGCCGCAGACCAATACCGCACGCGTGCGGACGAGCGACCAATACGACCCCGATCCGTCGAATAATTCCGACAACGCCACCGAGACGCCGCAATACGCCGATCTCGCCGTCGAGAAGACCGTGGACGACCCCACGCCGAACGTGGGCGGCGAGGTGACGTTCACGGTGAAGATCACGAACAACGGCGCCGACCCGGCCACGGGCGTGACGGTGCAGGATCTGCTGCCGACGGGCCTCACATTCGTCTCCGCGAGCGCCGCCGCCGGCACGAGCTACGCCCCGGCGACCGGCGTCTGGACGGTGAATTCGCTGGCGATCAATGCGTCGAAGCTGCTCACGATCGTCGCCGCCGTCGCCGGCCCCGGCTCGTTCACAAACGTCGCCGCCGTGTCCCATGCCGATCAATACGACCCCGATCCCGACAACAACACCGGCCGGTCCACGGTCACCACCCGCGAGGCCGATCTCGCCGTCACAAAGACGGTGGACGACGCCACCCCGAACGTCGGCGACACGATCACATTCGTCGTCACGCTCTCGAACAACGGCCCCGATGCCGCGAACAACGTCGAGGTCACGGAGCAATTCCCGACCGCCGGCCTGCAGCTCATTTCCGCCACGCCGCGCCAGGGCGCTTACAACGCCGGCACGGGCGTCTGGACCGTCGGCACCGTCGCGTCCGGCGATTCCACGACCCTCACGATTGTGGCGAAGGTCCTCGCGCCGGCCGTGAACACGATCCCGCCCGCCCGGACCAACGTCGCGAGTGTCACGAAGTCGGACGAATACGACCCCGATCCGAGCAACAACACCGGAAGCGTCACCGAGACGCCGCAATACGCCGACCTCGGCGTGAAAAAGACGACGAACAACGTGCAGCCGAACGTGGGCGATACGGTGACCTATACCGTGAGGCTCTTCAATCTCGGCACGGCGGTGGCCACGAACGTCGAGGTGACCGACGCCCTTCCGGCCAACGTCTCCTTCATCTCGGCGACGCCCGCAGCCGGCACGCGATTTCAGGAATCGGCGACCGGTGGCGTGTGGAGCGTGCCTTCCATCGCGCCGGGGCAAACGCTCGTCCTCACGCTCGTCGTCGAGGCTGTGAACACGAGCGTGGCCTTCAACACCGCCACGATCACCCATAGCGACGTCTGGGATCCAAACGACAAGAACAACTCGGCCCGCACCCCGACCGACCCGCAGCAGGCCGATCTCTATGTCACGAAGACCGTGAACGACGCCACGCCGAACGTCGGCGACAACGTCACCTTCACGATCACGCTCGACAACCTGGGCCCCAGCGCCGCGCAGGCGGTCAGCCTCGCCGACACGCTCCCCGCGGGCCTCCAGTTCGTGAGCGCCACGCCGAGCACTGGCACGTTTACAGGCGGCGTCTGGACGCTCGGGACCGTGGCGGCGAATGCGTCGCCGACGCTCACCCTCGTCGCCAAGGTGCTTGCGCCCTCGTCGGGCCCCGTCTCGCCGCAGAAAAACACGGCCACCGCCACGAGCACCACGCCCGACCCCGATCTGAACAACAACACCGGCGAGTCCACGGTCGTTCCCAAGCAGGCCGACGTCGCGATCTTCAAGACCGTGAATACGCCGCAGCCCTCGATCGGCGAGACGATTTACTACACGCTCACCGTCGCCAACTACGGCACCGACACGGCGACGAACGTCCTGGTGCGTGACAACCTGCCGGCTGGCCTGACGTTCGTATCGGCGACGCCGACGGTCGGCGCGTATGACGTCGGCACGGGCATCTGGACCGTGGGCACGGTCGTGCAGGGCGCCACGCCGAGCCTCGTGATCTCGGCGAAAGTCACCACCCCGACGGGTGGCACGCTCACGAACACCGCCACCGTCTCCGCCACGGAGTACGACCCCGATCCCTCGAACAACACCGACACCGCGGAGATCGTCGTCCCGCCGAGTGGCGTGATCGTGGGCACCGACATCGGCTGCATCACCGGGCCGTTCGTCCGCGTCGTCGATCCCGACACGGGCGCCGATCGGATCATCCCGTTCTTCGCCTACGAGCCGAGCTTCCGCGGCGGTGCCCGCGTCTATGGCGCCGATGTCACGGGCGACGGGATCCCCGAAATCCTCACGGCCCCCGGCCCGGGCCGGCCCGCGGAAGTCCGCGTCTTCTCCAACACCGGCTCCCCGCTGCCGCAATACAACTTCTTCCCCTTCGGTCGGGCATACACCGGCGGCCTCAACATCTCGGCCGGCCCGATCACCGCCGCCGGCAAGATCCAGATCGTCGCCGCCCAGAGCCGTGGCGGCACGGTGCGCGTCTTCGACGTCACGCCGGGGGCCGCCACACCCGTCGCAAGTACGCCGATCCGCCAGCTGCAGCCCTTCGGGGCGGGCTACCGCAGCGGGGTGTTCGTCGATACGGCCGACATCGGCTCATTCAGCGGCCGATCGCGGACGTCCTCGACGCCCGACGGGATCATGGAGCTCGTCACCGGCAGCGGCCCCGGCATCCGGGCGACGGTGAACGTCTACAACGGCCAGCCCGCGCGGCCGGCCCTGCTCAACTCGTTCAATCCGTTCGCGAATGGCTACAGCCGCGGCGCGTCGGTGGCACGGCTGCCGTCGAGCGTGCCGGGCAACGCCGACAAGATCCTCGTGTCGGCCGGGTCCAGCGGCGGCTCGCTCGTCGAGACCTACTCCGGGCTCTCGAAGACCCGGGAGGCCGCGTTCGCCGCCTACGCCGGCAGCCGGGCCGAGGTCTTCTCCGCGGCGATCAACGACACCGAGATCTTCAACGTCGAGGGGCAGTTCGGCCGCACCAACGGCGTGCGGAAGGTTCGTTCGACCTCGGGCGCCGGCTCCTACACGCTTCCGCAGTCGAACGTGAGCTATCCGCCGCTCCGCGTCGCGATCCTGCGGAAGTAGCGCGGGGTTCCCTCGCTCGCGCGTCGGGCTTGCGTGGCGGTTTCCCTCGCTCGCGCGTCGGGCTTGCGTGGGAGGACACGGAAGCCCGCAGCGCCAGCAAGGGTCGTCGGCCTGCGTCTACCAGCGGTACTCGGCACCGAGATTTGCACCGTGCAGGAACAGCGTGCCGTTGTCGTTGATGCCCGTGCCGGCACCGGCCACCGTATTGAAATCCCACTGCGACGGGGCCAGAGCCGCATTCGTGAGCCAATAGAAGTTGTAGCCGGCCCGCAGGCCCCACCGCTGCGTGATCCTGTAGATCAGCGTGCCGTTCAACTGGCCGATGAAGCCCACGCCCGAGGCCGTCGCCGACTCGGCCCCGCGCTCCTGGCCGGAGATAGAGCCCACGATCGGATCGGCGGCCTGGTAGGCGCTCGTGCCGCAGAGCGCCGTCTTCCACCAGCCCTCGACCGCCCAGCGGCACCACTCGCGGCGACCCCGCTGCCCGATCTGGGCGCCGAAGTAGTTGGTGCTCGTCCGCACGTTATAGCTCGCCGGCTCCGGCGGATTGCAGCAGATGGCGTTGAGCCCGGCCTGTTCGTCGAGCCCGGCCCAGATGAAGCCCGCCAGCCAGTCCACGCAGTGGCAGTTCGGCTTGCAGCGGGTGAGGCCGCACCAGTCCGGGCCGCACTCCTGACAACAGTCGTAGCAGAAGACGTTGGCCTCGAAGATGTTGAGCGTGGACCAGTAGGTGGCCCGCACCTGGTCGGCATCGTTGAAGTTGTTGACGGCCAGGCCGAGGGGCTGCGGCAGTTCGAGATTCGCCGGGCCCGTCACGGTCGCACTGCCAAACATGCCGTAGATGCCCGTGTAGCCTATCTCCCAGCCGAGCGTATCGGTGAACAGGTGGCCGTAGAACAGCCGGATGCCGGTGGCCGTGGAGGGATACAAGTCCTGCTGCGTCATCGCGGGCGTGCCGGTGTCGGAGTTGATCACGAGCGGGGCGTTGCCGATCGCGTTGTTCCGCTGGAGAAACAGCACGTCGAAAATCGCGTAATGCGTCCAGTTCGGGCAGCAGCAGCGGCGGATCTCCCGCATGCAGGCGTCGTCCTGAAGCGGTGCGTCCGCGCTGGCTTCCGCTTCCACCGCAGCGGGAATACCGGCGAACGGGTCGGGCTCCCCGGCGATCACCGTCTGGGCGACCGCAGCCCCGTGGGCGGAGAAAAGCGCTGCCACCAGCAGCGCTGCCAAGCTTTCACACACCAGCTGGACCCAGCGGATGGCCCGTTTCTTGCTCACGATGCTTGCGACCGCCATGACCCGCCTCCTGGGGAGAAACCCTAAGACCCCTACAACCCGAGGTGGTATCGGCACCCGCGGAGCCAAAGAAGCAGTGGAGATGAGGGTTTTTCAGACGCCTTCGGGCCTCCGGTGGCAGGCTGAAACGGCTGTAGGTTTCCGTTAGGTTATGGGCGGGGTGTGCGGGTTGTTCTGCCTGGGCGACCTGCCCACAAACCGCCAATCGCGAAGAGTCTGCCGATGCCGAAGACCCGGCCATCGGCCGCAAGCCTGCCGTACCGGAGACGAGAACGCCACGATGCCCAGCCCGTTGCTGAATCCCTTCACCAGATCTGCCCGCTCATCCGCCCGACGCAGCCGCCCGCTCGCCACCGAACAACTCAAAGCAGATCGCGGATGTGCAAAACAGCGTGGGTGCGAAGCTCAACAACAACGACTTCACGATGACCTATGTAGACGTGGATACCGATCCCTCCACGTTCAACTCGAGTGACTCGGACCTCGTCCTGCCGGCCGGTTCGGAAGTGCTCTTTGCGGGCCTCTACTGGGGCGCCCGCACCGTGCAGGCCGGTGCCACGCTCCGCTCCACGATCACCGCGGCCAAGAACCCGACCGCGCTCAACGCGGCTGTGAACGTCCTGCTCGACGACGCGATACCCACGAACACGACCTATACGCCGGGCAGCCTCGTGATCACCGGCATCATGCCGGCCACACCGCCGCTCCGCATCAGCGTCCTCCGCACGTAGGACAGGCTTCAGCCTGTCACAAGCTATTTCATCGCAGGATGACAGGCTGAAGCCTGTCCTACCGCGGCGCCGCCGCCGCGACACGCCGGTAAAGCTCGATGTCGAGGGCGTTGTGCTCCTCGATCAACCGGCGATCCTCCGGCGACAGGATCGTCGTCGGCCGGCGGTTTCGCGTGCCGTTGACGCGCTCGCCTGAGAATCTGCCGTCGAACCCCACGGCCGTGCGGATCGCCTCCATCGCCGCGTCGAGCCGCTCAGCGATGCCCACGATCCGATAGCGGGTTTGCAGCACGTCCCAGGCTCCCTCGACGGCCCGCGTCGGATCCCGTACCGCGACCTCCGGCCTCACGCCGAGAAAGCGGCAGACCATGTGGTTTCGCAGTTCGTCGCTGAGCCCCGCCGCCACGTAGGCCCCGGGCGACAGGTTCCCCGTCGCGACGGCGGCGTGCAGATAGTGCTCCGGCTTCTCACGCACGTAGTAGTAGTGGGAGACGATCCGATCAACCGGCTCGCGAAGCACGGTCGCGGCGATGGTCTCGGGCGCGGTCCAGTCGAGGAGTTCATGGACGCCGTGGCCGATGATGAGGTCATAGGCGTGCCGTCGCCGCTCGGACAGCCGCTTGAACGTCTCGCACTCGCCCGGTCTCCATCCGTAGACCCGGTACGTGCGTGAGCCGCGATAGTGATGCTCGAGGTAGCCGCGCACCGCCGTGCCGCCGCACTTCGGCACGTGCTCGAAGAGCAGCTTTCGGGCACCCGTTCGGGGCCTGAAGAACGAGATCATCGGCACGACTCCATGCGTCCCACGGCCGCCCAGAAGCCACGTCCAATACCCCCTCTTTAGGGGTGTGCAGATGATATCGGCAGCGGGCGGGCCGCCGCAACACCAAAAACCCTATTCGCTCGACGCCGCCTTCGCCCGGGCTTCGGCGAGGCTGGCCCGCACGGCGTCGTTGCGGTGCGACTCCGGAATCTGCTCGAGGACGGCGACGGCTGCCGCGGCATGGCCGCTGTCGAGGTAGCAGTTGGCCAGGTTGAGGAAGCCTTCGACCTGGTTTGGATACCGCCGGGTCACTGCCGTGAAACACTCAATCGCCTCCGCGAAGTCCCCGGCGTCGGCGCAAAGCACGCCGAGATTGTTGAGAATCTGCATCCGGTTGGGATTCTCGTTCCGGGCCCGTTCCAGGCAGGCCCGGGCCGCTCCACGGTCTCCGAGCCGCATGTGGCCCATCCCCTCCCGAAACGATACGGGCGTCGAGAGCGGGTCGAGCGATCGCCAGGAAGTGGCGGCCTGCCGCGCGTGATTCACAACCGCCTGCCAGTCGCCGGCATCTTCCGCCAGCATCGCCTTGACGATCGCCTGCTCCTGTGCCCGGGCCGCCCAGGCGTAGACCATCGCCAGCCCGAGCGCGACCAAGGCCGGCGGCACGAGGAAGCGCCAGGGCATCGTGGCGGCCTGCTTCGCCTCCTCAGGTGCGATGGCCTCGGCCGTGCCGCGACGCAGCACGACGACCGCCGCGAGCAACACGGCAAGCACCACCTGGTGGCTCACCCGCTCGAGCGGGAAGTCAAACACGGAACCTGCCGTGTAGGCGACGAGCGACATCAGGATGCCGAGGGCCAGCCAGGCATCCTCGCGGGATGGGTCACAACGCAGCACCGTACGGATCGCCAGGAGCGCTGCGATGAAGATGCCGGCGAACGCCGCCAACCCGAGCACGCCCTTCTCGGCCCACACCCAGAGCAGGTCGTTGTGCGGCTGGGTCCAGTTCGTGGTGTGGATCCGGGCGAATTCGAAGCCGGTGTCGAAGTATTCGTGGAGCCGGATCGTGAAGTTGCCCGCCCCGACGCCGGTGAGCGGATGGTCAGCGATCAGGCGGGCCGTGAGGCCCCAGATCGCGAGCCGCCCGCCCTCCCGGGGCCGGGCCCCCGCACCCTGTGGCTCGACCACGATGCTCCGCGCGCGCCGCGCGAGCGGGTTGGTGTCGGGCGCGGTGGCGACAAACATGGCCGCCAACCCGACGCCACCCACGAACAGGCCGAGGAGCGCGTTGCGGGCGCGGCGCGAGATGCCGAGCGGGCCGGCACAAGCGACCGCCCCCGCGAGGCCGGCCACGAGCCCGGCCGCGAGGCCCACGTAGGCCGCGCGGGTCTGCAGGAGCACGAGCATCGCCGCCACGACGACCGCCACGATGATCGCCGTCGCGCGCCAGGCGCGCCGGAGGATCACGCTGCCGACGAGGCAGATGGGCAGGAGCAGGCCGAGGAAATGGGCGTAGAGGTTGGCGCTCGACTGCAGGCCCGTGATCCGCTCCATGAGGTCGCGGCCATGGAGGCCGAGGCCGTACTGGAGGAGCGTCGTACTCCAGCCGGCCGCGGCACTCAAGGCGGCCGAAACCACGCAGAGTTTCACGAGCGATTCCTGCCACCGCGGCACGGTCGGAAGCAGGAGGCACGAGAGTCCGAGCACGACGAGGGCCACGAGCGTCTTGAACACGTCGGTGAACCCGGCCGTCGCGTTCACGGCCACCGTGAGCGACGCCACCGTGAGCAGGGCATAGGCCGCATAGGAGAGCACGATCGGGTCGCGGAGCACCCGGAGGTCGCTGCGCTCGAGCCGCGTGGCCCAGGGCAGGATCGCGATGGTGCCGGTGAGAAAAGCGGCCGCGGCGAGCAGCCGGGGGACGAGCGTCTTGTCGTACGTCGTTGGATCGCGGATCACGTGCAGACCCACGAGCAGGAACCCGAAGACGACGAAAAACAGGACCCGCTCCCGCAGCGTTGCGGCGGCGACCGAAGACTCGACCTGGGAATCCGCCGGACTGGGCATCATGCCTTCAAGGATGCCCTGCGGGCGGCGCGGATGGAAGCACGAATGGCCGCGGGGAAAAACCGAGGTCCTGGGACGCCGCCGAGTGGTCGAACACGAGGTCTTCGTCCATCCGGTCGAACATGCCGGCCGTGACATGGCGGTAACGGGGCAGGGCCCGCAGGAGCGGGACGCCGGCCCGGACGAGCCACCGCGGCAGCGACACGATCCGCGGGGGTTTTCCCATCGATTCAAAGACCCGCTCGACCATCCGGCGATAGGGCAGGACCTCGGCCCCGGACAGGTCATAGGCGGAGCCTGGCTCAGGGGCAGAGCGTGGGGCGGCCGCCGAGAGGGCCGCCACGCAGGCAGCCGCCACGTCGTCCACATGGACGGGCTGCCGCAAGCCCCCTGCGGCGCCCACGACCGGGAAAAATCCCCACCGGCCGATCCAGGCTTTCATCAGGACGATATTCCGGTCGTGAATCCCGTCGTAGATCAGCGTGGGGCGGAGGATCGTGGCGGCGACACCCGAACGGCCGGCCCAGTCCAGCAAGGCCGCCTCGGCCGCCTCGAGCTTGGCAGCGGTCTCCCGCTCGCTCGCGTCGGCCGATGCCCGCTTCGTGAACCGGCTGGTGGACGAGAGGGCGACGACTCGCCTCGCCCCGGCCGCCTCGAGCCGCGAAAAGTGGTCAGGGAGCACCCAGATCGGGCAGAGCGCGATCCAGTCCGCGATCCGCTCCCGAGACTCACCGCCCGGATGATTCAGGGGTTCTCCTCGCGAGACCGCAAGCGGCCGCCACCCGGCCGCCTCGAGCTGCGGCAAGAGCGCCCGGCCGACGAAACTCCTCGCCCCGAGCACCCCAACGCTCCCTGCCATACATCCTTCAAAAGTAGGACAGGCTTCAGCCTGTCATCCCAAGACCCGCTTCAGCCTGTCATCCCAAGACCCACTTCAGCCTGTCACCGCAAGACCCGCTTCAGCCTGTCAGGCCATTGCCCCCCGCTCACGAAACAACCGGTCTGGCGACAGGCCGCACCGCCGGCTTCACGCCCGCCTTCGCCGCCCGGCGCTCGTGCGCCAGCCATTGCGGCAACTCAGCGACCCGCCGCCGCGTCTGCCTGGCGATGTGCCGGGCGGCGATGGCGCCAAACCGCGTCCAGACACCTACCGCCACGACGG